>NZ_MLBG01000102.1 GCF_001936595.1 Desulfovibrio sp. DV
ACCCGTCCGTGCGCGAGGTCTCCGCCCTTATTGCCCAGGACGTGGGCATGGCCGCCGGGGTGCTCAAACTGGTCAACTCGGCCTTTTTCGGCCTGCGCGTCCATGTTTCCAGCCCGGCCCACGCCGTCAACCTGCTGGGGCTTGACGTGGTCAAGGCCCTGGTGCTCGGGGTCGGGCTTTTCGGGCGTTTCGACAAGGACGCCTTTCGGGACTTCGACCTGGAGAAGCTGTGGAGCCATTGCCTGGGCACGGCCCGGATGGCCCGGGAGATCGCGGTCCAGGAGGGAGCGGAGAACGACGTGCGCGAGTCCTGCTATATTGCCGGGCTGCTCCACGACGTGGGCAAGCTGGTCATGGCCACCAATTTTCCCGAACTGTATCTGGAGGTCATCCGGGCCTGCCAGGCCGGCCAGGGGACCATCCTCGACATGGAGCAGCATTTTTTCGGGGCCTCCCACGCCGAGGTCGGGGCCTATCTGCTGGGGCTTTGGGGCGTGGAAGACGAGGTGGTGCGGGCGGTCTACCGCCACCACGAGCCGGGGCGCGACCGGCGGGCCGGTTTTTCGCCGCTGCTGGCCGTGCACACCGCCAACCGCCTGGAGCACGAGCTGGTGGTCATCAGCCACGATTATGCCATAAATCCTCTGGATGAACTGTATCTGGCCGCATCGGGCCTGGCCTCGCGGCTGCCGGTCTGGCGGACGGCCTGCCAGGCGGTCCTGGACCAGGGCAGGGATGACGACGGGACCTGATTTGCAGCGGGAAGCGCCCGGCCCTGGCGTTTCCCGATCCGGCGGCACGAGCGGCCGCCCCCCAGGGCAACGCGGCGAACGCGGGGAACGGGCATGGACCTGACGGCGGAACTGGTCGGCGGATGTCTGGTGGTGGCGGTGCTGACTCCCGAAGTGGACCACACCGGGAGCGAGGATTTCAAGGATGCGGTGCTGGCGCACTTCGAGGCGGCCAAGGGTGAGGACCTGCTGCTCGATCTCGGGGCGGTCAACTTCATGGACAGCAAGGCCATCGGGGCCATGGTGTCGGTGCGAAAGGCTGTCGCGGCCAGGGGCGGGCGTATGGGCATCTGCCGCCTGCATCCCCATGTGGACAAGATCATCCGGGTGGTGACGCTCGGGGCGGTTTTTGATGTCTTTGCCGACCGGGCTTCGGGGCTGGCCCGCTACGCCTGACGTGTGGCCGGGGCCGGGTCAGGGCCGGGTCAGGCCAGACGGAGCAGGGCGGCCATGGCCAGATCGTCGTGGAGGAAGCCCTTGCAAAAGGGCAGGGCGGTTTCGATGATCTCGCCGATGAGGTCCTTGGGGGAGATACCCGGTCGCAGGTGTTCCAGCACCCGGGCCTCGCCGAAAAACGTCCCGTCCGGGGCGCGTAGTTCCGTCAGGCCGTCGGTATAGAGAAAGAGGGTGTCGCCGGGGCCAAAGGGGATCGTGCGGGCGGCCCAGTTGAAGTGGGGCAGGATGCCGAGGGCCGGCCCCTGGGACGGCAGTTCGGTTAAGCCCACGCGGCCGATGACATAGGCCGGCACATGCCCGGCCGAGACCACGGACAGCAGCGGCAGGGTCCGGTCGATGCGGCACAGGACCAGGGTCACGAACATGTCCAGGTCGCCGCCGAGCAGCAGTTCGCACAGCAGGGTATTGAGCGCCGCCACCACGTCTTCCGGGTCCAGCCCGGACTGGCGCAGCGACAAGAGCAACCCCTTGCACACGGCCATGAGCATGGCGGCCGAGGCTCCGTGCCCGGAGATGTCGGCCATGACCACATTGACGGCTGCGCCGTCGTCCCAGGCTTCGTAAAAATCCCCCCCGATCTGTTCCTGGGCCTGATAGACCACGGCGGACTCGATGCCCGGGAAATCGAGGTCCTTGGGCAAGAGCTGGCGCTGGACGCAGCCGGCCAGATAGCGTTCCCGGGTGAGCAGATCGTTTTGCCGGCGAAGCTCCTGGCCGAGGTTGGCGAGCTTCAAGTGCAGGCTGATGCGGGCGGCCAGTTCCTGGCGATGGTAGGGCTTGGGCATGAAGTCGTTGGCCCCGGCCGAAAGCGCTTCGGCCCAGACGCAACGGTCGGTCTCGGCGGACAGGAAGATGATGGGCACATCGGCCAGGGCCGGGATGGCCCGGATGCGGCGGATGGCCTCGATGCCGTCGAGGCCCGGCATGACGAGGTCTAAAAGGATCAGATCCGGGTGCACGGTTTCGGCCAGGGCCACGGCCTCCAGGCCGTTTTCGGCTTCAACGACGGCAAAGCCAAAGAGCGACGTCACATGCCGCCGGAGCACTTCCCGAAAAATTGCGTTATCGTCGGCGATGAGTACTCGCGTCATAACTCCCGCCACAGCTTCGCAGGCCTTGGGCCCGCCCGTTACCCTGCCCCCGGGTGGGTTTCCAAAGGGCACTGCCCTTTGGCCGCCGGAGGCACTCTTTTCTTCTCCCCCGCCACACCTCCCGTCCTACCGCGGCATGAGGACGTAGCCCTTGGCCGTGCCTTTCATGAGGCCGGCCTGATGGGCGGCTTTTTCGCCCGGCCCGAGGTAGAGGTCGAAGTGGTTGCCGCGCATGCAGCCGGTGTCCTGGGCCATGACAAAGCCGGTGAAGCGCTCGACGCCGGGGCCGGTCCCGGGCGGATAGCCGGGCAGGTCGCCGTCGACGGCCAAAAGGGTGCCGTAGGGGACAAACCCCGGATCCACGGCCACGCTGGCGTGGGGGGTGACGGGCACGCCCATGGCCCCGACCGGCGTGGTCTGGGAGGCCTTGAAAAAGATATAGCTCGGGTTTTGGGTCAGGTATTCGCGCACCTGGGACGGGTTTTCCTCCAGGAAGCGGCGGATGCGCTGCATACTCATCTCTTCATCGGGAAAGCAGCCTCGTTCCACCATGACCCGGCCGACGCCCACGTAGCGGTGGCTGTTTTTGCCGTCGTAGAGGGCATAGACCGTGGAGCCGTCCTCGATGTAGCGCAGCTTGCCCGAGCCCTGGACGTGCAGGAAAAAGACCGCGATGGGGTCCTTGGCAAAGCCCAGTTCCAGGTTGCGGCCGGCCAGCGCGCCTTTGTAGTCGATGGCTTCCCGGCTGTGTTGTTTGCCCGTGGCCCCGGGATTGCGGTAGATGGGCCAGATGTATTGGCCTTGGCGGGTGCGCGAGACCTCGATGGTCGGTTCGTAGTAGCCGGTCAAAAGCGTATCGGTGGAAAGCGGCACCCAGGTGAAATATTTGGCCAGCACTGCCGGGTCGCGGTCGAGTTCGGGCAGGATGCGCCGGAAGGTAAGCAGGCTCTGGTGGAGCTGGCCCCAGGTGAGGCGTGCGCCGGGCTGGTCCACGGCCACGGCCCCGGCCGGTTTGCGGGCGACATAGGCAATGGAGCGGTCAACCGCCGGGGCCAGGGTGCTAAAACTGGCGATCTGCTGGCTGGCCGGGGAGATGCGGCTGTTCCAGGGGGCACTCGGGGCCGGGGGCACGGCAGCGCGCATCTGGGGCGGCGCGGCCGGCGTCTGGCCGGGAGCGGCAGTCTGGCCGGGGGCGGCGGCCTGGCTGTTGCGGGCCGGCGGCGGCGGGGTCTCCTCCAGGCCGGCGCAGCCGGCGAGCAGGACGGTTGCCAGACAGGCGGCCAGGACCAGGGCACTGGGGCGGCATATTGCGGGGCGTCTCATGGCCTGGGTATAGCGCGGGGGGCGCAGGAGGGGAAGGGGGCAATGCGGCGCGCCCATTGCCCCGGCAAGCGGACAGAGCCGTTACGGCACCGGATTGGTCCGGGCGTAGGCCAGGAGGTCCTCGTAAATCTGCTGGCAGGTGGCGACAGGGACGTCCGGGGCGTGCAGGACCGTGGGGCGGTCCTCCTTGAACAGGGCGGCCCAGGGCTTGTTTTTGAGATCATCCCAGGCCCCGTGGCGGCCGTAGCTGATCACGCCCTGTACCGTTTGCAGGCGCAGGTCAAAGGACTCGTAGCCCATGGGATTGTCCAGGAGCGTCTGGGGCCGGCTGTCGTGAAACGGCCCGGCCTGGGCCGAAAAATAGAACCAGCCGCCGATCTGGATGTCGCCGAACCAGCGGTCGCCGTCTTCGAGCCGGTCCGATTCCATGAGAAGCGTCCTGAAATCTTCAGCCATGGCAGTCTCCTTCGTTGCGGTGTGTGACCCGTTCTCCTACGCCGTCCCGGCGGCTGCGGTCAACGCCTGGAAAGGGCCAGCAGATACTGAAACACCGCGGACACGTAGCGTCCCGAGGCCACGTCGGGCAGGGCGAAATAGGGCAGCGCCTCGTCGCCCAGAGTGCCGGCCAGGGCCAGAAAGACCTGGCGCGACAGCTCGGCCAGGCCCGGTTCCAGGGTTTTTTCCCACAGGGCGGCCAGGGCAACGCCGGGCGCGCCGTAGGTGATGCAGGCCATGGGCCGGTGGGCCAGGACCAGACAGGCTCCGTCCCTGGCCAGCGGGCATAGCCGGGACCAGGCCGACAGGCACAGTTCCCGGGAATCGTCGTAGCGCCGGGTCAGGTCGTCCATTTCCCGCGAGGCCTCGCCAGACAGTTCGATGACGCTTTGGCGCACCTCGCTTGGCAGCTCCTGGTCGATGGCCCGGGCCAGGGCCACGGCTTCGATCAGCGACAGCCATAGCGGGCGGCGGCAGCAGGCATCGGTGTCGCGGCCGCAGCAGGGCGTTGTCGCGGCCGCCTGTCCGGCCAGGGCGGCCAGGGCGTCATAGTCGGCCAGAAACGGGGCCAGATTGACGGCCCGGCCGGATTCCAGGCGTGGCTCGCGCACGGTGAGCTTCCCGGCCGTCTTGCCATAGCGGCGGATGGTCCACCACTGGTCGAAATTGGTCGGCTTGGAGCGCAGCGGCCGCAACACCCGGGCCGCGCCCTTGTGGCCAAGGCCCCGGCGCAGGAGATAGGCGTTTAGGACCGTGCCGGTGCGGCCGATGCCGTGGCGGCAGTGGATGAGCGCTTTCTTGCCGAGGTAGATGGCCTCGTCGAGCCAGGCCAGGGCTGTTTCCAGGGCGGCCATGTCCGGCGCGCCCTCGTCGGGGATGGGCAGATAGTGGACCTCGAAGCCGGCGGCAGCCTCGATCTCGTGGAGATCGCAGAATTCGGCGCACAGGTTGAGAATGGCTGTGATCCCCTGGCTTTTCAGGGAGTCGAGCTGCTCATGGGACATGGGCGCGCCGCCCACGGCCAGATGGCTGGTCACCCAGGTCAGGTGGTAGGCGTGATTTGCGGCAGCCATGGCAGTGGATGGCCTCAGCGGTCGGTGCGTTCGAGAAAGGCCGCGACCCAGGCATCGGCCTCGGCCTCGCTGGTCAGGCGGATGTCGAGCATCCGGCTGGCAGCCAGCAGGCAGCCGAGCATGGCCAGCCGTTTCTGGGCCGTTTTTTCCGGGATGCGGGTGAGCGAGGCGTCGAGCAGGTCGCCGGCAGCCCGCACAACAAAGCCGAAATGGGTGAGCACCCGGCGGATGCAGGACAGGCGCAGGGTGCGTTGGTCAAAACCGGCTCCGCCGCCTTTGAACCGGAAATTGACGTAGTTCTGGGCGTCCTCGGGCCCGCACAGGGCGTCCACCACGGTGAAATGGTAGCCAAAGCGCAGCATGGCGTGGGCATAGGTGTCGGAGATGACGGCGTAACTGGCCAGATGTTTGGAGTCGTTGACAAAGATGCCGGCGCTGGTGCGGTCAAAGGCCTCGTCGTCGGTGATGGGCGGCCCCTCGGGCCAGGGGGCGTCGTCAGCGGCCAGCCCGGCCCACAAGGCCCACATCGGGGCGCTTTTGATCTGGTCGGGCCGCAGTTCCTTGTCCCCCGCCGCCGACTCGAACACGCCGCCGCCGAGGTCCAGGACATACATGGTCAGTGGCAGGTGGCTGCGCAGGCGTTTGGCCGAGGCCAGCCCCCGGCCGGACTCGCCGACCAGGGAAAACATCTCGGTGACGGCCTTTTCATGGGCAAAGCGCACGATGTCGTGGAGGGATCGGACCCTGGCCGGGGTGAAATCCGGCGACGACGGATCGGTCAGCGTCAGTCCGGCCACCAGCGGCACCAGCCGGGCCAGCCGTTCGGCCACGGGCGAGCCCGCGCCGGCCCGTGGCGCAGCGGGCCGGGCGAGCAGGGCGGCCACCTGTCCGGGGTAGACCAGGGCGGCGTCGGCATCGACGGTCACTTCCATGTCTTCGGTCAGGGCCGCAAAGGCGTCAGTGGCTCCGGTGATGACGGGCAGGCCGAACTCCCGGGCAACCGAGGCGAAATGGCCGGCCCGGCTGCCTGAGACGGCGATGACCGCGGCCAGTCGGTCCACGGCCCGGGCCAGGGTGGTCGGCAGGGTGGGGGTGACCAGGACCGTGCCCGGGGCGATGGCCTCGATGTCCAAAATGGTGGCGGCAAAGCGCACGATGCCGGCGGCCGAGCCGCCCGAGGCGCGCATGCCGCCGGACAAAAGGGGGGTGAGGCCAACCGGGCGCGGCGGCGTCAGTGTCTGCGCAGCCAGGGCCGGACCGTCCTCCACGGCCATGGGCCGGGATTGCAGGATGGCCGGCGCGCCGTCCGGACCAAGCACCCATTCCACGTCCTGGGGCGAGCCAAAGGTCCGCTCCAGGGCCAGTCCCAGGGCGGCCAGCCGGCCGGCCGCGGTTTCGGTCAGCAGCGGGGCGTCAAGGGTCTGGCGGTCGAGGAGGAAATGGGGCGGATCGTGGGACAGGGCCAGGCGTTCCGGGCTGGCTGCGCCCTCGACCAGATCCGCGCCCAGGCCCGGCACGGCGTAGACGGTCATGGGCGCGTCAGGATCGGCGCTGTCGCGGGTATAGAGCACCCCGGAAGCGGCAGCCGGCACCATGGGCAAAAAGAGCACGGCCATGGGTGTTTCTTCGTCGGCATAGCCGGTCAGCACCCGGTAGGTGAGGGCCTTGGCCGAGTACTTGCCGGCCACCACCCGGCGGTAGGCGGCCACGGCCTCGGCCGGATCGACGCCAAGCAGGCTTTCGTACTGGCCGGCAAAGGAGGCCCGGCCGTCCTCGGCCACGGCAGAGGAGCGCACGGCCAGCGGCAGCACGGTCCCCTTGGGGCCTTTGCCCAGGCGGGCGGCGGCAGCGGCAATGGGACCGGCCACTTCGTCGGGCACTCGGGCAGCCAGGATCAGGCTTCGGATTTCGCCGGCAATGTCGGCCACGGCATCGGGCCGGGCCAGATCCACCCGGCGCAGCCACCGGTCGATGCCCGGGCGCAGTTCGCAGGCTTCGAGAAAATAGCGGAAGGCCCCGGTGGTGGCCACGAAGCCGTCCGGCACCGGGACCTTGGCCTCGGTCGCGGCCCGGGCCAGATTGGCGGCCTTGCCCCCGGCCCGGGCCACGTCGCCGGCCAGCTCGGCCAGGGGGGCGACAAAGGGCGGGGACATGTCGCCGGCCGGCAGGTCCAGGGCCATCTGGACGTAGAAATCCACCTTGCGGGCGTATTCCGGCAAATCGAGATGGCGGCTGGGCGAGAGGCGCCCCAGACGTTCCACCAGCTCCGCGACCGAGGTGCGCAGCCGGCGGGTCAGATGGACCACCCGGGTCCAGTCCACGGCCGCGCCGCCGTAGTGGATGTCCTCGATGGCGGCAATCAGTTCGAGACAGGCGTCGTCATAGCGCAAGAGTTCCCGGAAGGCGTTGTACTTTTCGCGTAAAAGCACCCCCGGGGCAAAGACCTGATAGGTCCAGCGGCGAAAGAGTTCCCTGGAAAACACGTCCGCCCCGATCAGCCCTGGCCCGGCTCGGGGGCCGCCAGGGCTTCCTCGACCTTGCGTTCGAGTTCGTCCTTGTCGATGGGTTTGACGCAGTATTCGCAGGCCCCCAGGCGCACCGACTCCCGGGCCGTTTCCAGGGTGGGGTAGCCGGTCAGCATGATGACCCGGGTCAGGGGCGAGCGCTTCTTGATCTCTTCGAGCACTTCCACGCCGCTCAGTTTTTTAAGCTTCATGTCGAGGATGGCCAGGGCCGGGTGCTTCTTGGCCACATGGGCAAGGGCCTCCTCCTCCTCGGTAAAGACGGTGACGCTGTGTCCCTTGCGTTCCAGGATGCGTTTGATGACGACGCCGGCGTCAATGACGTCGTCGAGCACGATAATGTCGGCCATGGGCGTTATGCCTCCGTGGGATCGGCCGGGCGCGGCCCGCCGAGGGTTTCTTCGTGGTCAAGGGGCAGGTCGACGATGAAGACCGTGCCGGGCGTGTCCTCGCCGCCGGTCAGATGGGCGTCGAAAAAGCCGTCCGGAGCCGGCGTCTCGACCCGGATGGCCCCGCCGTGGTCGTTTATGATGCCAAAGGACACGGACAGCCCGAGGCCGGTGCCCTGGCCCACGGGCTTGGTGGTGAAAAAGGGATCGAAGATGCGGCTCTGGTTTTCCGGGCTGATGCCGGGACCGGTATCGGCAAACCAGGCCGTGACCTTCTGGTCTTCGGCGAAAAGCCGTGACCGCACAAGCACGGTGCCGCCCCGGCCGGCCATGGCGTCGCGGGCGTTGGACAGGAGATTGATCCAGACCTGTTTGAGCTTTTCCGGGTCGCCGTAAATAATGGGCATCCGCTCATCGAGGTTGGTCACGATGGCGATCTTGTCCAGGGACAAGGCGTGGCGCACGAGGCTGATGGCTTCCATAAGCGAATTGTTGAAACACATTTCGATTTTGGCGCTTTCGGCCTGCCGCGAAAAGCCCAGCAGGTCGGCCACGATTTTGCGGCAGACCTTGGCCTGTTTCTCGATGGTTTGCAAATCGGCCCGGATCTGGCTGCCGGCCGGGACGTCTTCCTGCAGGAGCTGGGAATAGCCGAGGATGACCCCAAGGGGCGTGTTGATCTCGTGGGCCACGCCGCCGGCCAGTTTGCCGATGGATTCCATCTTTTGGGACTGGATGAGCTGCTCCTGGAACTGCTTGAGCTGGGTGACGTCGCGGGCGGTGCGCAACAGGCCGATGACCCGGCCGGCCGGGTCGGTGACCGGCACGCGCACGATGTGGAGCCAAAGCGGCCCGCCGGGCCGACGAAGGCTGACTTCGCGGTCGCTTGGCCGGCCGGCGTCGAGGACCCGCCTGTTCTCTTCGTGCATGTCCGGGCCTTCGTCTTCAGGGTATATCTCGCGGTCGGTGCTGCCGACAATGGTCCCCGAGGGCTGGCCGACGAAGGTGGCATAGGCCCGGTTGACGGCCAGATACTTGGAATTTTCATCAACAAGGCAGACGAAGTCCGGGGTGGCGTCGAGAATGGTGCGCAGCAGGCGCTCCTGGCGCGAGAGCACCCGTTCGGCCCGGCGCAGTTCGTCGAGATGGGTTTTGAGCGACACGGCCATGACATCGAAGGTCTCGGCCAGATCCTGGATCTCATCGCCCTTTTGTTCGCGGTAGACCGGACAGTCCCGGCAGGACTCCGGCCCGTCGCCGCGCTGGTCCGGCGAGGCCGTCAGCCAGCAGCGCCGGGCCTTGTCGCCGTAGGCCGGGCACAGTTTTTTGTCGCAATCGAGGATGGCCGAGCAGGGACGAAGGGCCGGGGGGCCGGCCCGGGGGTCGAGGTTGCCCTTGACCACCTCTTCGGCATGGCGCTTGAGGCGATTGATGCGTTCGGTGACGCGCCGGGCAAAGAGGGTGGACGGGGCCAGGGCGGCCACCATGGCCGCGGCGGAATAAAAGACGATCATCAGGGCCAGACGGTCGGCGGCGGCCTCGGCCTTGGTGCGCGACAGGCCGATGCGGGCCGTGCCGAAGGGGGTGCCGACAATGACCACCGGGGCGGCGAAATCGTCGATGAATTCCCGGCCGGTGTCGAGCAGGCGGATCGTGGGCTTGTCCCCTTGCGGGGCGTTGACGTCGAGCAACTCCACGGGAAAACCGCCGGTGAAGGTGTGGACGAGCACGCTGCCCTGGCGGTCGAGGATAAACGCGTAGCTGATGTCGTCGACCTTATCGAGCTCGTCGACCATGTTTTTAAGCCGCAGCAGGTCCATCGACAGCATGGGGTCGGACACCCGCATGGCCAGATTTTCCGACAGGACCAGCCCGCGTTTGCGGGTTTCGGCCTGGAGGGATTCAGCCGCAGCCCGCCAGGTCAGGTAGGCCAGGGGGATGGCGATCAGCCCGACGATGAGCACGATGCCGCAGTTGATCTTGGTGCGAAAGCTCAGGGCGGACAGGCGCAGGATCATTCGTCGCCCCCGGCCGTGGCGTCGAGGCCGAGCTTTTCGGCCAGCCGGCGCACCGAGGCATAGTCGGCGTCGTTGGCCGGGATGATGCCGCGCATTCCGGCGGTGGTCAGGATGGTGGCGTCGTCGGGCCGGTCGTAGTTCAGGGCGAAAAAGGCCCGGGCGATCCTGGCCGTGGTTTCCGGGGGGAAGCCCAGGCGGGCGCTGTAGACCCAGCCGGGGTAGGATTTGCTCTCGGCCAGGATGCGCAACTGGCCGATGTCGATGCGCTCGCGCAGGATGTCCAGGGTGCCGTCGCGGATGGAGCCGATGTCGCAGGCTCCGGCAAACACGGCCAGGACGACTTTTTCCTGCTTGCCGCCCGGCCCCGGGGCAAAGGTGATTTCGGCGAAATCGGACCGGCGGATGCCGTTGTCGTAAAATTCGCCCAGGGCGTAGATGTAGCCGCCGGCCGAGGACTGGTCCACGGCCATCCAGCGCTTGCCCCGGCAGTCGGCCAGGGTGACCAGTGCCTTGTTGTCGCGTCGGCAGATGATCTGGCTTTTGAAATCCGGCTTGCCCGACGGTTCGATGATGCGGGCAAAGGCCCTGGCCCCGCTGGCAGCCATGCGGATGTAGGCGAAGGGATTGGAAAAGGAAATGTCGATCTCGCCGCGCTCCACCATGCGCACGTGTTCCTCGAAGGTGTCGGGAAAGACCTGGCGCAGGGAAAGGCCGGTGGACCGGGAAAGATAATCGAGGAGCAGCCGGTGGCGTTCGTAGGAAACGGTGTGGGCGTACTGGGGCAGGTAGGCGTAGGTGACGGCCTTGGGCGGCTGGCGCATGGTCGGTTCCTCGCGCCGGGAGAGATCCACCCGCACGGCATCCTCATCGTGACCGCACGCAGGCAGAAAGGGCACCAAAAGGCCCGCCAGCAGGAACTCCCGTCGCCGCATCCATTCACCCCCCTTTCCGGGGAGGATACGTCACTTCGGGGCGGGAGGAAAGTGGGTCGGATCAGAACCGGCCCGGGCATCGCCAGCAGGCCGAAGCGCCCGCGTCACCCGGGCCAGACCCCACAAGGCGGCGATATAAAGCGGCAGAAAAAAAACGGCCGGGCCGGCGGATTCGCCGACCAGGGGGAGCGGCGCGTCGGCAAACCGCCAGCCGGCCCAGGCCAACACGAGCAGGGCCGGCCAGATAAGGGCCGCAGCCCGGCCGGCAGCCAGGGCCATGGAATTGCCGTAGGCCTCCTGGGCCAGATGGTTGGCGGCCAGATAGGTCTCGCGGTCCTTGGCGGCCAGGGCTGAGAAGGACAGGTCCTGATGGCGCCGTATTTCGGCGTCCTGGCGTTCGCGCTTGGTCCGGTGGACCCGGGCGACGCCGGCGGCGCAGGCCCGGCCAAGCAGGGCGCAGGCGATGGCCAGCACGGCCATGCCGCAGACAAAGCCGGCCTGGGCATTGGCAAACCAGCGGAAGGGGGCCACGAGAATGGCGTCGATGACCAGGAAGGCTTGGAGAAAGAAGTCGTTCATAACCAAAAAGGCTCCCCGTCCCAGGTAGCCGGGACGGGGAGCCGTGTCCAGGGGGACAGGCCTGCGATCTAGATGCCGGGGAGCTTGAAGTTGAAAAAGCCGGCCAGCAGGTAGCCGATGCCGACATAGGCGGACAGCACGATAAACAGGCGCTTGAGCCACACGTCGGAGAAGTACTTCGAGGTCATGGGGCCGACGAAGGAGCCGACGGCGATGCCGAGCATCTCAAGGCCAATGAAGTGCCACTCGATGGGGGTGCCCTTGGAAAGCAGGGTGATGATGCTGGTGACCATGCTGACCAAAACGGCCAGGGCCGAGGTTCCGGCGGCCAGATACATGGGCAACTGGGTGACGCTGGTCAGGAACGGCACCAGGAGGAAGCCGCCGCCAACGCCCAGGAAGGCGGCCACGGCCGAGATGACGATGCCGCCGAGGAAGGGGATCAACGGATTGAACTGGAACGGCACGCCGTAGAAGGTGAAGGCGCACTTGGACAGGGTGAACTGGGTGATGTGCAGGCCGTCGCAGGAGGCGTCGACGGATTCGCCGCACTTGATCTTTTTGGCTGCGGCCTCAAAAGCCTGGGCGGCCTTTTTGGCGGTCTGCTTTTTGGACTGGCCGGCCGGGGTGGTCTCGTAAAACAGCCAGCAGCCAAGGAGCAGGACGAACAGGCCGAAGTAGCCCTGGTAGGACTTGAAATCGAGCTTGCCGGCCGAGAGTTCCTGGGCCAGCCAGGCGCCGATCAGCGACCCAAGGCCCAGGGTGATGGCCAGGGGCAGCACGAGGCGCTTCATTTTGAGGTAATTAAAGGAGCTGATGGCGGCAGAAAGACCGACCAGGAACTGGTTGGATGCCTTGATGGAGTCGGTGATGACCTTGCCAAGCTCGGGCGCGGTTTTTTTGAAGCTGCCGGCGTAGCTGCCAAACCCGAAAACGCTCATGTGGCCGACGCCGGACATGACGCCGCCGAACGCGCCGACGGTGGAGAATATCCAGCCCACCCACACGGCCCAGCAAAAAGCCAGGATGGGGTTGACCACCGGCGAGCCGGGGATGCCGAGGAAGCCCTTGACGGCATTGGGATCGGCCGGAATCTGACCCGGTTCAGCGCCAACGGGCGCTTTGGCGATGGCGTCGGAAAGTTTGTCGGCAAAAGCGGGTTCAAACCATAAAGCGATGGCCACGATGGCCAATAGCCCGACGGGCAGGGTCCATTTCCAGTTCTTCACCTGTGGCCTCCTTGTGGTTGGCGGCGAAACTGCGTTGCTTGGTTGGTGCGTGCGGCCGGACGAGCCGCCTGCCGCTACTGCCTTGCTGCCACGGGCGGGGAGACGCGATGCCTGCCGCCGCACCATTGGCCGCATCTGGAAACTGAAGTCGTCGTTGCGCGATGCCGGCAAGACTGCCGGTATCGCCGCCAAACGATCGGATTGCTCCAGGGTGCGGCCCGAGCCTGTATGATCCGTTGCGGGACCGTGGGGCTTTCGTTGCATCATAGAGCATTGCAATCGCTTCCTGTCAAGAATGTGTTGCTATCATTCTGTTTTTCACAATGAACGGTGAAACAGGGGGCAAAAGAGGGGAGAATCGGAGGGAACTTTGTGACATTTTTCACAAAGTCAGGCTGTAAAAAAAGGGCTGAGTCGTCGCCGACCCGCCCTGCATTCCGGGACTTCGGTCCCGACAGGCAAACCATGCCCCAATCGCGCCGGCAAGGCAAGAACAAACCCGCGCCTTTCCCTTTGACCGGCCCGCCGCCTTGGGGCTATATGCCAGCGACACGGCCCCATATTGCGGAGGCCGGTCCCTGCCTGCGGAGGCCTTTGATTATGCTGCCCTTTTTACGACCGAAGAAAGAAAAAGACATCGGAGACAAGCTCCTTGGCAAGTGCCGGAAGTACCGTCTGCCCCGAAACGGTTCGGCTGTGGCCGTCACCGGTACGCTTTTGGCCTATTATCGCCGCGAAGTCCTGCCCGACGGGCTCATGCCGCCGGCCGGCGGCCGGGTGGAGCTTTTGGCCATCATCCGCACCCAAAGCGGCCGTTTTTTTCTGTATTACGTCGTCACCTATCCCGAGACCGAAGATATTGCCGGCCGCCAGGAATACGCCCACGTCTGCCAGGATTTCGAGGCCGTGCGCGAGTTTCTCGGGTCCATGGCCTATCCCAACCGGGGGAGATTCGTTGATGCCGTGCTGGCTGCCGCCCAACAGACCATGACGCCCCAGGTTCCGGCTTCCAAGGGCCGGCCGGCCGGGGCAGACGGTGCCGTGGATGTGCCGCCCCGTGCGCCAGCCGACCTGCCGCCTGACGCACCCTCCGACCTGCCGCCCGGTGGGTCGATTGATACGCCGCCCGATGCGCCCTCCGACGTGCCGCCCGGCGTCCCGACCGATACGCCCTCCGACCGGCCACCCGGCGTACCGACCGATACGCCGCCTGACGCACCTTCAGACCTGCCGCCCGGCGGGTCGATTGATACGCCGCCTGATGCGCCCTCTGACGTGCCGCCCAGCGTCCCGACCGATATCCCGATCTCGGACCCGAAGCCGTCCCGGTCCGCCATGTAAATAAAACTTCCCCCAGGTGGGATTCCAAAGGGTGTCAGTCCCTTTGGCCGCCGGAGCAACGGTGGTCCGCGTCAAGCTCAAAAAGCAATTTTCGCGTCTCGACGTGGTAACGCACCCGGTCTGATCAAACTTCCCCCCGGTGGGATTCCAAAGGGCTCAGCCCTTTGGCCGCCGGAGGCATCTTTCTCTTCCTCTTTCTCTTCTGCTTCTGCTTCTCCCGCTTGTCATTAAAACTGCCGGTCGAGCAACTGGCGCAGGACTTCCTCGTCGTCGGCCGTATCAAGTCCGGCCAGTTCCCGGCGAAGCGTTGCGAGGATGGCCTGTTCGGCGGCCACGTGGGCCCGGAGCGCCTCGCGGCGCTCCCGCATGGCGGTCAGGAGCGCGGCTTTGCGGGCATTGGCCGAGCCCAGCCGGCTTGTCACCACCACGGCCAGCCGGCGAAAGATGCGGATCAGGAAATCCTCGCGCTCGGGACTGGGCAGAAAATCGACATAGCCCATGTCCACGGCCAGGCAGTCGCAGGGCGCATCGGCCACCACCGTGGCCGTACGCCCCTTGCCCAGGACAAAGCTCATTTCGCCGAAAATCGTGCCCGGCGCATCCAGCTCGGCCACGAGCCTGCCGCCCCGCACCACCCGGCCATGCCCGCGCAGCAGCACGTAAAAGGTCTTCTCGTAATTGCCTTCCTCGACAATGGCCTCGCCGCTGCCAAAGCGCACCAGCCGCACCGCCCCGGTGCGCATGAGGAGGTCGAGGTCCTCTTTGACGAAATCGGCCCACAACGGGAGCCTTTGCATGAGTCCGAGCAACGCCGCGGCATCGGCTCCGTCCACCCGCTCCACGCTCACCCCTCCCCGCCGGCCAGCCCGGCCTCGGCCGCCAGCCCGGCCCGGTCGAGAATGTCCACCTCGCGGCCGCGCACGGCCACATGGCCGGCTTCGGCCAGTTTTTTAAAGGCCCGGGACAAGGCTTCCGGCGTGGCTCCGACGATCTTGGCCAGCTCCCGGTGGCTGATCGCCAGACGCACCGTGCCGCTGCCAAGCCCCCGCGCAGCCTCGTGCAGCACAAAGCCCGCCACCCGGCCGGAAAGCGGGAGCAGGGCCAGGGATTCGACCATGGCCATGGACTGTTTGAGCCGCCGGCACATGAGCCGCAGCAGATCGAAAAGCACCTGCGGATCGTCCCTGGCCGCTTCGGCCAGGGCCTTGGCCGGGAAAGCCAGCACCCGCGTCTCCTCAAGGGCGGCGGCAAAGGCCGGGAATTCCCCGGCATCCACCAGCGAACACAGGCAAAACGGTTCACCCGGGCCAAGGACGTAGAGCGTCTGCTCCCGGCCGTCCGGGCCGATCTGATAGAGCTTGGCCCGGCCCGAGGCCACCAGATAAAAAGCCTCGCCGGCATCGTCGCGGGCCGCGATAATCCCGCCCGGACCATGTGCCGACACGACCGCCCCGGCTGCCAGCCGGGCCAGGCGCGGCTCATCAAGGCCGCCAAAAAACGGCAGCGACCGTAAAAGAATCATCCGCTCGACCTGATCCATGGGGTCCCCTTGTCCAACGGCCCGACACGCCGCCGCGCCCTGCCTGTTTTGTGGCGGCCTTGCCCCACCGGCGTCAAGGCACAATCCCGCGCCGCATTGATCGACATCAATGCCTTTCCCGGCCGCATCCCGTAGGCATCAGGCGTCCGGCAACCGCCGGCAAGGAGTCCGTCGGCATGAACAGACGCGCCTTTCTCAAAACCCTCGGCACCGCCGGCACCGCTTTAGCCACCGCCCCGGCCGTGGCCGCGACCCTCGTTGCCCGCGATGCCGCCGCCGCCTCCGGCACGCAGCTCGCCACCCTCTATGACCTGTCCAAATGCGTGGGCTGCGGGGCCTGCGTGGCCGCCTGCCGCGAGGCCCACGAGGCCGATTACCCGGAACCCAAAAAGCCTTTCCCCAAAATGTACCCGGAGCGGGTCAAGGCCGAAGACTTTTCCACCAAGCGCGACATCGACAACCGGCTGACCCCGTACAACTGGCTTTTCATCCAGTCGGCCACCGTCGACCGAAACGGCACGCCCATAACCGTCAACCTGCCCCGGCGCTGCATGCACTGCGTCCACCCGCCCTGCGTCGAACTGTGCCCCTGGGGCTCGGCCGTGCGCCACAACGACGGAGCCGTGGTCATCGACGCCGGCATCTGCCTCGGCGGGGCCAAATGCCGCACAGTGTGCCCCTGGGCCATCCCCCAACGCCAGACGGGCGTTGGCCTGTACCTCGACCTCCTGCCCGCCTTTGCCGGCAACGGCGTCATGTACAAATGCGACCGCTGCCACAGCCGCGTGGCCGCCGGCGGCAAGCCCGCCTGCGTCGAGGCCTGCCCCTACGAGGTCCAGACCATCGGCCCGCGCCCGGAAATCATCGCCGCCGCCCACGCCCTGGCCAAAGCCACCGGCGGATACATCTACGGCGAAACCGAAAACGGCGGCACAAACACCCTCTACGTCTCCCCGGTGCCCTTCGCCGACCTTGACGCGGCCCTTCAAACCGGCCCGGGCCAGCCGGGACTCCACGCCGCCGCCGACGTCATGGGCAAAGAACAAAACCTCGCCACCGCCGTGCTCATGGCCCCCATAGCCGGCATCGCCGCCGGCCTGCTGCGCCTCTCCAGCCGCTTCAAAGCCGCCGCCCCCAAGGAGGACGACCATGCCTGATCCGCTCTTTCCCCGCTGGCAAAAACGCCTGCTGCTCCTGGCTGCCCTGGGACTGGCCCTGACCGGCATGGGGCAGATGCCCATCTTCTCCCGCTATTACATCGCCGATCTGCCCGGCCTCGGCTGGCTTGGCAATTACCAGATAACCGCTGCCCTGCATCTGGCCCTGGCCGCATTGCTCATCTTCCTCCTGGCCGCCTTCGCCGCCACCTGGATCGGCGCAGGCGGCAAACGCCCGTACCTCACGCCGGCCGGCCGGCAACGGGTCGCACTCTATGGCGCACTGGCCCTGACCGGACTGGTGCGCGTTCTGCAAAACGGGGCGCTGCCGCTGGTGGCACCCATGCAGGTGCGCTACCTGGACTGGACGCATCTCGGGCTGGCCATGGGGTTGCTGGTGTTTGCCCTGGTACGCGGGAAGCGGCCGGCCGTGGTGGAGAGTCGTTCAGTTGGTGTGATGGTGAAGTAGGATGGTGAAATAAGGGGAATGCCTCCGGCGGCCGGGGGGATCATCCCCCCCGGACCCCCTGAATGGGGGCGCATGGTTTGGACGAAGTAAGGGACTGTTTCGGGTGTGGGAGCGCGGGAAGACTGTTGGCGCGGAAGCGCTTGGCGGCTTTGCCGCATGGTTTGTTGGAATTGGGGCCGCCGACACTCCCCGCGAAGCGCGGGGAGCACGGCGGCCCCAATTCCAACAAACCGGTTCGCCCGGGAAAGCCAGTCGAACCACATTGAAAGCCGCAAGGCTGTTGGTTCCTGGACACCATCTTTCAGAAATGCGTCC
>NZ_MLBG01000103.1 GCF_001936595.1 Desulfovibrio sp. DV
TCGTGGATGACGTGCATGGCGTTTAAAAGCTGGCGCTTGTACTCGTGGATGCGCTTGGCCTGCATGTCGAAGAGGGCATCCGGGGAGACCACGATGCCGGTGGTCTTGGCCAGAAATGCGGCCAGGTGGGCCTTGCGTTCGCGTTTGACCGCGGCAAAACTCTCCCGGAAGGCCGCGTCATCGGCCAGGGGTTCGAGCCTTTGCAGTTGGTCGAGGTCGGTGATCCAGTCCTCGCCAATGGCCTCGGTGATGAGCCCGGCCAGCCCGGGATTGGCCTTGTACAGCCAACGCCTGGGGGTCACGCCGTTGGTCTTGTTGTTGAATTTTCCCGGCCACAGGGCGGCATAGTCCGGGAAGAGCACTTTTTTGACCAGTTCGGAATGGAGCTTGGACACGCCGTTGACCGAGTGGGACCCGACCACGGCCAGATGGGCCATGCGCACCTGCTTGCCGCCGTTTTCCTCAATAAGCGACAAGCGCCGGATGGTTTCGGTATCCACCGTGCCGGAGAGGCGCACGGAATCGAGAAAGCGCCGGTTGATCTCGTAGATGATCTGCAAATGGCGCGGCACCACCTTTTCCATGAGCTCCACCGACCATTTCTCCAGGGCCTCGGGCATGAGCGTGTGGTTGGTAAAGGCCAGGGTGCTGGTGGTGATGTTCCAGGCCCGGTCCCAGGGCACGCGGCGTTCGTCCACCAAAAGGCGCATCAGCTCGGCCACGGCCAGGGCCGGGTGGGTGTCGTTGAGCTGGATGGCGGCATGTTCCGGCAGCTCTTCGATGTTCCGGTTCTGCTTGAGAAAGCGGCGGGTGATGTCGCGGATGGAACAAAAGACCAGGAAATACTCCTGCACCAGCCGCAGCTCGCGGCCAAACGAGATGGATTCGCTCGGATACAGAATCTTGGAAATCAGTTCGGAATAGACCTTCTGGTGAATGGCCTTTATGTAGTCGCCCTGGTCGAAAATCTGCATGTTGAAGCTGTCCGTGGACTTGGCGGCAAACAGTCGCAGATAATTCACCGTTTTGAAACCGTAGCCCACAATCGGGATGTCGTAGGGCACGCCGACCAGATCCTGCCAGTCCACCCACAGGGGCAGATAGCTGCCGTCCGGGGCCTGATGGTTCTCCACCCGGCCGTAGATGGGCACGATGACCGACTGGTCGCGCCGTTCAAGCTGTAGCGGCATACCTTCGGCCATCCAGTAATCCGGACGCTCCACCTGCCGGTCGTTTTCAATGGACTGCTTGAACAGCCCGTATTCGTAGTGGATGCCGTAGCCGCAGCCGGGCATGTCGAGGGTGGCCAGGGAATCCAGGAAACAGGCGGCCAGCCGGCCAAGGCCGCCGTTGCCCAGGGCCGGATCGCGCTCGAATTCGCGGATCTCTTCCAGATTGTAGCCCCAGCCGGAGACGAGCTCAGCCATCTCGCCCTGGATCTTCATATTAAAGATGTTGTTCCCCAGGCAGCGGCCGAGCAGATACTCGATGGAAAGGTAATACATGCGCTTGGCCCGGGCCTCGCGGTAGCGGTCCCGGGTCTGGAGCATCTTATCCACGAGGCGGTCGCGCAGGGTCAGGGACAGGGCGGTGGCCACATCGCGGTTGCCGGCTTCGCTACAATGCTTGCCCAGGGAATGGGTGACGTGCTCGCGAATGGAGCAGGACAGATCAGCGGCTTCGAGACCGTGTAAGGGACAACTGTCAACGGGCATGGCTTCCTCCTGGAGACGGGGCGGGAGACGAGACCCCGGCATAGCAAGAAATACGGCCCGTTGTCCAACCAGGGACTAAACTCGGTCGCGGATGTGGCCGATAGGTTACAGCACAAAGGGACTTTTCATTCCCCCAGGAGGCCACATGGACGGTATTGGCGGCAGCACTGCCGGGGTAGCAGCCCCGGCCATGCAACAGCAGACGATGGGCGCGCAGGTTGTGACGGAAACCATCAACAAGATGAACACCGAGCCCAACGGCCAGATGAACGCTGACCACGATTTCCAGAGCAAAGTTCTTGCCGGCATGGGCAAGGGCACCCAGATCGACGTCGGCGTCTAATCCCCCACCGGGAATAGTTATCAGGGGCGCGGCCGACGGAAGTTGGCCGCGCCTCTTGCCTTTTGTCCGGCCCCGTCGCATGGCAAGCCCATGACGATCATCATGCACCTCGACATGGACGCGTTTTTTGCCTCCGTCGAACAACACGACGATCCGTCGCTGGCCGGACAGCCCGTCATTATCGGCCACGACCATCGCGGCGTGGTCTCGGCCGCCTCCTACGAGGCCCGGGTGTACGGCGTGCGCTCGGCCATGCCCGTGTCCGAAGCCCGGCGGCGCTGCCCGCACGGCGTGTTCCTGCCCGGCAACCGACGCCGCTACGCCGAAGTCTCCCGCATCGTCATGCACACCCTGGGACAGTTCTCCCCGCTGGTCGAACCGGCCTCCATCGACGAGGCCTACGTGGACATCACCGGCACCCAGACCCTCTTCGGACCACCCGAAACCCTGGCCCGCACCATCAAGGACGCCATCCGCGCCAGCACCGGCCTGCCGTGCTCCATCGGCATCGCCCCGGTCAAATTCATCGCCAAAATCGCCTCGGACTTTGACAAGCCCGACGGCCTCACCATCGTCACCCCCGAGGCCGCCCTCGACTTCCTCGGCCCCCTGCCCGTGGGCAAAATCCCCGGCGTCGGCAAACGGGCCGAAGAAACCCTGGCCCGCCTGGGCATCCGCACCGTGGCCGACATCCGCAACCATACCCCCGACTTCCTGGCCCGGCACTGCGGCAAATACGGCCTCGCCCTGTACGACAAGGCCCACGCCAGAGGCAGCGCCACCATCACCACCGACCGCGAAGCCAAATCCATCAGCGCCGAAAACACCTTCGATACCGATACCGCCGACCGGCACTACCTCGCCGCCTGGCTGCTGCGCCAGGCCGAACGCATCGGCCGCGAATTGCGCCAGGAACACCTGCGCGGCCGCACCATCACCCTCAAACTCAAATTCAATACCTTCAAACAAATCACCCGCAGCCGCACCCTGCCCGAAGCCACCGATTCCGATGCCGCCATCTTCCAGACCGGCCAGGACCTCTTAAACGCCGAGTCCCTCCCCCACCCCCTGCGCCTCATCGGCCTTGGCGTCTCCCACTTCGGCGACACGCCCCGGCAACTCTCGCTCCTCGAAGAACCCGGCCAAACCAAACAGCAACACAATACCAAAATAGACAGCGCCCTCGACGCCATCCGCAATAAATTCGGCCGCCAGGCCATCATCCGCGGCCGGTTGTTCGAATACGATAAAAAGTAATTATTTTAGGCGGTAAGAGGAGAGGGGGAGAGAAAGAATGCCTCCGGCGGCCAAAGGGCAGTGCCCTTTGGAAACCCACTTGGGGGTCCGGGGCGACAGGCCGCAACCAGCCAATATCAATGACGTTTTCCTGCATGGCCGTCTCATTTGATGCCGACAATCAAATCCAGCCTGAATGGCCAAGCCACCCGGCGGGCCGCAGTGTCCCGGTTTGGGGACAGGATTTCGCGGGATGGTCTTGTCAGGCTGTCGCCGGCATGGGAGAAACGGGAACGGGTGTATGGCGGGCGGGCCGCTTCTGGTGGGTCGTGTGGGGCCTGCCGGTGTCACATTGTCTGGTGGGAGGGTGTATGCGGGACAGGTGTGGTCATGGTGGTGGGGGTGGTTGCGGCGGAAAGCGGCTGACCCGGCCGTGGCGGTTTTTGGGGACGGTCCTGGCGCTGTGTCTGGCCGTGCTGGCGGTCTCGACCCAGGGCCGGGCTTTAGCGGCCAAGGCTTCGGGGGCGGGCTGTCCTGACGGGCCGGCGGCCTCGTTTACTGCGCCGAGTCCCGGGACGGCTGGAACCTTTGCCCTGTTTTCCGATGTCCACTTCAGCCCCTTTGCCGCCCCGGCCCTGGTTCCGGCCCTGGTCACGGCCCCGGTGGCCGAGTGGCGCGACATTCTGGCCAAGGCTCCGGCCGGGCTTCCGCCCTATGGCCAGGACAGCAACGACGCGCTTTTCCAGTCTTTTTTAAGCGACATGGCCGAGCGGGTTCCCAACCCGAATTTTCTTCTGTTTCCCGGCGATCTCTTGTGCCACCAGTTCTGGACGCTGTATCCCAAGCTGACCGGCGACCACACCCAGGCCGGCCTGGAGGCCTTCATCCAGAAAACCGTGGAGTATTTTTTCGGGGAAGTGGCGCGCTATTTTCCCGGTGTGCCGGTCTACGTGGCCCTGGGCAACAACGACAGCGTGGAGGGCGACTACCGCATCCGCCCGGAGAGCCCCTATCTGGCGCTCACGGCCCAGGCCACGGCCCTGCTCCTGCCAAACGAGGCCTCACGCGCGGATTTTCTCGGCACCTATCCGCAGTACGGCTGCTACGCCGTGACCCTGCCCGAAGCCGGCGGGCTCCGGCTCATTGTCATCAACAATGTCTTCTGGTCGGTCAAATACCCGGACCCCGGCCTTGGCGCGGCGGTTTTGACCTTTCTGGAGCGTGAATTGTCCGGGGCCAGGGCGCGGGGCGAGAAGGTCTGGGTCATGGCCCATATCCCGCCCGGCGACGACGCCCTGTCCGACGCGCGCAAACAGGGGCACAAGGGCGAGGCCCGCTACAAGCCGTTTCTGGTCGAGGCCCAAAACGATGCCTATGTCCGGCTGCTCACCGACTACGCGCCCATCATCCGGGCCTCGTTTGCCGGCCATGTCCATCGCGACGATCTGCGGCTCATTCCCGGCCCGGACGGGACGCCCGTGGGCGGAATGCGTCTGGCTCCGTCCATTTCGCCGGTGACCGGCAACAATCCCGGCTATCAGGTCTACAGCTATGACCGCGACTCCCTGGCCGTCCTTGACGTGGTGACCTATTCCCTGGATCTGGCGACCGGCAAGGGCTGGCGGCAGGAGTACGACTATTCCGAGACCTATGGCCGGGGCCTTCGCGATCCGGGCGATTGGCAGGCCACCTACCGCGACCTGGGCACGTGTCCGGCGCGGCGGGCGGCGTATGCCAAATTTTTCGATCTCGGGAGCAAGCACATCGACGACGTGACCGAGGCGGACTTCCCGGCCTTCTGGCGGGCCATGGCCGCCCCGACCCGGACGGTCTGGGAGGCCTGGAAGGCTCCGGCCGAGCTGGTCCGCTAGAAACACCCGCGCCCCTGGTCCTGTGATCCTGGCGCTTCGGGCCGGGAGTGCCTCCCTGGTTTCCCCCGCAGCCGGCCGCAGCCCCGAATAAGGGCTGCGGCCGGCCAGGGCTTTCCCCTTTGTAACCTGCCTGCCGCCGGCGGCGACGTCCCGGCATGGCAGTGGCGAAAGCCACCCTTCCCAACCGCCGGCGGCGTGCTCACCCGCGGCCGGTCCCTCTTTCCCGGAGTGTATCCTTGTCCCTTTCCCTTGCTGCCAACGGCAGATTGACACCGTGCCGCGGTCCGGTCGATGCGGCCGTGTCGGCGCGCATCGATGTCCTGCGCATCATCCTGATCGGGCTTATTGTCCTTTGCCACGGCGGACGGTTTCTCGGCACGCTTGTGCCCTTTGCCGGTCCGGGCACGGAGTTTGCGGCCACGGCTTTCAACCGGGGGCCGGCCTGTCTGGCGGTGCCGCTCTTTTTCTGTATTTCCGGCTATCTGCTGCTGCGAAAGCTCGAACTGACCCCGGCCGGCTATGTCGGCCTCATGGCGAAAAAATTTCTGGCCATCGGTGTGCCGTTTCTCCTGTTCAACGGCATCTGGATCGTCTGGCTGCTCACTGTCGGCAGCATCGAAAACTTCGGGGGGCGTTCCTTTCTGCTGGAGGCCGGCATCGGGGCGAAGCTTTTGGGCCTTGGCACCTCGCCGCTCAACTATCCGCTGTGGTTTCTGCGCGACCTGCTCAAGATCATCGCGCTTACCCCGCTTTTTCTGCTGTTTTTCCGTCGTCTGCCCATAACCGGTCTGTTTCTGCTTGGCGCGGTGTGGTTCCTGGAGAGCCCGGCCGACGAATACGGCCTGGCCGGGTTTGCCTTCTGGTTTTACCTTGGCGGCCTGCTGGCCCGCAGCCGGGCGGATGTGGGGAAGACGGCGCGCCTGGATTGGTGGCTGCTGCCGCTTTTCGTTGCCGCAACGGTTGTGGTCGGGCTGGCCCCGTGGCTCGGGCAGGATGTTTACGCCTATGCGGCCCTCAAAAAGGGCTATCAGATGCTTGGGGTTTTGGCCCTGTGGAGCCTGTCGCGCCAGTCGTGGCTGGCCGGCAGTGGGCTTTTGCACCGGCTGGCTGCCTACAGTTTTTTCATTTTCCTGACCCACGAACCAACGGTGTCCGTGTTGCAGACGCGGCTTTTGGCCCTGTGGCAGCCGGCGACCGCCCCGGGGCAGATGGTCGCCTTTTTCCTGCCGGGCCTTGCCGCCATAATCCTCCTGTACTGGCTGGGCCGGGGGCTGTCGCGGTTTTCACCGGGGCTGTACGCCATTGCGACCGGTGCGGTGCTCAAGCGGCGCAATCCGGGAGCCACGGAGCCGCCGCGAAAACCGCTGTCCGTCTCCGGCCGCGTGGCCGGCGGGTTGCTGCCGCCTGAGGCGGCAGTCGAGCGGGATGGATGAGCCTAGGGAATTTGCTCCTTGCGTGATGATTAATGATCGAAGTTCGTATTCACGAGAAACCATTCCTTGTCTCTATGTAAACTGCTATGTAATTCAGAGTCGATGTTGTCAGATATTAATGAGTCTATTTCCGAGATGAGGATAGATACGTTTTTTTGTCTTCTTGTCTAAGTGAAAAGCGGGGGGAGTAGTCGTCCGTATATTTGCATTTATTTTTTATGACCTTGCTCAGAACTCCAGCTGTCGTGGACAGGATAATCCCTTTACGCAGGCCTTTTGGACAATTCTTATTAAAGTATCTGTATTCTTCCTCGGTAATAAAAGATTTTACGATCCGATTGTATTCTGTCAATAAAGCTAGTTTCTTTTCGTTGTCCTTTTCGGCAGAAATGGTTGTCCACATCTCTTCCATTATTTTGTTCTTGACGCCTTTTTTGAGTTCAAAAATCTGCTTGTATTGATTTTCTGCTCCCATACCGCTGGCAAGAGCTTCCTGAAGCTTATTGTGGTATCTATTTTTTACGTACTCAAGCCACTGATATGCCTGGTTTAGCTCTTCTTGGTCTTCATCCAGTACGAGTATCTCCGCAAGCCTGAGTTTTGCCTGGATAAACTTAAACACGATAAGTATGTCTCCCTTTGAGGGAGTTTTTTCTCCAAGTACTTTAATGGAGCGATACTCCATAACATGCTTAAACCCAAGATAGAGTGTTTGATAGTATTCAAAGAGCGTGTCAGTGGTCATGTCCTTGTCTGAAAGGTCGCAAAATTGAAAATCATCGGCAATGTCGAAGACATTCTGTTTTTTTTCTTGTGGGTGGAGCGCAATGAATAGTGGTTTGTCCCTGTTATATGGGACCCATGCGGTAAGCGGTTTTAAGGAGAAGCCGTCCAGGAGTGTCTCATCGACCATGATACTTAGCGGAGAGTAGATTTTTTCGCTGGCAACTTCGTAATTCCATGCATTTGCGCTAAAAGATTGGCGCTTGATACCGCACTCGTCGCCATGAATTTCGTGAATTCTTGGTTCTGATTTTTCCATTTTTTTAATGAACCCAGAATCAACCGCTACTTTAAGGACCGTGCCTTCGGCTATAAGGGGGGAAAGAAAGATTAAAGCAAACACAAAAAATTTAGCCATCACTGCATACCTTTTGTGAATTTGTGATCTTAAGGCCAACAAGAAATGTAAAATTTGTAAAATTTTGCCGAGTTATGAAGTTTAATACATCAATAAACTGAGGAGCTGTGGTGAATCCATTTGGTATCCGCTGTATTAAGTCATTAATGTTGTGCTTTGTGTATTGCGTAACATAAAGGACTGTGACAAGTGAAGCTATGTGCATCGAAAAAATTGAAAAGCTGTACCAAGAGGCTGCTTTCTTTTCGAGCATTATTCTGTCAATTGCAACAAGACAAAGAGGCAGTGCTTGCAGTACTGACGTTGCAATTGTGTTGTCTGCAAAGTTAAAAAGTATAAAAACGTAGTTTGAGCAAAATTTTAAAAAAATTTCTCCATCGTCTTGTATGCAAAAGTACGTTGAAAATCCTATTGTAAGAGTAATTAGTAATAACAAGAAAAAAAACATCAGATAAACAAATTGTATGGATGTCGAGCGCAGTTCCGATATTTCTGGGGTAAGGGTAGTTGCTGTCATGGGCACCTCCTGATTAATAGATAGATGCATTTTCGGTCAAGAGAAAAATTTGCTTACCTATTAAATTAAGCAAAAAAAATGCCACCATAGGCGTTCCGCTGAACATAAAGCCGGGAGAATGATCCTCCTCCCGGCTTTTACCTATTTTTCCGACGGCATTGCCTGGTTAGTTCGCCACCACGTTGACCAGCTTGCCCGGCACGACGATCACCTTGCGGATGGTCTTGCCTTCGATGTGTTTGAGCACATTGGCCTCGGCCAGGGCGGCCTTTTCCACGTCTTCGTTGGAGGCGTCCCGGGCCACGCTCAGCTTGCCGCGCAGCTTGCCGCACACCTGCACCACGATCTCCACCTCGTCGGTCACCAGGGCCGAGGGGTCGTGGGCCGGCCAGGGCTGTTCGATCAAAAGCGCCTTGTGGCCGATGGTCTGCCACAATTCCTCGCAGATGTGCGGGGCGATGGGCGAGAGCACGGCGAGCAGCGTGCCGACAGCCGAGGACACGGCCTTGGCCCCCTTGGGCTCGGCCCGCAGGGATTCGACATTGGCATACAGGAAGTTGACCAGCTCCATGGCCGCGGCAATGGCCGTGTTGAACTGGAAGCGTTCGCGGATGTCGGCCCCGGCCTTGGCGGCGGTGGCGTGTTCGCGGCGGCGCAGTTCGGCAAAGATCGGCGGCAGCGCGTCGATGTGCAGGGTTGCGGCCGGGGAGCACGGGGCAACCGGGGTGAGCAGGCCGGCGAGCTCGCCGGTGACCAGCCGCCACAGGCGCGACAGGAAGCGCGACGCGCCCTCGATGCCGGTGTCGCTCCATTCCAGGTCCTTTTCCGGCGGCGCGGCAAAGAGGATGAACACCCGCACGGTGTCGGCCCCGTACTTGGCGATCATGATGTCCGGGTCCACCACGTTGCCCTTGGACTTGCTCATCTTCGAGCCGTCTTTGATGACCATGCCCTGGGTCAGCAGGTTGGCAAAGGGCTCGTTGAAGGCGACCAGACCGCAGTCGCGCAGGGCTTTGACGAAAAAGCGGGAATAGAGCAGGTGCAAAATGGCGTGTTCGATGCCGCCGATGTACTGGTCAACCGGCAGCCAGTAGGCCAGTTCGGCCGGATCAAACGGCCGGTCCTGCTCCCGGGCCGAGGCGTAGCGGGCGAAATACCAGGACGACTCGAAGAAGGTGTCGAGCGTATCCGTCTCGCGCCGGGCCTTGCCGTTGCAAAGGGGACAGGCCACGTCGGTAAAGGACGGCGAATGGGGCAACGGCGAGCGGCCGTCGGGCATGAGGGCGAGATCGCGCGGCAGTTCCACCGGCAAATCGGCGTCAGGCACGGGCACGATGCCGCAGGTGTCGCAGTAGATGACCGGAATGGGCGCGCCCCAGTAGCGCTGGCGCGAGATGTTCCAGTCGCGCAGGCGGTAGTTGATGCTTTTTTTGCCGCGCCCGGAGCCGTCGAGCCAGTCGATAATGGCGCTCTTGGCCGCCTCGTTTGGCATCCCGGTAAACTGGCCGGAGGCAACCAGCAGGCCCGGTTCGGTGTAGGCCGCTTCCAGGGCTGCCACGTCAAGCGTCTGTCCTTCGGGCTCGATGACGACGGTCATGGGCAGGTCGTACTTGCGGGCGAACTCGAAGTCGCGCTGGTCGTGGGCCGGCACGGCCATGACCGCGCCGGTGCCGTAGCCCATGAGCACGAAGTTGGCCACGTAAATGGGAATTTCACGGCCGGTGGCCGGGTTTACGCAATAGGCCCCGGTAAAGACACCTTCTTTTTCCAGATCGTCGGCCGAGCGCACGATGCGGTCCATGTTGCGGACCTTGTCCACAAAGGCCGTGACCGCCGCTTCCTGGGGCTTGCCGGCAATGAGGGCCGGCACGAGCGGATGCTCGGCGGCAAGGCTCATGAAGGTGGCCCCGAAAAGGGTGTCCGGGCGGGTGGTGAAAACCGTGATGCCGTCCGCTCCGGCCACCGGCGCGGCCAGGGCGAAGGTGAGTTCCGCGCCGACGGATTTGCCGATCCAGTTGCGCTGCATGGTGAGCACGCGCTCGGGCCAGCCGCCGACCAGGGTTTCCAGGTCGTCCAGGAGTTCCTCGGCATAGTCGGTGATGCGTAAAAACCACTGCTCCAGATCCTTCTGGACCACAGGTTGGTCGCAGCGCCAGCAGCAGCCGTCAATGACCTGCTCGTTGGCCAGTACCGTGCCGCAGGTCTCGCACCAATTCTGGGGCGAGTGCTTGCGGTAGACCAGGCCCTTTTCCAGGAACTTGAGGAAAAAGCGCTGTTCGTGGACGTAGTAGCCGGGGTGGCAGGTGGCGATTTCGCGCCGCCAGTCATAGGAATAGCCCAGGCGCTGGAGTTGGACGCGCATGGAATCGATGTTGGAGATGGTCCAGGCGGCCGGATGGAGCTTGTGCTTGATGGCGGCGTTTTCCGCCGGCATGCCAAAGGCGTCCCAGCCCATGGGATGGAGCACGTTGTGGCCTTCCATGCGCTTGAACCGGGCCACCACGTCGCCGATGGAGTAGTTGCGCACATGCCCCATATGGATGCGTCCCGAGGGGTAGGGGAACATTTCCAGGACGTAGTACTTGGGCCTGGACGGATCGGCTTCCACGTGGAAGTGGCCGCCGTCCTCCCAGATGCGTTGCCATTTGGTTTCGACGTCCTCGGGCACATATCTACTCATGGGGAAATGCTCCTTGGCGGGAAAGGTATTGTCCGGCGCTTTCGGACGGGCGACAGCGGACAGATCATCACAAATCGGGGTAGGGGGGCAGGGTGATGCCTTCAATGAACCGGTAGTCTTTCTGGTTTTTGGAAATGAGCGGCCAGCCGTTGGTCAGGGCCGTGGCTGCAATGATGGCGTCTGGCATCCGAAGTCCGTGGCTGAGCCGGTAGCGGCGCATAAGGTCCTGGGTGCATCTGGAAATCATGCCGTCAAAATGAATCAGCCGAAAGGTGGCCATAAAGGCGTCAAGTATGACAAGTTCCTGTTTGTCCCTGCAACCGGCCAGAAGTTCCAGCGAGGTGACGAGGCTGACAGCCGGCCTTGCCTGGGCCCGTGCCGCCTCAAGAACAGCCATGGCTTTCGCGTCTGCGCGCCCGTAGTCGATCAGCACGTCGGTGTCGAAGACGACGACGCCGGCCACGGTTAGCGGTTCCAGTCCTGGCGGCGCTGCGCCTCAACCCAGGCCGTGGCGTCGGCCATGTCTTCCCGGTCGCGCCACAAGCCGCAAAAGGCCGCCGCATCAGCTGTGGCCTCCGGCCCGGCCGGAGCGGACGCACCATGGCGCGCCCGCAAAAATGCGATGAAATCGGCCGCCTCTTCCTGGGCCTTTGGCGGCAGGGCGGCGAAGTCGGCCAGCACTGTTTCGATGTTCATCGGCAGATTCTCCGGCAGATGTCGGTTCGTGCCTACAAGTCTTTTTGTATCTCGAACTCGCCGCTGTCAACGGCCTTGGCAATGGCGTCGAGGATGCCGTTTATGAAGTTGCGCGAGTTCTCATCGCCATAGCGTTTGGCCAGTTCGATGCCCTCGTTAAGCGATACCCGAAGCGGAATGTCGGGCCGTTTGAGGATTTCGTAGACGGCCAGCCGCAAAATGGTCAGCTCCACCTTGGCGATGCGCGAGATTTTCCAGTTCTTGGAAAAGCGCACGATCAAGGCGTCGATGTCGGTCTGGTTCTGCCACACGCCCTGGACCAGTTCCCAGGCAAACTGCTGGCCGGCGGGATCGTCGCCCTCGGCCACGTCGTGGGGGCAGTGGCGAAAGACCCGCAACAGCGACCGTTCGTCAACAGCGGACTCAAAGATCAGGCCGTAGAGGCACTCAAAGGCCTGCTTGCGGGCCTTGCGGCGGGACGCCGGCTTTTTCTCTTCAGGTTCTGGCATAGTGGGCTTCGGTTAGATTTGCTCCAGGACACGGACCATTTCCAGCACGGCGGCTGCCGCTTCAACGCCTTTGTTGCCAGCCTTGCTGCCGGCCCGCTCGATGGCCTGCTCCAGGGTGTCGACGGTCAGCACGCCAAAGCCGACCGGCACGTTGGTCTCGAGCATGACCTGGGCCAGGCCTTTGACGCACTCGTTGGCCACGTAATCGAAATGCGGCGTGGCGCCGCGGATGACCGCGCCCAGGCAGATGACGCCGTGGTAGGTGCCCGAGACAGCCAGCTTCTTGGCGGCCAGGGGAATCTCGAAAGCGCCGGGCACGCGCACGATGGTGATGTCGGCCCGGTCGCCGCCGTGGCGGGTCAGGTAATCCACCGCTCCGCCGACGAGGCGTTCGGTGATGAAGTCGTTAAAGCGCCCGGCCACCAGGGCGAACTTGAGTCCCTTGGCGTCGAGCTGTCCCTCGATGGTGCTCACGTGCTGCATGGCGATTCTCCCGGACGGTTGCCCGTCGTTTGCGTGGTGTCGTGGGTCGTTATTTGGCCGTGGCGCAGTCCGGCAGGGTCAGGATGTGGCCCATGCGGTCGCGCTTGGTGGTCAGGTAGCAGGTGTTTTCGGAGCAGGGGCAGGTCTCGATGGGCACCCGGTCCACCACTTCCAGGCCATAGCCTTCCAGGCCGACGATCTTTTTGGGATTGTTGGTCATAAGGCGCATCTTGCGAACGCCCAGTTCCACGAGGATTTGCGCGCCGGTGCCGTATTCCCGCAGATCGGCCTTGAAGCCGAGCTTGAGGTTGGCTTCCACGGTGTCGAGCCCCTGGTCCTGGAGGGCGTAGGCCTTGATCTTGTTGCCAAGGCCGATGCCCCGGCCTTCCTGGCGCATGTAGAGGATGACGCCCTTGCCCTCGTCCTCGATCATGCGCATGGCCTGATGGAGCTGGTTGCCGCAGTCGCAGCGCAGCGACCCGAACACGTCGCCGGTCAGGCATTCGCTGTGCACGCGCACCAGCACGTCTTCGCCCGGGACGATGTCGCCCTTGACCAGGGCGATGTGGGTCTTTTTATCCGAACTGGCCTCGAAGGCGATGGCCCGAAACGAGCCAAAGGCCGTGGGCAGGGTGGCGTCGGCCACCTTGGTGACGGCTGTGTGGCCAAAGCGCATCCGGTAGCGGATGAGGTCGGCCACGGTTGCGATCTTGATATTGTGCTTCTCGGCGAATTCGACGAGGTCCGGCATCCGGGCCATGTTGCCGTCTTCGCGCATGATTTCGCAGATGACCGCAGCCGGCTTGAGGCCGGCGAGTCTGGCCAGGTCCACGCTGCCTTCGGTCTGGCCGGCGCGGTCGAGGACGCCGCCTTCCCGGGCGCGCAGCGGAAAGATGTGTCCGGGGGTGACCAGATCATCAGGCACGGCCCCGTCGGCCACGGCCGAGAGAATGGTCGTTGCCCGATCAAAGGCGGAGATGCCGGTGGAGACGCCGACCTTGGCCTCGATGGACACGGTAAAGCCGGTGCCAAAGGGCGACTTGTTGTCCTCGGTCATCATGGGCAGGCCGAGCTGGTCCACGAGGTTGGGGGCCAGCGACAGGCAGATGAGGCCCCGGCCGTGGGTGGCCATGAAATTGATGAGTTCCGGGGTGACCTTTTCGGCGGCAACGGTGAGGTCGCCTTCGTTTTCGCGGTCTTCGTCGTCGACGAGGATGATCATCCGTCCGGCGCGGATTTCCTCGATGGCTTCATCGATGGGGGTGATGTGCATCTTGCGTGTACCTCGTTTGGGCCGGCCTGGGGCGACCGGCTCCATGGGGGAAAGACCAAAGACCCGGTTCGGGCCGGGGCAAAGGGGTGGCAATCTACTTCAGGGGGGCGGCCAAGGCAAGCGGTCTGGAATGACTGGTTTTTTCGGCCATAGGCGAGTTTACGAGGCAAGGCCGCACCGTTGCCGGCGGCCGGGGGGATGATCCCCCGGACCCCTGCGACTGGAGACGTTTTTAAGGGGGGGTGAAGCGGCAGGCGCTCCCCCCATAACCCTTGCCCTCCAGGAGGGATTCCAAAGGGCTCAACCCTTTGGCTGCCGGAGGCTCTTCTGTCTTCCCCCCGGCCGCGCGGCCCTCAGACCTGAATATCAATGCTGGGGGGCGTCGCGGCGGCCATCGCGACGGCAGGCGCGGCTGGTGCCGCGGCGGCGGTCGGCGCAGCAGGCGTCTGCGGCGTCGCCGTTTCCCCGCCGGTCGCGGCCGAGGCTGCAGCGTCGGCAGACACGGCGGCTGCTTCGCCGCCGGTCGCGGTCGTGTCGGTTGCGGTCGAGCCGTCGGTGGCGGCCTCGGCGCGGGCTTCGAGGTCGTCGCGGGTGGCGTCAAGGCTGGCCTGGGACGCCTTGGCGACTTGCTGATCGACGAGTTGGCCGACGCTATTGTCGGCCTTGTGCTTGTTCAGATAGGCGGCGAGGTATTGGGGGTTGCCGTCTGCGGCGTGCAGGGTGGAGGCAGTCAATGCAAACTGGGCAGCCAGATCGGTGAGCATGGAGTTCATGCTGTTGCCGAAGGATTTGTCCGTCTGGTAGCTGTCCAGCCGGGAAGTCAGATATTTGGACTGCTCAAAATTCGTTTTGACGAAGTTACCTGACAGCATGTTGCCCGTCTGGGCAGCGCTCGCTTCGGTGACAGTGGGCGTTACGGCAACGGTTTGCCCGGCTTTTTGCGTCTGCAGCAGCGTGGAATTGAGGCTCGCTCCCATGAGGGAAAGGCTTGCGGCGTCCATGGCAACCCCTCCTGCATTTCTACGAATACTTATCGGCTGCACGAACGCGAAAGATTAGGGGGCGGATAATGAATATCACAACTTGTTGCCGGGGGCTTCGCCATGGGTTCAGCTGCCGAGCACCATGCGCACGAATTCCTCGGGCATCATGGTGGCTCCGGCGATTTCCACCGGGCCAAGGCCGGAGTCGGACAGACGCACGATGACGGCGTCCATGGGTTCGGCCACCTCGATAATATGGCCGTCCGGGTCGCGCAGGCGAAAGGCCCGCTGGCCCCAGGGGGCGCTTTTGGGGGGATGGATGATCTCGGCCCGGGTCATGACGCGCTCAAAGGCGTCTTCGATGGCGGCGTCCTCGAAATAGAGCTCCAGATTGTCGCTGCCCATGGGGCCGTCCGGGGTGGCGGCGTCCTCGTCAAAGATGATGCCCCGGGCGGTTGCCGTTCCCCACAGGCAGAAATGGGGATAGGCGACATAGCCGGAGAGCACATGGACCGGGGTCTGGCCGAGCACGTCCTCGTAAAAGACCCGGGCGCGGTCCATATCGGCCACGAAGATGCACACGCTGCGGTAGTCGATGGGCATGGGTGGGTTCCTTTGGCGGCGCGTCCGGGCGGGTTCTACTTGATGAAATAGCCGGCGGCGCGCCAGGAGCCGTCCTTGTCCAGCATGAAGGTGACGGTTTCCACGGCGTTGGCCTTGTTGGCAAAGACGGTATCGTAGGTCAGGACGATGTAGGAGCCGTCGGGTGCGCCGGGCAGGGACCGGGCCAGCACGAAGGATTGCCGGGTGCGGTCTTTGACCGCGCCAAGGGGCTTTCGGATGCCGGTGAGGGCGTCGGTCCAGGCTGTTTCGGTGATGGCCCCACGGAAAAAGGACGAGGCTTCCCGCCAGCTTTCAGGATAGCGGCCGGCGTCGCACAGGGCCAGCCATTTGGTGGCCGCCTCAAAGGCTTGGGATTCCTCGTTGTCGGCGGCCCGGGCCATTGCGGCGGGCAGGCACAGCGCAGCGCACAGCAGAAGGGTGACGAAAAATTTCATGGGGCGGCTCCTGTTGGCTTATCCTTGTGCGGCCATGACCACCATGTTGCGGCGCGTGTCAGCCTCGTTGCTACCGGGAGCCGCACGCATCCGGGGAAGAGGCCGAGAAGCCGGGGCAGTGGGTTCGAGGCTGCTGCGGCATTTCATTAAAACCCGTGCTCCCGCAAAAACGCCTCGGAAATCTGCGACTGTTTGCCGGCCTTGGCGTCCTTCCACGGCCCAAGCATGCGCAGCACGTACTTGCCGAGCATGTCCGTCTCCATGTTGACCACAACGCCCGGCTTCCAGCCGGAAATCGTCGTGGCTCCCTGGGTGGACGGAATGATGTTGACGGTTAAAAAACCGTTGCCGCACTCGTTCACCGTCAGGCTGATGCCGTCCAGGGCCACCGAGCCCTTGGGCACAACGAACATCGAATTTTCTTCGGGAAACGTTATTTTGTATTGGACAGACTGTCCAGCCGGGGTCACGGACGCCACTTCGGCCAGACAGTCCACGTGGCCGGACACCAGATGGCCGCCGAGGCGGTCGCCCAGGGCCAGGGCGCGCTCCAGGTTGACCGTGCTGCCGATTTTCAGCGCCCCGAGATTGGAGCACGACAGGGTTTCGCCCGAGGCATAGGCGGTAAATTCCCGGTGGCCGGCCGTTTCCACGGTCAGGCACACGCCGTTGACCGCGATGGATTCGCCAAGGACGATATTTTCCAGCGCAAACAGCGCCTTGATGCGAAACCGCGTCTCATCGCCGCGCGCCTCAACGGCCGCGATCCGGCCCCACCCCATGACAAGTCCCGTAAACATAGAAAACCTATCCTCGCCCTGCATTCATTCTTCCCTTTCGGGGGTCCGGGGGGATGATCCCCCCGGCGGGGCCTGGGGCAGCGCCCCAGTTTTCAGACTACTTCGCCCCTTCGAGTTCCAGCAGATATTGTTTCATGTCGATGCCCGGCCCGAAGCCGGTGAGCGCGCCGCTGGTCCCGACCACCCGGTGGCAGGGGAAGATGAGCGGAAAGCGGTTGTTGGCCATGACCCGGCCGATGGCCCGGGCCGCCTTGGGGCGTCCGACCTGGGCCGCCAGCCAGCCGTAGCTGACCTTTTGCCCGGCCGGCACCTTGGCCAGTTCCGTCAGTACCTGCCGCGAAAATTCCGTCACCCCGTCCCAGGCATAGGGCAACGGCGGCCACTGGCAGCCCTCGCCGGCCACATACCGGGCCAGCGCCGCCTGCACGGCCTCGCCGGCCGGAGTGCGCAGCTCCCGGCTCTTGCCCTCGGCCCAGGACAGTTTGAGTCCGATAACCGTGTCGCCATTCCAAACGATTTCCAGGGCCAACGGCCCGGCCAGACAGGTCTCAATGATGCTTGGCATGAGAAACGCCTCCGGCGGCCAGGGCTTTGCCCTGGACCCACCGGGGGGATGATCCCCCCGGACCCCTCAAGGGGGTAGTTGGGGTGCTTGTACGATATTTCTCCCTGCCTTGCCATCTT
>NZ_MLBG01000104.1 GCF_001936595.1 Desulfovibrio sp. DV
ATTTTTCTCTTCTCCTCTACTGATCCGCTTCGCCCTCTTCCAGGCGGGCGCGCAGGTGGGCGGCGAGGAGATCCTGGCTGAGGGTTTCCTGGCCGCCGGCCCGCATATTCTTGACCACGACCGTGCCGGCGGCCAGCTCGTCGGTGCCGAGCACCAGGCAGAAGGCGGCTTTGGACTTATCGGCCGCGCGCATCTGGCTTTTGGCGCTTTTGGCGGCGTAGGGCGCTTCACCGGAAAAGCCGGCGGCGCGCAGCTCCTGGGCGAGGAGCAGGCCGCGTTCCAGACCGGCGGCGTCGAGGATGACCAGGGCGAAATCGGGTGCGGGTTCGGCCACCTTGTCGATCAACAGGGCCAGGCGTTCCATGCCGCAGGCAAAGCCGACGCCAGGGACGTCCGGGCCGCCGATGGAGTGGACCAGCCCGTCGTAGCGGCCGCCGCCGGCCACCGAGGACTGGGAGCCGATGTCGCCGGAGACGATCTCAAAGGTGGTGCGCACGTAGTAGTCCAGGCCGCGCACCAGCCGGGGGTTCAGGCTATAGGCCAGCCCGGCCCCGTCGAGGATGCGGCGCACCATGGCGAAGTGGTCGGCGCAGTCCGGGCAGAGGTGGTCGGTGATTTTCGGCGCATCGGCCGTATATTCCTTGCAGGACGGCACCTTGCAATCGAGCACGCGCAGCGGGTTGGTCAGCTTTCGGCGCATGCAGTCTTCGCACAGGTGTTCCTTGTGCATCCCTTTCAGGAATTCGCGCAGGGTATCGAGAAAAACCGGCCGGCATTCGCGGCATCCCAGCGAATTGAGTTCGATGGTCAGGTTGGAGAGGCCAAGCGCCCGCAGGTACTGATCGAGCATGAGCAGCACTTCGGCGTCGAGCAACGCGTCGGGCGAGCCGACGGCTTCGACGTCGATCTGGTGGAACTGGCGCATCCGGCCTTTTTGCGGCCGCTCGTAGCGAAACATCGGCCCGTAGGCGAAATATTTGGCCAGCCCGTCGGTGGCGCGGCCTTCTTCGACCAGGGCGCGCATGACGCCGGCCGTGGCTTCCGGGCGCAGGGTGAGCGAACGGCCCTTGCGGTCCGGGAAGGTGTACATTTCCTTCTGGACGACGTCGGTTTCCTCGCCGATGGAGCGGCAGAAAAGTTCGGTGCGTTCCAGGACCGGCACGCGCAACTCTTTGTAGCCGTAGCGGGAAAACACCTCGCGGGCGGTGGCCTCGATAAACGAGAACACGGTCGAGTCAGGCGGAAAGAGATCGGCAAAGCCTTTGATTTTCTGTATTTTTTCCATTGAATCCGCCGGGATGGACGCTGGCTGGCGTCGTTGAAAAAGAGGCGATACCTTAGATGACTGCGCAATCAATGTCAAAAGGCCGGGCCTACCCCGGGCAGGCCTTGGCCCCGAAGGCCGGGAGCGGCGTCACCACCGGTTCGCGGGTCAGGTTCACGGCACAAGCGCAAATAGCCCCGACCGGCACCGGCAGCATGAGCGAATTGAGCTGCCGCCACGGCGACGACTCGCACCAGGTGGACTTCGGCCCGACAAGCACCGAACCCAAACGCATGGGGCGCGGCCCCAGGCTCTGGCGCACCAGCCCGGTCAGGCCCCAGGGCGTGAACCAGCAGGCGTTTCGCAAGAGCTTGCCCGTGGTTCCGGGCCACAGCTTCGAGGACATGCCGTACAGGGAAAAACGGTTTAAAAACCCGACCAGCACGGCCTTTCTGGCCACCCGGGCCGCCTCGCGCAAGACCTGGGCCGGATCGGGGCAAAATTCCAGCACAGTCAACAGCACGGCGAAATCGAAGTGCTTGTCGTCAAAGGGCAGATGCCCGGCGTCGCCCAGGTGCAGATCGGCCCGGTTGCCCAGGCGTTCCCGGGCCTGCTTCAGCATATGGGGCGAAGCGTCCAGGCCGGTGACGTCAAAACCGCTGTGGTGCAGCACCTCCAGAAACACCCCGGTGCCGCAGCCGATTTCCAGGAGTCGCTGGCCGCGCCGGGGCCAGGCCGCTGTCATGCGCTCCAGCAGCCGGACTTCCCGCTTGAGCGCAAACGAACCGGGCCCGGTCTGAAACCAGGCGTCGTAGCGCCTTGCTGTTTCCTTGTCCCACATGGTGCGTACGGGGCGGCCGGTCCGGAATGTCGCCTTCCGGCCGGCCGCCCCCCTCCATACAGCGTTCCCTGGCCGGGGCTTTCGCTGCCGGCCGCATCCCCGTCCTATCGTCCCCGGGGGTCCTTGTACACCGCACCCTGGGCCGCGGATTTGACCAACGAGGCATACCGGCGCAACAGCGGCGATTCGATGACCTTTTCGGGATGCACAAGCGTCGCCCGCCGGGCTTCGAGTTCAGCCGGCTCCACGCACACGTCGAGGCGACGGCCCGGTATGTCGATCTCGATGCGGTCGCCCTCGCGCACAAGGCCGATGGGGCCGCCGTCGGCCGCCTCGGGCGAGACATGGCCGATGGCTGCGCCGCGCGTGCCGCCGCTGAAACGGCCGTCGGTGATAAGCGCGACGGACTCGCCCAGACCCATGCCCATGATGTTGGAGGTGGGGGAGAGCATTTCGCGCATGCCCGGGCCGCCCTGCGGTCCCTCGTACCGGATGACCACCACGTCGCCGGGGTTGATCTTCCCGCCAAGGATGGCCACGTTGGCTGCTTCCTCGTCGTCAAACACCCGGGCCGGGCCGCTGTGGCGCATCATGGCCGCAGCCACGGCCGACTGTTTGACCACCGCGCCGTCCGGGGCCAGAGTGCCGCGCAAAATGGCGATGCCGCCTTCGTTGGCGTAGGGCTCCTTGGCCCGGATGACGTCGAAATTACGCACCCGCGCCTTGAGGTCGGTCAGGTTTTCCCCGAGCGTCTTGCCGGTTGCGGTCATGACGTCGAGGTGCAACAGCCCGCGCGCAGCCAACTCGGACATGACCGCCGGGATGCCGCCGGCCCGCTCCAGATCGTCGAGGTAATGCTTGCCGGCCGGGGAGAGCTTGCACAGGTTGGGGGTCTTGCGCGAAATGGCGTCGAAGATGTCGAGCGTCAGCGGCAGCCCGGCCTCGGCAAAAACGGCCGGCAGATGCAGCACCGTGTTGGTGGAACAGCCCAGAGCCATGTCCATGGTCACGGCGTTTTCAATGCTCTTTTCAGTCACGATGTCCCGCGGCCGGATGTTTTTGGCCAAGAGATCCATGACCCGCATCCCGGCCGTCTTGGCCAGACGCACCCGCTTGGCCGTCACCGCCGGAATAGTGCCGTTGCCGGGCAGCCCCAGGCCGACCGACTCGGACAGGCAGTTCATGGAATTGGCCGTAAACATGCCCGAACACGAGCCGCAGCCCGGACAGGCGTTCTGCTCCAGCTCATCAAGCTTGTCCGCGTCGATGGTGCCGCGCTTGAACTTGCCGACGGCCTCGAACACGTCGATCAGATCGCACTGCCCGTCGTCGGTGGTTCCGGCCAGCATCGGCCCGCCGCTGATGATGATCGAGGGGATATTGAGCCGCAGCATGGCCATCAGCATCCCCGGCACCACCTTGTCGCAGTTGGGAATGCACACCAGCGCGTCAAAGGGATGGGCCGAGGCCATGATCTCGATGGAATCGGCGATGATCTCGCGGCTGACCAGGGAAAAATGCATCCCGGCATGGTTCATGGCCAGCCCGTCGCATACGCCGATGACCGGGAAGGTCATGGGCGTGCCGCCGGCCATACGGATGCCGGCCTTGACCGCTTCGGCAATGGTGTTCAAATGGATGTGGCCGGGCACGACCTCGTTGGCCGAATTGACCACGCCAATAAGCGGGCGCTCCATTTCCTCTTTCGTCAGACCAAGAGCGTAGAGCAACGAACGGTGCGGGGCTTTTTCAAGCCCGGATTTGAAAAGCGAGCTGCGCATGACGGTGTCCTTGGGGGATGGTTGTCCGGTCTGCCGCCGGAACGGCCAGTTTTCCACAATCCCTACCCGGCTGGCAAGGCCGACCCGAATACGCCGCCCCAGCCCGGGAGCGACCCGCCGGAGCATCCATGCGCATCGTCTGCCTGCATAACCCCGACTTCGTGGCCACCTTCCGCAAACTCGGCCATACCGTGCTCTCCATTGGCACGACGCCCGACTGCGACGTCCACCTGGCCGAGCCCCTGTCCTGCAAACGCTTTGTGGAACTGCTGCGCTCGAAATCGTTTCTCCCGGACCTCATCCTCTGGCACGACGCCTGTCAGCCGCCCTGGGTCTTCGGCTTCCACACCCTGCCCTCGGTCACCATCGGCTTTTCCGTGGACCAGTACATGAACCCCTGGCATATCCCCTACAGCGCCGCCTTTGATGCCCAGTTCGTGGCCCAGAAAGACTACCTGCCGCTTTTTGCCCAGTCCCCCACCGGCCGGCCGGCCGCCTGGATGCCCCTTTTCTGCAACGCCTCCCGCGACCGCGATCCGGGCGTTGCCCGCGATATTCCGGTTTCCTTCGTCGGCACCATCGAAAGCCCGGCCAATCCGGAGCGCAAACCCTTCCTCGATGCCTTTCGGGCCAACGCGCCTCTTTTCGCCACAACGGGCCGCTACGCCCCAATCTTTGCCCGAAGCCAACTCGTGCTCAACCAAAGCGCTGCCGGCGAACTCAACTACCGCCTCTTCCAGGCCATGGCCTGCGGAGCGGCGGTGCTGACCGAACAGGCCGAAAACGGTCTGGCCGATCTCTTCACCCCCGGCCAGGATCTCCTCACCTATCGCCGGGGCGACGCGGCCCAGGCCGCAGCCGTGGCCCGCACCGCCCTGGCCGATCCCGAACGGCTGGCCGCCCTGGCCGCCAGCGGCAAACGCAAGACCCTGGCCCGGCACACCGTGGTCAGCCGGGCCAGACAGATCCTCGACCTGGCCGTAACCCTTGCCGCCAGCGGCGCACCAAGCCGACGGCGGGCCGCACTGGCCCGCGTGGAGCAGGAACTGCGCAAGGCCTACGCCATCCTGGCCACGGACGAGGGGTTGCCGCTCATGCTAGGCGAACGGAAATTTTACCTGGAGATGGCGGGCAAATAGACGGGAGAAGCGAGAGACGAGAGGAAAGAGGGAGAAGAGGGAAAGAGGAGAGTGCCTCCGGCGGCCAAAGGGCTGAGCCCTTTGGAATCCCACCTGGAGGCAAAGGGGAAAGGGGGGCGGCGTTGCCGCGACGGTGGAAGAGAGGCGGGAAATATCTCGTCGGTCGAGCAATGTCGCAGAGCCAGCTTGCCAGGAACTACCGTTGCTCCGGCGGCCAAAGGGACTGATACCCTTTGGAATCCCACCTGGAGGCAAAGGGTAAAGGGGGGCAGCGTTGCCGCGACGGTGGAAGAGATGCGGGAAAGATTTCGTCGGTCGAGCAATGTCGCAGTGCCGGCTTGACGGGAACCACCTTTTCAAGGGGTTGTTGGCCCTGGCCGAAAATGCATCGGCTGTGGCCCGGACGGCCGAAACATACGCTCGTGCGCTCAGCCATCCGGGCAAACGCGAACAGGGCCAATACCCGCTTCTACTTGCGTTCCAGGGCCTTTTGCAGCTTGGGCATCCCCTGGTCCAGCCAGTCGACAACCTTGGGCGTGACCCGGCCCAGGGCGTCGGTTGCGGCCTTGGCAATGGTGTCGCCGCGGAAATCTTCCAGCGGGGCATAGGCGTTAAAGTCGCCGGAAGAAATGCGCGCGCCCATGTTCTTGGTCCACAGGTCGAGATGCAGGGAGACCACGAACCGGCCGCCGTCAGTGTAATCGACGTTAAAGGCCGTGAGTTCGCCGGTCAGCACGGCGTCGTGCTCGACCCGCGGCTGGTAGTCCACCGGGGTCAGCGAGGTGGACTGGCATTCGATGCCCTGGCGCAGGATGCCGCCGACAACATCCTGGGGTGCGCCTTCCCAGTAATACTGGAGGCTGGCGGTCAGCACTTGGTCGCGGGCGGTCATGACCGCCGTCCTGTCAAGATTTTCAAGCGATTTAAGGGGCTTGAACCCGAGCGGCAGGCGATGCTGCTGGCTGGCCGAGCCAGGGCAGGGGGTGGATTCCACAGCCACGCGCAGGTAGCGCTGTTCCGGAGGCGGTTTGCCGAAGCAACCGGCCAGACAGGCGGCGAAAAGGCCACACAGGGCCATGCGGAAAAGGGGGGTGCGCATCTTCATTTTGCTGGTCCTGATGGCGGCCGGAGGAGTTCCCAGGGACGTTCCCGCAGCCTTGCGGCCAGTTCCCGGACTTCCCGGCTCGTACGGTTGAGGTTTTTAAGGATCTCTTCGAGTTGTTCCTGGTCGTAGTTAAAGCCCTGGCGCACGTCGGCGACCAGGCCGCCGACCCCGGTTGCCTGGGAGCGAAACGTGGCCAGGGTCTTGGTCAGTTCGGCTTCGACCGAGGTTACGGCCTTGTCCACACGCTTCAGCGACGCATCCAGGGTTTCGGCCGCCTTGCCGCCCTTGGAGGACAACGAGTCCCAGTTGCGGCGAAAATCAGCCACGGCCAGCCGCAGGTCTTCCACCAGCCGGGGCGTTCCTTCCAGGGCTTTTTTCAGGGATTCGGTATTTTCCGGCGTAAAAAGGCTGGCGATATTATCGGCGATCTCGCTTATTTTCGGGCGGATGTCGTCGAGGAGTTCGCCAGCTTTGGCGGCCAGTTCCTGCATGTCCATGGTGACGATGGCCGGGATGCTTCCGCCCGGGACCAGTTTGTCCCCGGGTTGGCCGCGTAGTTCAAGCAGCACATAGTAATCGCCCACCAACCCCTTCTGGGCGATGCGGGCGACAGTGCCGGCAAAGAGCGGAAAGCCGCGCTTGATGGCGATTTTCACCAGGATGGAGCGGGGATCATTGACGTCGAGGCTGATGTCTTCCACCCGCCCGACATCCAGGCCGGCGTACTTGACCGGCCGGCCCCGGTTCAGGTCCTTGATGGAAGAAAACCGGATGTCATACATATCGTACTTCACCCAGAACCAGTTGCCCCCAAGCACCACCATGAAGCCGCCAAGGATGCACAGCCCCAGGGCCAGGGTCACGGCGGCCTTGATGTATTCCGACCGGCTGGCTTTGGCGGTGAGCATATCAGGGCCTCCCGGCGATGCTTTGCCGCCGTTGTTCGATCATGCCGGCCCAGTCCTGGCCCAGGATGCGGCTTTCGCGGGTGGGCTGGCGGGAGAGAAACTGTTTGATAAACGGATCGTCACAGGCCGTAAGGGCCGCAAGCGGCCCTTCAAAGAGCATCTTCCCGGCGCTTAACACCACCACATGGTCGGCAATGGCGTAGAGGCTGGCCAGGTCATGGGTGACGACCACGATGGTCATGTCGAACGTGGTCCGCAGTTCGAGGATAAGCTGGTCCATGTCGGCTGCGGTAATGGGGTCAAGGCCCGAGGTCGGCTCGTCGCATAACAGCACGGCCGGGTCCAGGGCCATGGCCCGGGCCAGGCCGGCCCGTTTGCGCATCCCGCCGGACAGTTCGCTCGGATAATAGTCCATGAAATCGCCAAGCCCCACCAGTTTGAGCTTCATGGTGACGATTTCCTCAATAAGCGAATTGGTCAGTTCCGTATGTTCGCGCAGGGGCAGGGCGATATTTTCCCCCAGGCGAAGGGAACCGAGCAGGGCCCCGTCCTGAAAGAGCACACCCATGCGCCGCCGGGTGTCGAGCCGGTCCGCCGGGGACAGGTGTTCCATGTCCCGGCCGCCAAGCACAATGCGCCCGGTCTTGATGGGGACCAGGCCGATGATATTTCGAAGCAGGGTGGATTTGCCGCAGCCCGAGCCGCCGAGGATGACGCTGACCTTGCCCCCGGGCAGCACGGTGGTCACTCCCGAGAGCACCACCCGGTCGCCGTAGCCGACGCTGACGTCGGAGAGCTCGATAGCAGGGGATTCCAGACGGCCGGCCACGCAAAGCCTCCTCGTTTAACGGAAGATATAATTGAGAGCGGTAAAAAACAAATCCAAAAGGATCATGACGAAAATGGACTGGACCACGGCGCGGGTTGTGCGCCGGCCGACATCCGCCGCGCCTTCCCGGGCCAGAAAGCCCTGCCAGCAGGAGATGACCGTGATGGCTACGCCAAATCCGGCGCTTTTGACCAGACCCGAGAGCAGGTCGCGAAAGCCGAGGAAATAGGCCGTCTGCTCGAAATAGACCTTGCCCGAGAGTCCAAGGGCCAGGGAGGCGAACACGCCGCCGGCCGTGATGCCCACGGCATCGGCCCACAGAGTGAGCAGGGGGGCCATGATGGCCATGGCCACGAATTTCGGCCAGACCAGAAACCGCACCGGCTCGATGCCCATGACGGTCAAGGCGTCGATTTCCTCGCTGATCTGCATGGTGGCGATTTCCGCGGTAAACGCCGCCCCGGCCCGGCCGGAGAGGATGAGGCAGGTCAACAGCGGGCCAAGCTCGGTGACCAGGGAAAAGCCCACCAGATTGGCCACATAGCTCATGGCCCCGACCTTTTCCAACTGGATGGCGGCCTGTAGGGCCAGGATGATGCCGACGCAGGCGGCGATGATGCTGACGATGCCCAGAGAATCGGCCCCCACCCAGGCCAGATGGCTGACGGTGCGGGAGCGCAGGTAGGTCTTGGCCCGGCGCAGGGGATTGACGGCAGCTGCGCCGCAACGCAACAGGCCTGTCACGAGCCAGATCAGCACCTCGGCTTCGTTTTGCTTGCTGCCCATTGCCCTGTCGCCCGCCCTGGCAGCGGTTATTCGGTCAGGCCGAAGAGTTCGCCGAGTTGGGTGAGATTGAACAATTTGCGCACCTGCCCCGAGATGTCGGCAATGCGGATGGTGCGCCCGGATTCGGCCAAAAGCTTTTTGGCCTCGATAAAAAGGGCCAGCCCGGAACTGTCGATATAGTTGAGGTCCGCCAGATGCAGCACGATTTCCCTGGCGTCGCAGTCCATGGCCGCCAGGAGTTGCTCCCGCACGGCCGGGGTCGAGACAAAATCAATTTCGCCGGTCAGGATCACCTGCCCCGGGGAATCGCCGGCCTGAACGGTCCAGCCCTGGCTTGAATTGGATGTGCTCCTGGTCAAAATCGGCTCCAGCCTTGCGTTCGGGGTTTTGCCGGCTAGAGCCAGCGTTCCATGGCCGGGGGCGTGGCCGCGAGCAGCACCCCGGTCAATTCCTGGCGGGTCACAGCCACGGCTCCCACCTGGGAGACGGCAATACCGGCACAATAGTTGGAAAGGATGCAGGCGTCGAGCAGATCGAGCCCGGCGGCCAGCCCGCAGGCCAGGGCGGCCATGACCGAGTCGCCGGCGCCGGTCACGTCGTAGACCCGCCTTGCAGCCGTGGGGATGTGGGTCACGTCCGAGGGCGTGCGGAACAGGGCAATGCCGTCCGGCCCAAGGGTCACGCACAGATGCCGGCAGCGCACGGATTTGAAAAGAGCCAGACCGGCCCGAAGCACGCCCCGGGGGCCGGACTCCCGGGCAACACCCCAGGCCCCGGCCATTTCCAGGGTTTCCTTGAGATTGGGGGTGAGCAGATCGACTCCGCCGTAGCAGGCGGCATTGGCCGGTTTGGGATCGACCAGCACCAGCGGTTTGGGGTCGCAGCCGGCAACGGCAGCGCGCAGGGCGTCCATGAGCTCGCGGCCAATGACGCCCTTGGCATAGTCCGAGACCACCACGACCCCGGCTTGGCGCACCAGCCCGGCCAGGGCGTCGATCAGGCCCTGGCGCGCCCGGTCGGACAGGGGCACGTCGGATTCGCGGTCCACCCGCACCACCTGCTGGTTCTGGGCGATGATCCGGGTCTTGATGGTGGTTGGCCGGGTGCGGTCGCGCACGAGCAGGGCCTCGATGCCTTCGCGTTCCAGCAAGGCGGCCAACATGCCGCCGGCGTCGTCGTCGCCCGTGGCCGATACCAAAATCGGCTTGGCCCCAAGGGCGGCGATGTTGCGGGCCACGTTGCCGGCGCCGCCGGCCAGATGGCGTTCACTGCCCACCCGCACCACCGGCACGGGCGCTTCCGGGGATATCCGGCTGACTTCGCCCATAAGATAGTGGTCGAGCATACTGTCGCCCACCACCACAATCGGCTTCCCGGCCGCCCGCTCCAGGGCGTCGGCCAGACCGGGCAGATCCGGGACGGCGTTCACGCCTCGTCTCCCAGGGCGGCCGGCTGGAGATTGAAGCGCTCAAGGAGCCCCTCCAGTTCCCGGCGGGAGCTGAAATGAAAGGTCAACCGGCCGTGTTCGGCCGTGCCGGCGGTCTTGACCAGGACCCCGGCCCGTTCGGTCAGCAGGGCTTCGAGGCCAACCAGTCGGCCGTCCACGGCCGGCTTGGCCGCGGGTTTGCGGCTGCTTTCCCCGGCCGCCGGCGCGGCTGCGGCCTCGGGCAGGCAGCCGTGGGCCTTGGCGTAGCCGGCGGCGGCCTCGGCCTCCCGGACGCTTAGGCCGTCGCCAACGATGCGCTGCCACAGGGCCTGGCGCAAATCGCCCTCCGGCAGGGCCAGCAGGGCCCGGGCATGGCCGGCGGTCAGTCGCCCCTCGGCCAGATCGGCCCGGATGGGTTCGGACAGGGCGTTGAGCCGCAGGGCGTTGGCCACGGCAGGACGACTTTTGCCGACTTTTTTCGCAACCGCGTCCTGGCTCAGGCCATAGCGGCTGACCAGCAGTTGGTAGCCGGCGGCCTCTTCCATGGGGTTTAAATCTTCGCGCTGGAGGTTTTCCACCAGGGCCAGGGCAAAGCCGGTCTCGTCATCCACCTGGCGCACCAGGGCCGGGATTTCCGCCAACCCGGCCAGGGCGGCGGCCCGCCAGCGGCGCTCGCCCGCCACGATTTCGTAGCTGGCCGGCCCGCGCCCGTTAACCGGGCGCACCAGCACGGGCTGGAGCAGTCCCTGCTCGCGGATGGAATCAGCCAACTCGGCCAGGGCATCGTCGGAGAAGGTGCGCCGGGGCTGGTCGGGGTTGGCCCGGATGGCCTCCAGGGGCAGGACGAGGACGGCATTGTCGGTCTCCCGCTCTTCCCCAAAACCGCCGAGCAGGGCCTCAAGCCCCCGGCCCAATCCTTTTTGGGCTTGCGCCATGGATGCGTTCCTTCTTATCGTGGTTTTCGGACGACGCCCGTGGCGCATCCGTCTTGAGGGTTACCCTGTTTTGATATTTTTTCAATGGCCGCCGCGACCGGACCGGTCGTGTCCGCCCCCAGCCAAGGAGCCATCCGTGCCGCCCATTTCGCCCCATTTCCTGGAACTTTTCGACGCCGCCGGCCACCCGCGCGGCGTGCTTATCAGCCCCGAGCTGTGGGCCAAATGCCAAGAGGCCGTGCTGCCGGAACTGCAAAAGGCGCTCTATGTCCTCGATCCGGCCTGTCGTCCCGAGCCGGAAGTGCGTCCCGAACCGATTGCCGAGTGGGAAACGCTCCTGGCTTATTGGGATTTCACCTATCCGCCAGCGTATGACGTCCACTGCGACTGCTGCGGCGCCCAAACCGAGGACTGGCGGGCCGATGAACCGCGCGTCTTTCGCCTGCGAAACGCCAACCTCGGGGGTTTGGTAACCTTCCAATGCGCCGCCTGCAAGGCCTTGGTGCTCAAGAAGCATTTCAAAAAGCACCTGACCGTGGAGTGCAAGCCCTACATCGACAAGGGCTGATCTGCCATCCCGCACCAGCAAAAAAAGCCGCCGGCATCACTGCCGGCGGCTTTTTTGCTGGTGCGGGTGAACATCAAGCCGCTGTCTGTCGGCGCACAACTTCCTGAGCCAGGGACAGGTAGGCTTCGGCCCCACGGGATTTGACGTCGTGGGTGAGCACGGGTTTGCCGTAGCTCGGGGCTTCGGACAGCCGGATATTTCGGGGAATGAGCGTCTGGAAATAGAGTTTGGGAAAACATTTCCAGACTTCCCGTTTGACGTGGCGATTGAGCTTGTTGCGACCGTCGTACATGGTAAGCACCACGCCAAGGAGCTTGAGCCTGGGGTTGAGGCGTTTGCGTACCTGGTCGTAGGTGCGCAGCAACTGGGCGATGCCTTCCAGGGCATAGTATTCGCATTGCAGCGGCACAAGCATTTCCGTGGCGGCGCACAGGGCGTTGAGGGTCACCAGTCCGAGCGACGGCGGGCAATCGAGCAGGATATAATCGAACTCGTCGGCCACCTGCTCAATCAGGGTGCGCAGATAAAATTCCCGGCCCGGCTTGTCCACCAGTTCGATATCGGCGGCCACCAGATCCGGGGCCGAGGGCAGCACGGTTAGAAAGGGCAGCTCCGTGCCGACAAAGGCCTTGCGGGCGTTTTGGGGATCAAACAGGACCGAGTAGAGATTCTCGGTGATCTGGTCCTGATAGATGGACAGGCCGCTGCTGGCATTGGCCTGGGGATCGCAGTCGATCAGCAGGGTTTTTTTTCCATCACCGCCAGTGAAGCGGCCAGATTGACGGCAGTCGTGGTTTTTCCCACGCCGCCCTTCTGGTTGGCGATCACGATGACACGAGCCATGACGCATCTCCTTGGCCGGATACGCCCCGCAACGGTCGAGACGCGCCTCTCCCGATGTTTCACGTGAAACAGGGGGACAGCGGCTTAATCGCGAAAGGTCCGATGGCAAAAGGTCTGGGCATCGCGGAGAGATTCCACAAGCATAACACACCCTTCCACATCGTTCTTTTTAACAGCATTGAGCAACTGCCCGGCGAGATGGGAAAAATCCTCCGCCTCGTCCATCCAGGCCTCGTCAGCCATCTGGTGCAGTTTGCGGGCAAGACGAGCCAGCCGATTGACCAAGGCCTCGTCGGGCAGAGCAGCGTCTTCGACCTGGCTCTGAAGTGTGGCGAAAACCTCTTCGAGATCACGTTTCGTGGTCTTGAATTCCATTACCGCAGTCCGTCCTTGAGGCGGGTTTCAGGTTCTTTGAAAAGGCCCGATTAGAGGACCAGACCCGTCCTGTCAATCTTATTGCTGATAATACTCACGATACCACTCAATAAAATTGGCTATACCCGTTTTGATGTCGGTCGACGGCTTGAAACCAACGTCACGGATCAGGTCGTCGATGTCGGCGCAGGTCGCCGGGACGTCGCCGGGTTGCAGCGGTAAAAACTCTTTGACAGCCTTCTTTCCCAGGGCCTCTTCAATGGCTTCAATGAACTCAAGCAACGTAACGCTGTTGTTGTTGCCGATGTTGTAGAGGCGATAGGGGGCAACGCTGCTGCTCGGATCAGGCGTAGCCGGATTCCAGGCGGGATTTGGCGCGGCAATGTTCTGGGTCACCCGCACAACACCTTCGACGATGTCGTCAATGTAGGTGAAGTCGCGCTCCATCTGGCCGTGGTTGAAAACCTGGATCGGGTTGCCCTCGATGATGGCCTTGGCAAACAGGAAAAGCGCCATGTCCGGTCGGCCCCACGGTCCGTAAACCGTGAAAAAGCGCAAACCGGTGCAGGGAAGCCCGAACAGGTAACTGTAGGAATGGGCCATCAGCTCGTTGGACTTTTTCGAGGCGGCATAGAGGCTTATCGGGTGGTCCACGTTGTCATGGACCGAAAAGGGCATCTTGGTGTTGAGACCGTAGACCGAGCTGGACGAGGCAAACACGAAATGGTCCACCTTGTGCTGCCGGCAGTTCTCCAGGATATTGAAATAGCCAATGATATTGGCATTTATGTAGTCTTCGGGGTGGCTCAGGCTGTGGCGCACGCCGGCCTGGGCCGCCAGATTGACCACATAGTTAAAGCCGCCGGCGTCAAAGAGCCGGTCCATGGCGGCCCGATCAACCATGTCCTCTTGGACGAACCGGAACTTGGCGTCCGCCGAGAGCAGGGCGATGCGGTCCTTTTTGAGGGCCACGGAATAGTACGGGTTGAGGTTGTCCAGTCCGGTGACGGTAAAACCCATGGACAAGAAACGGCGACACAGATGGAAGCCGATGAATCCGGCTGCGCCGGTGACAAGGATATTCATGATTCCTTTGGGTAGCGGTAAATCGGACCCGAGGGCCGGTATGGCCTGATTCGGGATGGAGCGACGCTACGCGTCGTTCCGGGACGCCTCCACTGCTCCGGGTGATGCCGGGTCGTCTTGTTGCTTCACTTCCCGGGTTTGGGCCGCCGGGACCGCGGACTGGCCGTGTGCAGTCCCCACTGCGGCGTGGCTCGGACCATGAAAAAAAGAGCGGATAAAATCAAGTGGGATGGGCAAAATTGTCGTGGCCTGACTTTCCGCAGCCATCTCCCGGATGGTTTGCAGGTAGCGCAGCTGCATGGCTTCGGGCCGGACGCTGATGATTTCAGCCGCCTCGGCAAGTCTGGTCGCAGCCTGGAATTCTCCCTCGGCATTGATGATCTTGGCCCGGCGTTCCCGCTCGGCTTCGGCCTGCTTGGCCATGGCCCGCTGCATCTCCTGGGGCAGGTCGATATATTTCAGTTCCACATTGGCCACCTTGATCCCCCACGGGCCGGTATGGGAATCGAGGATGGTCTGGACCCGCTCGTTGACCTTGTCACGGTGGCCGAGAATGTCGTCAAGCTCCACGCCGCCGCACACGCTGCGCAGGGTGGTCTGGGAAATCTGGGAGGTGGCGTACATGTAGTCCTCGACCTCCAGGATGGCTTTTATCGGCTCGGCCACCCGGAAATAGACCACGGCGTTGACCTTGATGCTGACGTTGTCCTTGGTGATGACGTCCTGATGCGGCACGTCAAGGGCGATGGTGCGCAGGGACACCTTGGTCATGCGGTCGATAACCGGGAAAAGAAGGATCAATCCCGGCCCTTTGGCTCCAATAATCCGGCCAAGGCGAAAGACCACCCCGCGCTCGTATTCGTTGAGCACCCGCAGGGAGGCCATCAGCAAAAAGACCACGATGGCAATGAGCGGAATGAAACCGAACATGGATACCTCCTGGCAAAAAGCGGTTACGGTTGCCGGTCGTCGGCCGGTGGCAACGGGTTGGCGGCCACGAGCAAGACGAAATCCTCGACCGCTTCAACCCGCACGTCCTGGCCCTTGAACGGGAGCACGGCCGGCTGTCTGCCCGGAGAAAACCGCGCGTCCCAGAGTTCGCCATGGACAAACACCTTGCCCTTGGCCCCTTCCCAGCGGCGAACCACAGCGGTCTGGCCGACCAGGGCGGCGATGCCGGACCGGGGCTTTTGCCGCTGGGCCCTGGCCAAGAGCCAGCCGGCCCCGATGAGCAGGACGGACACGCCGGCCACGGTCGGCAGGATAAGGGTCAGCGGCAGGGCAGACTGGCCGTCGAAGCGGAAAAGGAGCAGGGACCCGAAGACCAGGGAGGCCACGCCAGCCACACTGAGTAGGCCGAAACTGGTGACATGGACCTCAAGCAGAAACAGGCCGCCGGCCAAAAGAAGCAGCAACAGCCCGGCGGCATTGGTCGGCAGCACCGACAGGGCGTAGAGCGACAGAATAAGGGCCAGCCCGCCGACCACGCCGGGCAGGATGGCCCCGGGGGTGGTCAGCTCGAAAAAGACGCCGGCCACGCCAATAAGGAGCAGCACGTAGGCGATTTGCGGATCGAGCAGCCAGGAAATGAGCCCATACCATGCGCCGGGTTCGTAGGCTTCGATCACGGCACTCTGGCCGTCAAAGCGCACAAGCCCGGCTGCAGTCGGCAGACCGCGTTTGCCGAGCTGGACCAGGAGATCGCGCGCATCGACGGCGATAAAATCCACCACCCGCTCGGCCACGGCCTCGGTAGCAGTCAGGCTGGCGGCCTCATCAACCGAGCGCTTGTACCAGTTGACGTTGCGGCCGTGTTTGTCGGCCAGCCCGCGAATAAGGCTTTGCAGGTCGTTTCGGACTTTCTTGTCCGCCGTCTTGGGCAAATCCTCGCCGCCTGCGGCAATGGGCGAGGCTGCCCCGATGGTGGTCTGGGGGGCCATGACCGCAACAGTAGCGGCAGCGGCCAGAAAGACGCCGGCCGAGGCTGCCCGAGCCCCGGACGGGGACACATAAACCACTACCGGGACCCGGGCGTTTAACAGGGAGCCGACCATGCGCCGCATGACCTCGATGCTGCCGCCCGGGGTGTCGAGGGTCAGGAGCAGCAGGTCGGCGTGTTTGTCTGCAGCGGCCCGCAGGGCATCGTCGAGCATGTCGGCCTGGGCCGGGCTGATGGCCGCAACCAGCCGGGCTTCAAGGACCGTTGCTGCCCGGGCCGGGACGCACCACACAAGGGCCGTGAGGAAGAAAAGGAGGGTGCAGAGGGGCCTAGAAATACCGGGAAAGCGTCGTACAGACATGGTTCCATGCCTCCGGGTCGCTTGCAAGGAGTATCCCTGGATGGGGAAACTGTTCGATCACGGGCATGGGCTGCCCGGTCTGCCCAAGGGCCGCGGCCACTGCCGGAGGCAGGGGGCCGAAAACGGCCAGCACCGACGGGGCCAGCCGGCTGATGCCGGCTGCAAAGTGGCGCGGGGAGTCTGTCAATATCGTGTGCATAGGCAGGGCAAAGGGCCAGAATGCCACGGCATTTTTTCCGGCCAGATCCAGGTCGCGAAGCAGGGTGCGCCACAGGCCGCCGCGTCTGGGATCGGCCTGGCCGGTGAGATCGTAGCCCAGGTCGGCATAGGTGATGACCAGCCGCGGCCGGGCCGGGGCCTTGGCGAAAAGAGCCGGCCAGGGATCGGGCCAAAGGGCCGGATCGGCAGGAAGCGGGGGGTCCAGGGGCACATCAGGCGCGGGGCCGGGTTGCGGCTGCCTATCGGCCCGGGGCGCGGTGGCAATGGATGCAGCGGCTTCATTATGCGGTGGGATCAGGGCCTGGGCCGTTTCTTCCCCGGCCGGCGTCTCGGCCGCCGACGGCCCAGCGGCAAGAGCAGCATCCGGGTCGATGTAGAAATGGCGCACGCCGGCCATCTGCCAGACGCGCAGGCGTTCGGGCACCTCTAAGAGCGAATCGAGAAGTCCCATATTTTCATGGCCATTTCGGTTTTGGGGATGTTGCCCCAGGTTTCCTGGCGACCCTCGGCGTCAAGGGCCAGGGCCTCGTTGGAGACGCTGGCAAAGCCGGTGTCGCTGCGCCCGATGGGGTTGGCGATAATGGCGTCGCACTTTTTCCGGGCGAGCTTGCCCCGGGCGTTTTCTTCCAGGTTGTCGGTCTCGGCGCAAAAACCGATCAGATACTGGCCGGGCGTTTTGACGCCACCCATTGCGAGCAGGATATCACGGGTGGGGAGAAATTCCAGAGGGGGACCGTCCTTGGCTGCGTCTTTCTTGAATTT
>NZ_MLBG01000105.1 GCF_001936595.1 Desulfovibrio sp. DV
TTTTTCGAAAATGTTCATTCAAAGGAAGGTATTTTCTATAAAGCAGGAGTCGTGCCAAAGTTCAGACCAGACCTGAACTTGATTTTTATTGTTAAAATACAGCATGATGAACCTGGAGCACCTCCCCGGCCACCCGTTATCCCCACCTTGTAAGCGTACAGAATCCTGTACCGCTTCGGGAAAGAGCGCCAGGACCGGGCAAAAATTTGTACCCGCCCCGGCTTCCCCGGTCCGGCCCGGTCCGGCTTCGTCTGGCCCCCCCCGGGCGCGTGCTGCTTATTCCGAGGCAAAGCCAGGCCAGGGCCGGTTTTCCCCCCGGCCGGCGTCCCCGGCCGGAGCCCAGGGACGCCGGCCGGGAACTTAGCCGCAATCACGCATACTGCGGCGTGTAGACGAGGGAGCGGATGAACGCTTCAATGTCCTGGGGACGGGGAACGCCGGCCAGCCCGGAGTCGAACACCAAGGCGGCCACCCGGGCGGCGGTCTTGAGTTCCGTCTCCAGGATGTTCGCCTGCAGCGGGTAGAGCAGTCCCTGCTCCAGCTGCGCCGCCGAAACCTGATCGGCCACGCCCCGGGCCGCCTCGATAAACATCTGGTCGGTCACGCGTTTGGCCCGGGTGGCATAGATGGCCATGCCGACTGCCGGGAAGATGTAGAAGTTGTTGGCCTGCCCGGGCAGGAAGGTCTTGCCGCCGCAGATTACCGGCGCAAACTGCACCCCCGCCGCATAAAGCGCCTTGCCGTTGCTCCAGGTATAGGCCTGCTCGGCCGTGCATTCGGCCTTCTCCGTCGGGTTGGACAGGGCCAGGATGACCGGACGGTCGTTGACCCGGCACATGGCCTCCACCACGGTCTTGTCAAAGGCCCCGCCCGTGGTGCTGACGCCGATGATGGTGGTGGGCTTGAAGACTTCAACGGCCTTGGCGAATTCCTGCAGTTTCATGGGCGCATGGGGATGGGCGTAAGGCCGCTGGAAGTCGGCCAGATCGGTGCGCGAGGATTCCAGCAGGCCGTTTACGTCAAACATGTGGATGCGCGCCTGGGCCTGCTCGCGTGTAAGCCCCTCTTCCACCAGGGCCGAACACAGCAGGTTGCTCAGGCCAATGCCGGCGGAACCGGCTCCCAAAAACAGATAGGACTCGTCTTTGAGCTTGGTGCCCTTGACCTTGCAGACGTTGATCATGCCGGCCAGGGTGATGCCGGCCGTGCCCTGCACGTCGTCGTTGTAGCAGCAGCACTGGTCGCGGTAGCGCTCAAGCAGATGGATGGCATCCGCGCCGGTCCAGTCCTCGAAATGGATGCAGCAGTCCGGGAATACCTCCTGCACGGCGGCCACGAACTCATCCACAAACGAAAAAAGCTCTTCGGTCTTGGGACGCGGCCGGCGCATCCCCAGATACAGCGGATCATTGAGGAGCGATTCGTTGTTGGTCCCGGCGTCGAGATACATGGGCAACATGCCGGCCGGCGGCACGCCGGCCGCAGCGGTGTAGAGCTGGAGCTTGCCGATGGGAATGCCCATGCCGTTGGCCCCCAGATCGCCAAGGCCCAGGATGCGCCCGCCATCGGTGACGCAGATAAAGCGCACATCCTCAACCGGCCAGTTGCGAAGCACCTCGCGCACCTGGCCGCGCCGCTCCATCGACAGGTACAGGCCCCGCGGCTGGCGGTAGATATGCCCAAACTTCAGGCAGGCCTCGCCAATGGTCGGGTCATAGACAATGGGCAGGAAGCGGGCCGGATCGGACATGATGGTCTTGTAAAAAAGCGTCTCGTTATGGTCGAGGAGATTGAGCAGGTAGATGTACCGGTCGAGATCGGTGGCCTTGTGCCCAAGCTGCATGAGCACGCGGGAAAGCTGGGTATCGAGCGTCTCCACCACGTCAGGCACAAGGCCGATCAGGCCCTGGGCCTGTTTCTCCGCTTCGCTAAAGGCCGTGGATTTATTGGCTGCCGGGTCGCAAAGCAGTTCCTTGCCGCGCTTGGGGCATGATTCCATAAGGGCTCCTTCCGCAAAGTAGTCTCTTCATTGCCCACACTCGGGCAGGGCTGCCGGGCTGGCGCTGGTTCCCTTGCGCCTGCCGCCAAACTGCGCGGCGGCCGGCCGGGGAAGCCGTCAGTGTTCCCTGGCCACAAAGGGGTGCGTCATCTGCGACGGCACCACAATCCGGTCAAACTCCTCGACGCTGACGAACTTTAGATCCAAAGCCGCCTCGCGCAGGGTCAGATCGTGCTCCAGGGCGTGATGGGCGATCTGCGAGGCCTTGTCGTAGCCGATGACCGGCGAGAGCGCCGTGACCAGCATGAGCGAGCGCCCGACAAACTCGCCGATGCGCCGGGTATTGGGCTGCATCCCGTCCACCAGATACTTCCTGAAGTTGTCCATGCAGTCCGACAGGACCCGGATGGACTTCATGACGTTGAAAATAATGAGCGGCTTGTAGACGTTCATTTCCAGATAGCCGCCCGCACCGCCAAAGCCCACGGCCACGTCCGCCGCCATCACCTGCACGGCGGCCATGGTCATGGCCTCGCACTGGGTGGGGTTGACCTTGCCGGGCATGATGGACGAACCCGGCTCGTTGGCGGGGATGATCAGCTCATAGAACCCGGCGCGCGGTCCGCAGGACAGGAGCCGGATGTCGTTGGCGATCTTGTAAAGCGACACAGCCAGGGTCTTCAGTGCTCCGGACAGGTACACCAGCGCGTCGTGGGACCCCTGCACGGTGAATGTGTTGGGCGCACAAACGAAGGGCAGCCCGGCCAGGGCCGCAATCCGGGCCACGGCGGCTGCGGCAAAGCCCGGCGGGGCATTGATGCCGGTGCCAACGGCCGTGCCGCCCAGGGCCAGCCGGCAGGCCCCGCGCAGGGCTTCGTCCAGACGCTCCAGGTTATCGTCCAAAAGGCCCACATAGCCGGAAAACTCCTGCCCAAGCGTCAGGGGCGTGGCGTCCTGCATGTGGGTGCGCCCGATCTTCACAATGTCCTTCCAGGCCTCGACCTTGGCCGCCAGCCCGTCGCGCAGGGACTTCACGGCCGGGACAAGCCGGCCCGAAACACCCACGGCCGCGGCGATGCACATGGCTGTCGGGAAATTGTCGTTGGAGGACTGGGACATGTTCACGTGGTCGTTGGGATGCACCGGGGACTTGGAGCCAAGAGCCGTCCCGGCCAACTGGCAGCAGCGGTTGGAAATGACCTCGTTGACGTTCATGTTGAACTGGGTGCCGCTGCCGGTCATCCAGACGTGCAGCGGGAACATGTCGTCGTGTTGGTGGGCCAGGATTTCGTCGCAAACGCCCTCAATCATGGGCGCGATTTCGGCGGATAGACGCCCCAGGGACAGGTTGGCCTGGGCCGAGCCTTTTTTCAGTACGGCATAAGCCGTGATCATCTCGCGCGGCATCAGGTCGTCGCCGATGCTGAAGTGCTCCAGCGAACGCTGGGTCTGCGCGCCCCAAAGCTTGTCCGAAGGCACCTGGACATTGCCCAGGCTGTCGCTCTCCGTGCGGTATGGCATTGGCGGTACTCCTTTCCAAACGGGGCGCACCGGCTGCCTGCCGCACGCCTGATTTTGCCCTGAGTACTACTGGAGCCAGAAGGCCATGGCAAGAATCCAGACGTTATTTTCGGCTCCTGGGTGGACAAACGCGGGTCTGGACAGCCGGTTGCCACGAGAGCTCATTTTTCAATATTGGGATGATAGCCGACTGGAAAAATGATTGTCCGTCTCCCGGCACAATTGGCACCACCACAGGGGCCTGTGCCAACACGATGCTTCGCCGGGCTGGCGGGGACATGTCAAAGAGCTCCCCGGCCGTAATTTTGAAACCGGGCCCGGTCCAGGCATGAGACGTGGTGGGGACTCTTTCCGGCAACAGCCCGACACTCCGCCTCTGCCGAAACGGGCTCTCCCTGCCCTCCCCCCGATGGGGCTGGAGGGCAGGTCCGTCCACTTGCGTTCCCGCCGGCAACCAAGAGAGGTGCCAGCGACACCTGCCAAGAATACTCAATGAAATACCCCTGGCGGTCGCTATCAGGACTGTCAGGACTAGAAGCGTACCTGTCTAGGATGCTTTTTGCAGGGTTAGCCTTACAAGCGCATTGTAGGCATTGTCAGGTGGCCCTGTCACTTGATGAGCAGAATTTTTTGTAAAAACTGGAATGCTATTGGAAAGATCAAGGAATCCAGTCGTAGATGTCTTGTAGGTATAAGTCACCCCCTGAGAATCATAGCTCCCTTTTGATGCACTTCCAAAAACAAGTTCCTTATTCTTCATTGCCGCAGGCAAATTTGAACCTGTGTCACTCCAACTACATTGTCCATAATTTGCAACGCAATCAGTTGTATTAAGACCACTATATGAAACTGTATATGTATCGGCTATTGGCCCATTTCCGACAACTACTGTCGCATTTGTTATGCGGCAAGCGCAACCACCGAATGTAACCACTCCAGACCCATTGTATGTACCAATTGGGTCCGTAGACGTTTGAGCTTTAACAAGAGCAGGTATAAAAGTTAGAATGCTATCATCAGCGGCAAAACAGACAAATGAAAACACCAAAATTGACAAAGATCCCAGACAGATGAAAATTCTCCGAAGCAATCGCATGGCAACGTTCCCTCCTGCTGATTATTAATGCACAAACTTTATCTCACCTCCCCATAAAGCCGCATGACCGCCTCAAAGTCAATGCATAGTATCTACATCAATATTTGACGATAATTTCTTCAATACTTTAAGACTACTATCATGCCGTCAGAAGGGCACACCGCTCCCCGCTTATGATGGCCGTTAAAAATGGAGCAGCCCCGTCTCGCCAAAGCGATCAGTACGGGCTCTCCGGACGGAAACCGGAGGTCTCTTCCGCCCGCCTGTCCAGCCCGAACGGGACGTCCGCACCAACGGCATCACGCCTCCCGTTGTCAGGTGGGTGTCTGGACGGACAATGATGGCAGACAATGCGTTCAGCGGGGAAGGTCGAGGAATAAAGGCCAGAAGGCCAAGATGGCGGCTTGGTCCTTCTCCTGTTGCCTGAAAGGATTTCTCATTTTGGTTGAGCGCTTCCAAGCGCCTCCAATGCACCGCCCTTCCCTTCCCTATGCGCATGGGCTAGGTTCACAAGGCGTCGAGCACCATGCCTTGCAACAGCGGAACCAGGACGGGACACAATGGACCAAAAGAAAAAAGGCCTACAGTGGTTAAACTGCAAGCCTTTGATTTCTATGGTGCCGAGGGAGAGAATTGAACTCCCGACACGGGGATTTTCAGTCCCCTGCTCTACCGACTGAGCTACCTCGGCGGCGGCGAGACACGGTAATTATCCAAACCCGACGGGCTTGGCAACAACTTTTTTCGAGGAATCCATGAAAAGAAGCGATTTTATTTTTTCCCTGATCGGGCTATCAAGCTATCTGCTCGTGCTGTTCTACCTTTAGGAGATCCGCCATGACCGAACTTGCTGCCTTCATCGAATCCTGGACCGATGACCAAAACGGGGTCAAAAAAGCCTTCCTGCGCCTCAAAACCGTTCTCGAAGGCCTCCAAGGAGCCACCGTCAACTTCATCCCCAGGCCGCCGGCCAGCTACAGCCTGCGCGCCGAACCCCATCGCGGCCGGCCCGTCATCGCCATGGTCGACGTGGCCACCCTTGACGGCGAACGCTTCCTGTCCGTGTGCTTTTACGCCGACACCATCACCGACCCCGAAGAACGCGGCGACCTCATCCCCGGGGGACTGCTCTCCCAGGACGGCTACTGCTTCGACCTCGACTCCGGCGATGACGAGGCGGTCGACTACCTCGAAACCCGCATCCTCGAAGCCGCCAATGCCTTCTCCCTGCCGGACGACGGGCAGGACACCGAAGTTGACGAAGAAGACTAGGCCGCCCGGACCCGCCGCCTACCAGGGCTGATACAGCCCGGAATCCAGGCCCGCGTCCTCCAGCGAAAACGCATCCGCCAGGTGAGTGGCCGTCAGACGCCCGCCAGAGCTGACGACGGCCACCACATCGAACCGGCAGGGCCGGTCCCACAGATTCATTTCGGATAAATAGACCGACGCCGCCCGCACCAGCTTTCGCCGCTTGGCCGGGGTGACGGCCTCGTCCGGCCGGGCCAGACTCCCGGCCCGGCGGGCCTTGACCTCGACAAAGACCAGGGTATCGCCGTCGCGGCAGACGATATCCACTTCACCACCCCGGGTCGTAAAATTGCGGGCCACGACAACATAGCCCTTGGCCGCAAGGAGCGCCTCGGCGCAGGCCTCGCCCTCCCGGCCGAAATCCAGATGTTTGGCGCACACGACTAGCGCCCACCCTGGGAGCAATGCCCCGGTCTGACCCCACAAACGACAAACGAAGAAGACTGTCGCGCCTGTGCGCGCCCCTGGCCCCACCCCCCTCCCCCACTGGTGGGTTTCCAAAGGGCACTGCCCTTTGGCCGCCGGAGGCACTCTTCTGCCTTCTTTCCGCCTCTCCCCACCATAACCCCTACACCCCGGGCAGGCCGAGTTGTCGGGGGGAGGTGTCGGGCAGCACGCCCCGGAAGGTCAGGCGGTGGATGGGGCACGGCCCCAGGCTGCGCAGGGCGGCGAGGTGGACGGCCACGCCGTAGCCTTTGTGGGCGGCGAAACCGTAACCGGGGTAGCGGCGGCCGTAGACGTCAAGGAGGCGGTCACGGGCGGTCTTGGCCAGGATGGAGGCGGCGGAGATGGCCGGGATGGTCAGGTCGCCGCCGATGATGGCTTCCTGTTCGATGCGACCGGCGAGAGGGCCCAGGCGGGCCAGGGGGATGGTCTTATTGCCGTCGATGCGGGCCACGGACGGGGTGTGGCGCAGATGGGCCAGGGCCTTGGCCATGGCGGCGAAGGTGGCCTGCAAAATATTGATGCGGTCGATTTCCCCGGGCCAGACCATGGCCACGGCCCAGGCGACGGCCTGGGTCTTGATGGCGGCGGCCAGGACGTTTCGACGGGCGGCGGTCAGTTTCTTGGAATCGGTCAGACCGGGCAGCGTGTAGTCCGGGGGCAGGATGACCGCCCCGGCGACCACGGGTCCGGCCAGACAGCCCCGGCCGGCTTCGTCCACGCCGGCGATCAGTTGCGCGTCAGGCATGGGTCAGCCGTCTCCAAGCAGGAAAAGCCGCGCCTGTCCGGGTCCATAACGGACAACGGACAGGCCACGGCCAGAAGAAAAACCGGGCGAGGCCCACGGCGAAAGGCCGCGACCTAATCCCAGGCAGTCTTGGTCTTGATACGGGCAGCCTTGCCGCGAAGGGCCCGCAGGTAGTACAGGCGGCTGCGACGGACCTTGCCCTGGGAAACCACTTCCACGCGCTCGATAAACGGCGAGTGCATGGGGAACACGCGCTCGACGCCGACGCCGTCGGACACCTTGCGCACGGTGAAGGTGGAATCGACGCCACCCTTGCGCAGCCGCAGCACGGCACCCTGGAAGACCTGGATGCGCTCTTTTTCACCCTCGATGATGCGCAGATGCACCTTGATGGTGTCGCCGGGACGAAACGCCGGCATGTCCATACGCAACTGCTCGCGTTCAAGCTTCTCGATCACGTTCATAACGCTTTCTCCTCGGATAAAGCCGCCGGACGTCTGCGTCCTTTGGCCTTGGAATGTCGTTGTCGCAGCCCGCGCGCCTACATGGCATCGCCAAGCAGCCTGTCGGTGAGGATGCCGGCCGCGGCCCGCACCGAAAGATGGTTGTAGTCCGAAAACGGCCGGATCGCCGGCAAAACTCCGTCGGCCCGGGCCAGTACTTCCTCGGCCAGTCCGTGGCCGGTGCCAAGGACGACCAGGGTGGCCCGCGTCGCTATCAATTCCCGCGCCGCCGCAAAGGACAGCGTGGCCGGTCCCTTGGCGCTGGTGGCGACCAGGGCGGCCGGTTGGCCGTGATCATCTGAAACAGCGGCCAGGGCCGCGTCCAGGGTCTCATGGAGCCGAACCAGGGACAGGGCCTCGGCCCGATCCGGGTTGGAGCGCGAGCCCGGCCCGGTGCGCCAATGGTCCACGATGCGTCCGGCCAGAACGAGCTGGTCTCGAAGCGGGGACACCACTTCAAACCCGCCCAGTCCGTAGGTACGGGAAACGCGCGCTATATCGTGTACGTCGAGGTTTGTCAAAGACACCGTGCCCACAGACCCGTCTTTGAGCAACACCGGCCCGTGCACCAACCCCAGGTGGAGGTTGCGTCCGGGCCTTTTTCGCGGGGTGGCCCGCAAAAAAGCGGCATCGTCCGGGGTGAGCGGCGTGGTGTCAAAGAGGTCCGGCCGGCGGGCGAAGGTGGTCTCCAGGGAACGCTGCCGCCGCCAAGCCGCGATGCCCGCATGGTTGCCACCCAGGAGCACCGGCGGCACGGGCAGGCCCTCAAAGACCTCCGGACGGGTATAGTGCGGATATTCGAGCAGCCCGGCGGAAAAGCTCTCCTCGTCGGCCGAGGCGTCCTTGCCCATGAAGCCGGGGACAAGGCGGGCCACCGCCTCCATGAGGCAGGCGGCGGCGGATTCCCCGCCGGAAAGGACGAAATCGCCGACCGACACCGGGGTCACGTCAAAAAGGTCGAAGATGCGGGCATCGATGCCTTCGTAGCGCCCGCACAGAAGCGTCAGCGCCTCTTCGCCGGCCAATTCGGCCGCCATGCGCTGGGTGAGCGGCGCGCCGGCCGGGGACAGCATGAGGATCTTTCCCGGCCGGGGCAGGTTTCGCAACGCCCCGACCATGGTGGGCAGGCCCATGACCATGCCCGGACCGCCGCCGTAGGGCCGGTCGTCCACGGTGTTGTGCCGGTCGGTGGCGAAATCGCGCGGGTTGACCCGGTCCACGGCCACGACGCCCGCCTCCACCGCCTTGGCCATAAGCCCGCAGGAGAGGAAGGAATCGAAGAATTCCGGGAAGATGGTCAACACGGTAAAATGCATGATTGTCCTATCTGACACGATCCGGCCGTCCGCGTCGCACCCAGCCCGCAGCGGGCATCGCCAGCCGCCCCCGTCGCAGAGTCCCACCCCACCCCACCCATGCCTGGGGGTCCGGGGGGATCATCCCCCCGGCGGGTCCAGGGCAGCGCCCTGGCGGGGTCCGGGGCAGCGCCCCGGCAGGTGCAGGGCAGCGCCCTGCCAGTGCCCCGGTTTATTCGTCCACGAGGTAGAGGTCGAGCAGCCCCGGGGGCGGATCGATCAGCACCACGCCGGCATCGAGGTCGATGTCCGGGACGAATTCGTCGGCAGCGGGGAACAGGATTTCGCGGCCATTGGGGTCGCGGATGACCCAGATTTCCGGACCGCCGTAATCGCGGACGTCCTCGATGACGCCGATATCGGGGTCGGTCGGGGCAGCGGTTGCCAGACGCACGCGCAGGCCGACGAGATCCTTGAGGTAGACTTCGTCCGGAGCCGGGGGAACGAGTTGTTCCACGGGCACGCAGACAGCCAGACCCCGCAGGGTTTCAGCGGCGTTGCGGTCATTCATTCCATCGAGGGTGATGAGGAAGCGATCCTGGTGCAGGCGGGAGGCGCGCACGACGTAATCCCTGCCGCGCCCGGGGTCCGACGGCGGCGACAGGCGCAGGGTCGAACCACGGGCGAAGTAGGTCGGGGAATCGGCGTGGCTGTCCACGATGAGTTCCCCTCGGATACCGTGGGGGCGCGCAATGCCCCCCACGATGATGTATTTGCTTGCGGCCATGGACCTGTGTGCCTTGGTTCGAGCGCGGGCCGTTCGCGCCGGCCGGCCTTTATTCGAGGATTTCCAGGACGGAACGTTTGCGGGCCTTGGTCGACGCCGCGCCGAGGATGGTGCGCATGGCCCGGGCGGTACGCCCCTGCTTGCCGATGACTTTGCCGAGATCTTCCTTGGCCACCTTGAGTTCGATGACCGAGGTCTGCTCGCCTTCTATCTCCGACACATGCACCTGGTCCGGATTATCCACCAACGATTTCGCCACATACTCGATCAAGTCCTTCAACATACGCACCTCCTGAGGGTAATCGTAAGAGCAAGCGAAGGACTTCCGCCTCCGATTCCGCGTATCCCCCGACCCTGCCGGGGGAGGCGGCGTCGCGGCTGCCGGCCCGGATCGACTGCCGGGGCGATCTGCTGCCGGATGTGCCTAGACGCCTGCTTTCTGGAGCAGGGCGCGCACGGTGTCCGTGGGCTTGGCACCGAGCGCCAGCCAAGCCCGTACTTTTTCACCATCCACTTTTATCTCGGCCGGGTCAACCATGGGGTTGTAATAGCCAAGGTATTCCAGGGCGCGGCCATCGCGGCGGGTCTCGGAATTCATGGCAACAATGCGGTAAAACGGGCGCTTTTTCGAACCCATGCGGGTCAGGCGCAGTCTCATAGCCATAGTGTCTCTCCCTTTGTATCTGGTGGACGATTACTGTTGTGGAAGCCCGCAAACCTGAAAGGCTAGCGTTTTTTCCGTTTTTTCCGTTGTTCTTTCTTCTTCTTGGCCGCAGCCCGGGCGCTTTCCACGGCGGCCTTGCTCGGCGTGCCGGGCGCGCCGCCCATGCCGCCCATTCCGGGGGGCATCCCCGGCATTCCGGGCATTCCACCCATACCGCCCATGCCGGGCATTCCCCCCATGCCGGGGGGCATGCCGGGCATCTTCATGCCCGGCGGCATCTTGGGCATGGACGGCATACCCTTGCCGCCCATCATGCGCTGCATCATCTTCTGCATCTGGGTGAAATTTTTAAGCAGCTGGCTCACTTCCAGGACCGTGGTGCCGGAGCCCTTGGCGATGCGCTCCCGACGGCTGGTGTTGATGAGCTTGGGCGTCTCCCGCTCGGCCTTGGTCATGGAGTTGATGATGGCCTCGACCCGGGCCATCTCCTTCTCCGGCATCTGGACTTCGCCCAGCTGCTTTCTGACCTGGGACATGCCCGGAATGAGCTTTAAAAGCCCTTCCAGGGAACCGAGCTTCTTGATGCGGCGCATCTGGGTGCGGAAGTCTTCCAGGGTGAACTGGGCCTTTCGCAGCTTGCGCTCCATCTCCGCCGCTTCTTCGGCGTTGACGTCGGTCTGGGCCTTCTCGATCAGGGTGAGAATGTCGCCCATGCCGAGGATGCGCGAGGCCGCCCGGTCGGGATAGAAAAGCTCCAGGTCGGAGACTTTTTCACCCGTGCCCACGAGCTTGATGGGCTTGCCCGTCACCTGGCGCACGGACAGGGCCGCGCCGCCACGGGCGTCGCCGTCCATCTTGGTCAGGACGACGCCGGTGATGCTCAGGCGTTCGTTGAAGGCGGCAGCCACGGTGACGGCGTCCTGGCCGGTCATGGCGTCGGCCACGAACAAAATTTCTCCCGGCTGGCAATCGGCCTTGATGGCCGCCAGCTCGTCCATGAGCGTCTCGTCGATATGCAGCCGGCCGGCGGTATCGAGCAGCACCACATCATGCCCGGTGCGCTTGGCCTCGGCCAGGGCGGCACGGCAGATGTCCACCGGGTTCTGGTCCGGGGTGGACGGATAGGCTTCGATGTCGAGTTGGGTGGCGAGCTTGTGGAGCTGGTCGATGGCGGCGGGACGGTAGACGTCGGCCGGGACCAGATAGGGCTTGCGTTTGAACTCGCGGCGAAGCTTGAGCGCCAGCTTGGCGCAGGTGGTGGTCTTGCCCGAGCCTTGCAGGCCCACGACCATGATGACGGCCGGGTTGCCGGAAAGATCGAGGTCGGTGGCCTGTCCGCCGAGGATCTCGATGAGTTCCTCGTGGACGATCTTGACCACCTGCTGCCCCGGGGTGAGGCTTTTCAGGACATCCTGGCCGGAGGCGCGTTCGCGAACACGTTCGACGAAGTCCTTGACCACCTTGAAGTTGACGTCGGCCTCAAGCAGGGCCAGACGCACTTCGCGCAGGGCGATCTGGACATTCTCCTCGGTCAGGCGGGTCTGCCCCCTGATCTTGCGGAAGACGTCTTCGAGTCTGTCAGTTAGGTTGTCGAACATGATCCTGGCGAACCTCGGTAAAGGGCAAAGTTTGACTTGATAACCGCACGGCGTCCACACGTCAAGGGGCCGGCCTGGCCACCCGGCCGGATCAGCGGAAAAAAAAGCCCCGTCCGGCGGTCGGACGGGGCCATGGGGTCTGATTCGGAACCGGTGGTCCGGGGACTACCAGTTGTTGCGGCCGGGGCGGTCGCCGCCGAAGCCGCCAGAACGCGGCTGGCGCTCCTCGGCCTCGTTGACCCGCAGGTCGCGGCCACCGAAGGCCTTGCCGTTTAAGCCCTGCATGGCGGCATCGGCGCCGTCGGCGGCCATCTCCACAAAACCGAATCCACGCAGACGGCCGGTCTCGCGATCCTCGATGAGCTTCACCGAGGTGACTTCGCCGTAAGCGGCGAACAGATCGCGCAGTTCGTCTTCATTGGTGGAAAAGGGGAGATTGCCGACATAGAGTTTCTTGGACATCTGCGTAAAGCTCCAGACTGTTGCGGCTCATTCTTGAAGTCGTCGGGAGCTTGCAAAGCGAAGATCCTCGGAGACAGGGACAAAAACGAAGCCAAGCGTTAAAGATGCCCCGCACTAAGCTCCCGGTCCCCGTCTGTCAACGGTTATTTGCAGGCCAGGGCCGTGGCCAGGCCGGACCAGTCATGGCCGCGCAGGATCCGGGTGTCTTTGAGCACCATGAGGTCGCGAAGGGCTGCAACGGTAGCCTCCGGACCGGCAACGCCGTAGTGCGGCAAAAGCGTGGCAAAGGCCCGACGCTGCGCCGCCTCGGGCAGAGCCAGTATGTCTCCGGGCCGGCTCTCCTCGGGGCGCTCTCCCGGCTGGCACGGGCGGCCAAAGACGATATATTCCCGACAGGCCATCGGCCGCAGGGCATAGACCGAACAGGCCCCGTCCACAAGAAACGGGCAGGCCAACCCTGGCTCGGCTGGCGGAAGCAGCAGGGCCGCCCCCACCAACCGGGCCGGGCGGGCGGACAGATGGGTCAGGGCGAACCAGCGCAGGCCCTGGACTTCCAGGCTCGAGACCGGAATGGGCTGGAGGCAGCAGGCATGGCAGCCGGCGCGGCAGGCCGGTTGCCGGGTGTCAGCCGCCACCGCCCGGGCGATGCCGGCATCGAGAATGGCGTAGGCTTCAAGGAGTGCGCCGAGCCAGGGCATCTGGCTGCACCCTTCGCGCACCAGATAGGAAGACACATTGACCATCGGCAACCCTACCCTGCCCCCGGTCAATGTCAATGCGACCGGCTGCGCTCCAATCCCGATCCGGGGCTGACAAAAAAAAGGGGAGCGCCCCGCTCCCCTTGCAAACCGCTGCCTAGCCCCGAAGCGCCTTGGCAAAGCCGGCTTCGGCCCGGTTGATGACGGTCTCGTCCACACAAAAGGCCAGCCGGAAATAGCCCGGCATCCCGAAGCCGCGGCCCGGCACGGCCAGGACCCGCTCGGCGGTCAGGCGTTTGAGAAAGACCAGCTCGTCGGCATCGGGCGATTTGGGAAAGAAATAAAACGCCCCGCGCGGCATGACAAACTCATAGCCGGCCCGGGTCAGCACCCCGGCCATGGCCTCCCGGCGACGGGCATAGATCGTGCGGTCCACTTCCTGGCCAAGGGCGCGCAGCAACAGCGCCTGGCCCACGGCCGGGGCGTTGACAAAGCCCAGGATGCGGTTGGCAATGACCATGGCCGCAACCAGCTGTCCCCGGCCTTCCAGGAGCGGCGACACCACCACATAGCCCACGCGCTCGCCCGGCAGGGACAGATTTTTGGAAAACGAGCCGATGACCAGCGAGTACGGATACAGCGGCAGCACCGACGGCACGTCAAGCCCGTCGTAGGCCAGGAAACGGTAGGGTTCGTCGGCCAGGAGATAAATGGGCCGTTCCCGGCCGGCCGAGACGCGGGTCAGCATGGAGGCCAGTTCCCGCAAGGTCTCGAGGCTGTAGACCTGCCCGGTGGGGTTGTTGGGCGAATTGATGAGCACCACCCGGGTGCGCGGGGTGATGGCCGCCTCTATGGCCACGACGTCGAGATCGAAATCGGCCTTGGTGGGCACGGGTTTGAGAACGCCGCCGTAGTTGCCGGCGTAAAAGCCGTATTCAACGAAATAGGGGATGGGGCAGATGACTTCGTCGCCCGGGGTGAGGACCGCCCGAAAAAAGACGTTGATACCGCCGGCCGCGCCGCAGGTTAAAAGCAGATCATCGGCCGCTATGGCAATGCCCTGCTCCTGGGTCAGATGGCCGGCCAGGGCGGCACGCACGGCCGGATAGCCGGGATTGGGCATGTAGCCGAAGGCAAAGGGCCGGTCCGCCTGCTGGGCCAGATCGGCCAGACACTCGCCCACCACCGCCGGCGGCGGCAGATCGGGGTTGCCAAGGGAGAAGTCGCACACGGCGTCTTCGCCGTACTGCTTTTTAAGCTCCAGTCCCTGTTCAAAAATCTGGCGAATCCAGGCTCCGCCCGACAAAAACTGCTCCATCTGCTCGGTGACCAGTTTCACGGCCAACCCTCCCGGAAAAAACGTATCCGCAACCCATGGCACCAAAACCGAACCGATGCAATATGGTAACGAGTTTGGCAAGGAATACGGCCGGCTCCAAATCGCCACAGGCCGGCCCGTCACGGGAAGCATCCGGCAAGAACAGCGAGCGAACAAGTTCCTTCACATCGGCGGGATCGTTCCACGCTCCCCGGTTGTCTTCAAATCACGCAACGAAGCCTTCTTGCGCCAAGACCCAGCCTGTCCTATAAACTGGTTCCAAAGGTACAGTTTGCCGCAAATTGAAACCGAGGAGATAAAGCCATGGCAAAAGTCGCTCTCATCGGCGCTTCCGGCAATGCCGGTTCCCGCATCCTCAAGGAACTCTCCGATCGGGGACATCAGGTGACGGGCATTGCCCGCAACCCCGACAAAATCGCAACGCTGCCGGGCGTGACCGCCGTCAAGGGGGATGTTCTCGACAAGGACGGCCTCGCTGCCCTGCTTCGCGGGCATGATGCCGTGGTCAGTGCCGTTCACTTCACGGCCAGTGATCCCCAAAAACTGATCGATGCCGTACGCATTGCAGGCGTCAAACGTTACGTCGTCGTCGGAGGCGCAGGCAGTCTGGAAGTCGCCCCAGGACAACGGCTCATCGACCAGCCCGACTTCCCGGCCGCCTACAAGGCCGAAGCCTCCGGCGGCCTTGCGTTTTTAAACCTTCTCAAAATGGTCAACGACCTTGATTGGACGTTCTTGTCGCCCTCCGCCATGTTTGCGCCGGGGAAGCGCACGGGCAAATTCCGCCTCGGCACAGAGCAGCTCCTGACAAGCGAAGCCGGCTCCAGCATTTCGTTTGAGGACTATGCCATAGCCCTCGTTGATGAAATCGAGAGGCCAGCTCATGTGCGCCAACGCTTCACCGTCGGATACTGAACAGAACCGGCAACGAGGCAGGGACTTCCGATCCAAAAAAAACAATTCCCTCTCGCCCTGATTTCAGTTATGGTCTTCGCCTCACGGCGTTCCCTGCCGCTAATCCCTTCACCACGAGACTCCCATGACCGAGGCGAAAAAGCCTGAAATCCTAGCCCCAGCGGGCGATCCCTATTCCTTTATGGCGGCCGTGGCTGCCGGTGCCGACGCCGTGTACTGCGGCCTCAAACATTTTTCCGCCCGGATGCTGGCCCGCAACTTCTCCACCTCGGAGCTGGCTGCCCTGGCCGAAGTGGCCCGCGCCAGAAACGTGCGCACCTACGTGGCCATAAACACCCTGCTGAAGCCCGACGAGGCCGACAAGGCCGGACGGCTCATCGCCCGCCTGGCCGACGACGTCGGCCCCGATGCGCTCATCGTCCAGGACCTCGGCGTGGCCGCCGTGGCCCGGCAGGCCGGTTACAAGGGCGAACTGCACCTCTCCACCCTGGCCAACGTCAGCAGCCCGACCGGCCTTTCCACCCTGGAGCAGTATTCCATCTGCCGGGTGGTCCTGCCGCGCGAGTTGTCCGTGGACGAGATGCGCGAAATGGCCGAAGCCGCGCCCGAGAGCCTGACCCTGGAGGCCTTTGTCCACGGGGCCCTGTGCTTTAACGTCTCGGGGCGGTGCTACTGGAGCAGCTACCTTGGCGGCAAATCCGGCCTTCGCGGCCGCTGCGTCCAGCCCTGCCGGCGCATCTACGACCACCGGGGCCAGAAGGGCCGCTACTTCTCCTGCCAGGATTTAAGCCTCGACGTCCTGACCAAGGCGCTTCTGACCATCCCGAAGATCACCGCCTGGAAGATCGAGGGCCGCAAGAAAGGGCCGCACTACGTCTACCATACCGTGGCCGCCTACAAACTTTTGCGCGACGCCGCCGACGACCCCACCGCCAAGAAGATGGCCGTAGGTTTCCTGGAACAGGCCCTTGGCCGGCCGGGCACCAACTACAACTTCCTGCCCCAGCGCCCCAAAAATCCCATCGACACCAAGGAGCGCACCGGCTCGGGCCTGCCCGCCGGCAAGCTCTCCCGGGGCATCAAGTTCGGCCAGTGGAACCTGTCCACCCGGGTGGCCCTTATGCCCGGCGATCTGCTCCGGGTCGGGTTCGAGGACGAGCCGGGGCACCGCATCGTCAAGGTGTCGCGCACCGTGCCCAAGGGCGGCCGGCTGACCATGACCTTTGAAAACGAGACCCGCCCGGAATCCGGCATTCCGGTCTTTTTGATCGACCGCCGCGACCCGGCGCTCATGGCCAAGATCGGCCCCCTGGAATCAGCCGTGTCCAAGGTGACTCCCCGGGAAGCCAAGCCTTCGGAATTTGTCGCCCGACTGCCCAAGCCGGCCAAGCCGGCCCGCATCGAACCGCTGTCGCTTTCCGTGTGGCGGCACCCTGATGTGCGCAAGGAAAACGGCCCCTTTGGCGTCTGGGTCTCCACCAACCGGGCCCACAACCTGCCCCTTGGCCGGGCCGCCACGGTGTGGTGGTGGCTGCCGCCGGTCATCTGGCCGGATGAGGAAAGCGAGTTCGTAAGCCTCATTGCCGCCATCGTCTCGCGCGGCGGCAAGCGCTTTGTCCTTGGCGCACCCTGGCAGACGGCGCTTTTCCCCAAGGACGCCAAAGGCGTCGATTTCTGGGCCGGCCCGTTTTGCAACATAGCCAATCCTCTGGCCCTGGGCGAACTGGCCCGCACCGGATTTTACGGGGCCTTTGTCTC
>NZ_MLBG01000106.1 GCF_001936595.1 Desulfovibrio sp. DV
GGGGCGGGCCATGGCCGCCATGCAGGAGGGTCTGGCTGTTCTGCCGCGCGAGTTGTCGGGATTGATGCAGCTTGTGCATCTCGACGGCATCTGGTGCCTGCGCCTGGGCGAGGCGGCCAACGAGGCTGCCCTGCACCCGGTGCTGGCGAGCGTGCAGGCCAGCTACCCCCAGGCAGCCCTGGTCCTTGGCCAGGTGGGCCGGGGCAGGGTGGCGGCCCGGGTGTCCAGCCGCCCGCCGGCCGAAGCGCCGGTCCCGCCGACGCCGGCCCCGGCCGCCGCTGTCGCATCAGGCGCCGCCCCGACCGGCACACCGACCGCTGCCCAGGTGGCCGCTGCTCCATCGGTTCTCGCCGAACCGGCTGTCGGTGAAGTCCAAGGTGCGGTTCCCTCTGTGGCCGAGGCCCGGCCCCTGCCGCAGATAACCCTGGCCTCCCACACCGGGCCTCTGGCCGGGCTGGCACTGCCGCCCCAGGCCATACCTGACGCCGCACCGGCCAAGGCTTCCGAGCGCCCGGAGGCGGCAACGGACACGGCGGCCGGGCTGGGTGCTGCGCCTGCGGGCGAATCCGGCCCGGCTGCAGGCGGTTTTTCGCCCTGGGCCGCCCTGGCTGCGGCTGCCGGCCTTTTCTTGGCGGCTTCCTGGCTGTGGCTGCGCCGTCGCGTCCGGCCCCGGGCCGCCGCTGCCACCGCCCGGACGGGCCTTGGCGGGCCCAAAACGCTTTTTGCCGTCCCCGGACTGGCCGAGGATGCCGAGTTGCGGCTGCAGGACAGTCTTGGCGAATTGGCCCTGGTGCAGGCCAATCTGTTAAACGTCTACTCGGACCGGCCCGTCAAAAGCATCTACGTCACGAGCTGCTACAACGGCGAAGGCAAGACCACCTGCGCCATCGCCCTGGCCCACGGCCTGTCCTGCAACAAGGCCCGGGTGCTCCTGATCGACGGTAATCCCCGGGCCGCCGCCCTGGCCGAGCGCTACCACACCGCGGCCTCGCCGGGACTGTGCGAGGGCTTGCAAGCGTCCACCGCCCCAGCCGACCTGCCCCGGGCCACCCGGTATCCCAACCTTTTCCTGCTGCCGTTCGGGGCCAGCCCCGGCAGCGGGCTGCCCGACCTGCTGGGGGGCAAGCGCCTGGAAGGGCTCTTGTCCCGGTATGCCGAACTGTTTGACTATATCATCATGGATGGCCATTCGGTCGGCGGGGCAGACACCAACGCAGTGGCCGGCATGTTCGACGGTGTGCTCATCGCGGTGCAAAGCGGCCGCACGAAATGGGAAGTGCTCAAGCAGGCCAGCCAGAGGATGACGCTTGTGGGCGCAACAATGCTTGGCGTGGCATTGAACAGACGCCGCTTCTCCGCTTCGTCATCGCTGTGCCAGTCCTCGTGACCCGGATGTAGTCGGCCGGCCCCGCGACCCGCATTGTCCGGGGCTGGCCGGTCGCACCGTCAGATTCATCCCATTGCCTGCCAACAAATCGGGTTGCCCGTTGTCGCGGGCATCTCTTTTATTCCTTTCCGGTCTGATTTTTCCCGTAGCCGTTGCCGCCGGACCTGTCCCATGGATGGGGCAGGACCCGGCCAGGGCCTCTTTTGCATCCCCTGCCCGGCGTCTGGACAACCGCCACGGGAGTCGGGGCAGGGATTCCCGAATTATGAAGCCGGGAGTTGCACCGGAGACGTGGCAATGCTAGATATGGATCTCACTTTCCCAACTGGGGAAAAGCATTTTTTTGCAGAGAGCCGGACCGCTTGTCGTGTGACGCCCGTCGTCCCTCGGCCCGCCAGGGAGTGCAGCATGGATGTGGACGGACCCGTGAAAGGGCCAAGTGAAGACGGCGGCGGGCTGGGCTTTCCGGTCGTCGGCGTCGGAGCCTCGGCCGGGGGATTGCCGGCGCTTGTTGCCCTTCTTGGCGGCTTGCCCCGGGACTTGAACGCCGCCCTGGTGGTGGTCACCCATCTGCCGGCCACGGGCAAAAGCCGGCTGGCCGAAGTGCTGGCCAGCGCCGGACCGTTGCCCATTGTCGAGCCGGGCGAGAACGTGCGCCCGCGTCCGGGGGTCGTATATGTCCTGCCGACGGGCTATGACATCGTCCTGCTGTCCGGGGTGCTGACCCTGACCCAGCGGGTTGATGAATATCCCCATTGCCCCATCAACCGGTTCCTCCGTCCCTGGCCGAGGACCAGGGGGCGTCAAGTGTGGCCGTCATCCTGTCCGGGGCCGGCAGCGACGGCGTGGCCGGCATCCGCGACATCCATGGGGCCGGCGGGCTGGTCGTGGTCCAGCAGCCGGATACGGCCATTCATGAGTCCATGCCTGCCAGCGCGGCCGAAACCGGTCTGGCCGATATGGTGCTGCCGGCGGCGGACATCGGCGCATATCTGGTCAAAATCCTGCCGGGCCTGAGCCGGGACGCGGCCGTGCGCTTTCCCGATGCGGCCACTCCCGGGGAAATCGCCGCCCTGGACAGCATCTATACGCTTTTACTCGAGCATACCGGCCACGATATGCGGGGCTACAAGCCAAGCACGGTGATGCGCCGGCTGCACAAGCACATGCTCCTGACCGGCGCGGCCAGTCTGGCCGAGTACGCCGCTAAACTGGCAGTCGATCCTGACGAACGCACCCGGCTTTTCGGCGACCTGCTGATCGGGGTGACGGCCTTTTTCCGTGATCCCGAGGCCTTTGCCCTGTTGGCCCAGCAGGCCATCCCGGCTGTCTTTGACAACCTTGGTCCGGGCGAGGTGATGCGGACCTGGGTGGCCTGCTGCGCCTCGGGGGAGGAGGCCTACAGCGTGGCCATGCTCCTGGCCGAGCATCTGCACGAGCGGGGCGAGGAGCGGGCCGTCAAGATTTTTGCCACCGACCTGGACGCCAAGGCCCTGGAAACGGCCAGGAAGGGCGTCTATCCCCGTCGGCTGGAAGCCAGTATCGGCCAGCAGCGGCTGGCAGCCTTTTGCCGGTGTACGGCCGACAGCTGCTCCATGACCCGGGTGCTGCGCGACAACATGGTCTTTGCCGTGCACAACCTGCTGCGCGATCCGCCCTTTCTCGGCATGGACCTGATCGTATGCCGCAATTTTCTCATTTATCTCAATCCCGACATCCAGGCCCGGGTGCTGTCGCTTTTTGCCCATGCCCTGCGTCCGGGCGGGTATCTGCTCCTGGGGCCGGCCGAGACCATTGGCGCGGCCCAGCCCTTTTTCGTCACGGTGGACAAGAAATGGCGGTTGTTTCGGCGAAAGGCCACAGCCGTCGGCACGTTTGATGCGCCGCCACGGTTTTTCACCCAGCCGGTCCCCGGGGGCAGCGCGGCTTTTGGAACGTCGAAGCTCTCGCAGCCTGATCCCGAGGGGCTGGCTGAAGCAGCGCTGCTGGCCCGCTATGCCCATCCTGCCGTGCTGGTCGATCTGGCCGGACGGGTGGTGCGGCTGGTGGGAGACGCCAACGCCTATCTGGAACTGGGTTCCGGCGCACCCAGCCTTTCCGCCCACAAACTGGTGCGCAAACCCCTGCGGCCCTGTCTGCGCGATGTCTTCGAAGCGGTTTTGGCCGATGGCCAGGAGCATGTCTGCGGTCCGGTCACGCTGCCGGATCAGCCGGGCGCGGGTGTTGTGCTGCGGGGGACGGCCCTGCCCGATGCCTGGGGCCATCCGGCTTTCATTCTCCTGGTTTTTGAGCCAATTGCCCCGGAGAAGACGGCCGGAATCCAGGTTGCCCTGCCCGGAGAAGCGGAAACGGCCCTGGTCATCCGCTACGAGGCCGAGGTTGAGCGCATGGGCGATCAGCTCAAGCGGTCCGTGGAACGCTACGAGACGCTCACCGAGGAGCTGCGCGCCTCCAATGAGGAACTCATCAGCACCAACGAGGAATTGCAGTCCTCCAACGAGGAAATGGACGCCTCGCGCGAGGAGCTGCAATCGCTAAACGAAGAGCTGACCTTTTTAAACACCGAGCTGCAGCACAAGATCGAGGAATTGGCCAAAGCCCGCAGCTTTGTGGAAAACCTGCTGGCCGCCACCAATATTGCCACCGTGGTGCTGGACGCCACCCTGGCCGTCGTGCGTTTCACCCCGGCGTCCACAGAACTTTTCCACCTGATCGCCAGCGACGCCGGGCGGCCGGTGGAGCAGGTCAAGACCACCTTCGATTCCGGGTGGCTTGGCCAGGATTGCCGGCGGGTGCTCGCTGGCGGGGGCATCGTCGAGCGCGAAATCTGCTGCGTTGACGGCCGCTGGTTCCTCATGCGGGCCTACCCGTTCCGTTCGCTGACGGGCGAGGTGGACGGGGTGGTGCTGACCTTTTCCGAGGTGACGGCGCTTAAAAAAGCCGAAGCCGTGCTGCGTCGGGGCAACGAAGAGCTTGAGGCCCTTGTGGCCCGTCGCACCGAGGAATTGCGGGAAAAGGCCCGGCTTCTCGATCTGGCCACGGTCATGGTGCGCGACCTGGACGGGCGCATCACCTACTGGAACACCGGGTCCGAGCGCCTGTTTGGCTGGAGCCGGGAGGAGGCCGTGGGGCGCGTTTCCTATGAGCTGCTCGGCACGGTGTTTCCCGAGCCTCTGGAAAACCTCATGGACCAGCTTTTGCGCCACGGCCACTGGTCCGGGGAGTTGCGAAAGACGGCCAAGAACGGGCGCACCGTGGATCTGGCCGTTTCCTGGGTGCTCAACCGCGACGCAGCCAGCCGGCCGGTGTCCGTCCTGGAGGTGGCCAACGACGTCACCGAGCGCAACCGCCTGGAGGAACAGGCCCGGCGCTGGAGCCGGGTGTTCGAGAGCGCCGAGTTCGGCCTGGCCCACGTCAGCGTGAAAGACAATACGTTTATCGAGGTCAACCAGGCCTTTGCCCGGCAACGGGGATACGAGCCCCGGGAACTGGCCGGCCGCTCCCTGCTCTCGCTTATCCCCGAGGAGGAGCGGACGCGGGTCGTGGCCGCCATCGCCGGCTTTGACGCCACCGGCCACGGCATGGTGGAAACGGTGCATACGCGCAAGGACGGCAGCCGGTTCCCGGTGCTCATCGAGGTGACGGTGCTGCGCGACAGCGCCGGCGTCCCGGTGACGCGCGTGGCCTACGCCCTGGATATCACCGAGCGCAAACAGGCTGAAGAGGCCCTGCGGGACATGGCCCGTTTCCCCGGGGAAAATCCCAATCCGGTGCTGCGTCTGGCCCCGGACCTCACCGTCATCTACACCAACCCGGCCAGCCTGGGGTTTCTGGAGGCGCTCGGCAGCGGTCCGGGCCGCCTTTTCCCGGAAAGCCTGCGCTCCATTGCCGCAAAGGCCCTGGCTACCAGAAGCAATATCCTGACCGAGGCCGTCGCCAACGAGCGAACCTATCAGATCACCATCCACCCGGTGCCCCATCGCGAGTATGCCAATGTCTACGGGCTCGACATCACCGAGCGCAAACGGGCCGAGACGGCCCTGGCCACCAGTGAGGCCCGCTACCATGGTCTGTTTGAGTCCATGGGCGAGGGTGTATGCCTGCTGGCCATGGTGTACGGCGCGAACGGCTACCCGGTCGATTACCAGCTTATTGACATCAACCCGGGCTATACGGCCATCCTCGGCGTCACCCGGGAACAGGCCGTGGGGGCCAGCGTCTGCCAGCTCTACGGCCTGTCCGAGCCTCCCAACCTGGATGTGTACGAACGCGTCGTGGCCACCGGGGTTCCCGAGTCCTTCGATGTCTTTTTTGCCCCCCTGCACAAGCATCTGCGCGTCTCGGCCGTGTATCTGGCCAAGGACCAGTTCGCGGTCATCTTCGAGGACGCAACCGAGCGCGTCGAGGCCGTCGCGGCACTCACCCGCAGCGAACAACGCCTGCGCCAGCTCGTGGATAGCGCCCCGGACGCCATCATCATCCAAAGCGGCGGCCGGTTCGTTTCCGTCAACCCGGCAGCGGTGCGCCTTTTTGGCGCGGATTCGGCTGAGACCCTGCTTGGCCGGGACATTGTCGCCCAAATGCACCCTGATTCGCGGGAAATCGTGCGGGAGCGCATCCGCGCCGTCAATGAGGGGCGCATGCCCCAGCCCGAAGCCGAGCTTGCCTACCTGCGCCTGGACGGCAGTGCCGTGCCGGTTGAGGCCGTGGCCGTCCCCTTCGAGTACCAGGGACAACCGGCCAGCCTGGTATTTGCCCGGGATATCACCGAGCGGATGCGGGCTGCCGAGGAAAAACACCGGCAAACCCTTCTGGGTGAAGGCGTGGCCCGGATTCATGGAGCCTACGTGGCCGGCCGGCCGGCGCAAGCCATTTTCAGCGTCGCCCTTGGCGAACTGCTGCGCCTGAGCGGCAGCCGCTACGGCATGGTGACCGAACTGCTGGAGGACGAGCGGGGCCGGCTCTCGCAGCACTGTCTGGCCGTGGCCGAGGCCTCCCGGGACGAGGCCGGTCGTTTCGTCCCGCCGGCCGAGACGGTCCAGCCCTGCATCTTTGAACCTGCCGCCGGCCTCAATGCCTCGGCCATGGCCTTGGGCGAGGCCATCATCGCCAACAGCCCGGACGCGGCCTCCGGTTCCCCGGATTCGCTGCCTGCGGGCCATTCCGGTCTGGACAATGTTGTGGGCTTGCCGCTCATGCATGGTCGGGAATGCGTCGGCTCCATCGGGCTGGCCAATCGCCCGGGCGGCTATGACCGGCCCCTCCTGGCCTTCCTGCGGCCCATGATTGAAGCCTGCGCCCAGATCATCGAACGGATGCGGGCCGACCGGCGGCTGGTTGCAGCCAAGAAGGCGGCCGAGGCGGCCAGCCTGTCCAAATCCGAATTCCTGGCCAACATGAGCCATGAAATCCGCACGCCGCTCAATGGCGTGCTCGGGATGCTCCAGCTCCTGGTCACCACCGACCTCGACCTGGAGCAGTCCGAGTATGTGGAAAACGCCGTCAAGTCGTCCAAACGCCTGACCCGCCTGCTCTCCGACATTCTCGACCTGTCCCTGGTGGAATCCGGCCGGCTGGCCATCCGGCAGGCTCCCTTTGCGCCCGCTGATCTGCGCGACTCGGTCATGGACCTGTTTGCCCTGCCTTCCCGGGAAAAGGGCATCAGTCTGGCCGTCAGCCTTGGTCCGGGGTTGCCGGAAAAGGTGGTGGCCGATGAGGTGCGCCTGCGCCAGATTCTCTTTAATCTCGTGGGGAACGCCGTGAAATTCACCGACGCCGGCGGGGTGAGCCTGGATATCAGCCTGGCGTCCACACACCATGACGCCGCCTTCCGGGCGCTTTTCACCGTGGCCGATTCCGGCATCGGCATCCCCGACGATCAGCTCGACGCCATTTTCGAGCCCTTCGGACAGGTGGAAGGCGTCTATGTGCGCCGCTTCGGCGGGGCCGGACTCGGCCTTTCCATCGTGCGGCGGCTGGTGCGGCTCATGGGCGGGGAAATCGCCGTGGAAAGCGTCGAGGGCCGCGGCACCACCATGTATGTCTCCCTGCCGCTGGCCCGGGTGGCCGACAGCTCCGCGGCCGACTGCCCGCCCCAGCCGGCCGGGCAGGGGGAGGTTTCGCGGCTGCGCCTGTTGTTGGCCGAGGACGATGCCGTGAGCCTCATGAGCTTTACCCGGATGCTGCAAAAAGCCGGGCACACCGTGGATGTGGTGGACAACGGGGCCAAGGCGATTGCCCGGTTGCGGGTGGCCGAGTACGATTGCATCCTCATGGACGTGCAGATGCCGGTGCTTGACGGCGTGGCCGCCACCAGGGCCATCCGGGCCGATGCATCTCTGGGGTCCAAGGCGGCAATTCCCATCATTGCCATGACCGCCTATGCCATGGCCGGAGACCGGGATAAATTCCTGGCTGCCGGCATGGACGATTATGTGAGCAAGCCTGTGGATGTCCGGGAGTTGGCCGAGGCCCTGGAGCGGGTCCTTGCCCGGCGGCGGGCGCAGCTGCCCACGGACCGGACATGACAAAGGCCCCGAAAGGGGCCTTTGTCATTGGGGCGGGGCGTTTATTGGCCCATCAGGGGCTTGTAGTGCACCGGGATCTTGATGGACGGATCAAGTTCCTTGGCCTTTTTAAAATCGGCCTTGGCCTCGTCAAGCTTGGTCATGGCGCCGTAGCTGAGCGCCCGATTCTTGTAGTAGACGGCCTGGGGTTTGCCAGCCTTGCTGTGCTCGATGGCCTTGGTCAGATCGGCAATGGCCTCGGCATGCTTGTTTTGCATGGCCAGGATGCGGGCGCGGTCGTAATAGGCGGCCGTGTAGTCGGGATTGAGTTCGATGGCCTTGCTGAGGTCGGCCAGGGCCTCGGTGGGCATCTTCTTGTTGGCATAGGCCGTGCCACGGTTGGTCAGGGCCAGGGGCACCAGCTCCTTGGGTGTGGCCGGGTTGTCGATGACCTTGGTCAAAAGGGCGATGCCGTCGTTCCAATGACGGTCATTAACGGCCTGCACGCCTTTGGCGTAATCGCCGCTTGTCGGATCGGCAGCGGCTTTTTTCTTGGCCAGGGCCGGCGTTGCGCAAAGGACCAGGGCTGCGGCGACGAGGACAATGATGTTGCGAAACGTCATGGCATTCCTCCCGGGAACAGTGTTGGGGATGTGGACGTATTCTATGTCGTTTCGATGTAGTTTTGGCAAGCAATGATTTGTTGTTTGCCAAAGACTTCTGTTACGAACAGTATTTAACATAGTAACGAGCCGGGTGTCGTCGTGGGAGTGTGTAGGCCAGGATTTGGTACTGATGCATATGGTTTGTGTTGGCATTGTTTATAGAATGCAATTATATGTATGTCCAAGTGTCTCCCGGCCACAGGATGTTGTCTCCCGAGGCCGTGGCGCGGGGAGCTCTCGGCTGACGGACCGGACCGACCGCCGGCTTCTTCCTTCCTGTACATCCGACCTGGCAACCCGCCGGCACCATCAACCGTATCCCGGGTTGGATTCCAATGAACTGCCACGCTCTTGCAAACTTCTCCCGTTGCAGGGGGCATGGGGACATCCTCGGCCGCCGGAGGCATCCTCCCGCCTTTATGTACGACAAAGCCCCGGAACGGCGAACCGTACCGGGGCTTTGACCGTTTGCCGCAGGATTGGGCTAGAAGTCGTATTCGTAGGAGGCCACGTATTCCTTGATGCGCTTGTGGGAGGCATCAATGCGCACGCGCAGGTCTTTCTTGTACTGTTCGAGGTCGAGGTTGATGGTGGCGACGCCGGTGTCCATGGCCGCCTTGGCCACGGCCGGGGCTTCCCATTCGAGCATACGGAAGTCGAGCGCCTTGGGGATGACGTAGTCGATGCCGAACTTCACGTCCTTTTCGCCGTACATGTCCATGACCTCGACCGGCACCGGTTCCTTGGCCAGGGCGGCCAGGGACCGGGCGGCGGCCATCTTCATCTGCTCGTTGATCCGCTTGGAGCCGACGTCAAGCGCGCCGCGGAAGATGAAGGGGAAGCCGGAGACGTTGTTGACCTGGTTGGGGAAATCCGAGCGGCCGGTGCCCATGATGGCGTCGGGGCGGGCTTCCTTGGCGTCGTTGTAGGGAATCTCGGGATCGGGGTTGGCCATGGCGAAGATGATGGGATTTTTGCCCATGCTTTTGACCATGTCCTTGCTGACCAGGCCCTTGGTGGACAGGCCCAGGAAGACGTCGGCGCCCTTGAAGGCTTCGGCCATGTTGGCGTAGGCCTTTTTCTGGGCAAACTGGGCCTTGGTGGGATGCAGGTCGGTGCGGCCGGCGTGGATATGGCCTTTGGAGTCGAACATGGCGATGTTGGCCTGATCGACGCCAAGGGTCACGTAGAACTTGGAGCAGGCGATGGCCGCAGCACCCGCCCCGGACACCACGATCTTGAGATCCTCGATCTTTTTGCCGGCGATCTCCACGGCGTTTAAGATGCCTGCGCCGGAGATGATGGCCGTGCCGTGCTGGTCGTCATGGAAGACCGGGATGTCCATCATTTCGATCAGGCGCTGTTCGATCTCGAAGCACTCGGGAGCCTTGATGTCTTCGAGGTTGATGGCTCCGAAGGTGGGCTCGAGGAGCTTCACCGTCTCGATGATCTTCTCGGGGTCCTTGGTGTTCAAGTTGATGTCGTAGACATCGATGTCGGCGAAGATCTTAAAGAGCACGCCCTTGCCTTCCATGACCGGCTTGCCGGCCAGAGCGCCGATGTTGCCGAGACCAAGGACGGCAGTGCCGTTGGAGACGACGGCCACCAGGTTTCTGCGGTTGGTGTATTTCCAGCCAAGTTCGGGATCGGCGGCAATGGCCAGGCAGGCATGGGCAACGCCCGGGGAATAGGCCAAGGACAGATCTTTCTGGTTGCGACAGGGCTTGATCGGCACGACTTCAAGTTTGCCCGTGCGCCACGTCGAATGATAGTTCAGAGCTTCTTCCTTGGTGAAAAGCGCCATGTGGATACCTCGCTTGGTTGGTTATGCGCTTACGCGCCGGCGGATTGCCCCGCCGTTTTTTCCGGTGGTTGGCCGGCCGCCGGTCCGAGCAGGCGGTCGGCAATGGCCTTGGCCGCCCGCCGTCCCGCGCCCATGGCCGAGATGACGGTGGCTGCGCCGGTGACGATGTCGCCGCCGGCAAAGACGTTTGGAATCGAGGTCTCGCCGGTGGCGGCATCGGCGACGATGTACCCCCGGCGGTAGGTTTCCAGGCCCGGCGTGGACTGGCTGATGAGCGGATTGGCTCCGGTGCCCACCGCCACGATGGCCATGTCGGCCTCAAGGGTGCAGGTGTCGCCCTGGCAGGCCACAGGCGAGCAGCGGCCCGATTCGTCGGGTTCGCCAAGCTCCATGCGTTGCAGCACGATGCGGGCCAGTCGACCGTTCTCATCCCCGATAAATTCCACCGGGGCATTGAGGCACAGGATGTCGAGCCCCTCTTCCTTGGCGTGGTGGAGCTCCTCCCGGCGGCACGGCATCTCATACTCGGTGCGACGGTAGGCCAGGGACACCTTGTCGGCCCCCAGGCGCATGGCGGTGCGGGCGGCGTCCATGGCCACGTTGCCGCCGCCGAAGACCACGACGTGCTTGGCCGGGAAGGTCGGGGTGTCGGTGGCCGGGAACTTGTAGGCCCGGCCCAGGTTGACCCGGGTCAGGTACTCGTTGGCCGAGAACACGCCGATCAGGTTTTCGCCGGGGACGCCGAGGAAGCGCGGCAGGCCGGCTCCGACGCCGATGAAGACGGCATTGTAGCCCGACTCCAGCAGTTCCGGCACGGTTATGGTCTTGCCGCCGACCCAGTTGGGCCGAAATTCCACACCCAGGGCCTTCATGGCCTCGATTTCCTGGCGCACCACGCCCTTGGGCAGGCGGAATTCCGGGATGCCGTAGACCAGGACGCCGCCGACTTCGTGCAGGGCCTCGAACACGGTGACCGGGATGCCTTTGGCGGCCAGATAGCCGGCACAGGTCAGGCTGGACGGCCCGGAGCCGATGCAGGCGACCTTGAGGTCGTCGCGGGCCATGGAGCAGGCCGGGCCGCCGGTCAGGGTTTCACAGGCGGTCTTGGCCAGATAGGTGTCGGCCACAAAGCGTTCCAGCCGGCCGATGGCCACGGGTTCGCCTTTCTTGCCGACGATGCAGGACCCCTCGCACTGGGTTTCCTGGGGACAGACCCGGCCGCACACGGCCGGCAGGGAGTTGGTCTGGCGCAGCACGGCATAGGCTTCGTCGAGATCATTTCCGACGATCTGTTTGATGAAACCGGGGATGTCGATCTCGACCGGGCAGCCTTTGCGGCAGGCCGGTTTTTTACATTGCAGGCAGCGCCCGGCTTCGATGCGGGCCATTTCCGCGGTGTAGCCCAGGGCCACTTCCTGGAAATTGCGCGCCCGGACCTTGGGGTCCTGCTCGGGCATGGCGGTGCGGGGGACCTTTGCCTTCTTACTTGGAGCATTTGCAGCCATGGCTCTTGAACTCCTCGTAGGAAAGACGTTCCTGATCCTTGAAAGCCGTCAGCCGGGCCGCGAGTTCGGTGAAATCCACGGCATGGCCGTCGAATTCCGGACCGTCCACGCAGGCAAACCGGGTCTGGCCGCCCACACTGACGCGACAGGCGCCGCACATCCCGATGCCGTCGACCATGATGGAGTTGAGGCTGACCGTGGTCTTGACGCCAAAGGGTTTGGTGGCCTCGGCCACGGCCCGCATCATGGGGACCGGGCCGATGGCCACCACTTCGGCCACGGTTTTATCGTTTGTCAGGCGTTCGACGAGCAGGTCCGTGACCAGGCCTTGCCGGCCGCAGCTGCCGTCGTTGGTGGCAATGAGCACCTCGGGGCAAAAGGAGCACAGTTCGTCGCGAAACAGCAGCAAATCCTCGCAGCGCGCGCCGATGATGGTCACCACATGGTTGCCGGCCAGATGATGGCCTTTGGCGATGTGGTGCATGGCCGCGATCCCGGTGCCGCCGCCCACGCAAATGACCGGTCCGTCCACTTTGTGGATTTCGGTCGCTTTGCCGAGCGGTCCGCACAGGTCCAGGATGTCGTCGCCGGCATCCAGGGTCTCCAGATGGGCGGTTGTCTTGCCCATGACCAGATAGACCAGGGTGATGGTCCCGGCGTCGGGGTCGGCGTCGGCAATCGTCAGGGGAATGCGTTCCCCGTCTTCCCAGACCCGAAGGATCACGAAGTTTCCGGGCTTGGCCTTGGCCGCAATATGCGGGGCCTCGATGACCAGTTCACTGGTCGCGCCCACAATGAGCTTACGCTTGCGCAGGATTCGGCTTGGCATCGATGCTCCACTACGCGCCAGCCTGGCGCGACTTAGCCGAGGTTCGGTTTCACGTACAGCTCCCCGCCGTGGCAATCATTGATCACCAGGAGCGGGAAGTCCTTGACCGTCAACTCCCGAATAGCCTCCGGACCAAGTTCTTCGTAGGCGATGACCTTGGCGTCGGTGATGCGCTGGGAGAGGAGCGCGCCTGCTCCCCCGGTAGCCCCCAGGTACACGGCCTTGTGCTCGGCCAGAGCCGCTTTGACCTCATCGCTGCGCTTGCCCTTGCCGATGGTTCCCTTGAGTCCCAGGGAATGCAGGCGCGGCGCATAGGTGTCCATGCGGTAGCTTGTGGTCGGACCGGCCGAACCGATCGGGCGTCCCGGAGGGGCGGGAGAAGGCCCGACATAGTAGATCAGTGCGCCTTTCAGGTCAAAGGGCAGCGCCTTTCCGGCGTCAAGGGTCTCTACGAGCCGTTTATGGGCGGCATCGCGGGCCGTATAGATGTTGCCGGTGATGTAGACCACGTCGCCGGACTTGAGCTGGGTGACGTCGGCGTCGGTCAAGGGCGTCGTCAAATGGTATTCGGCCATTAGAAGGTGACCTCCTTGTGGCGGGCGCTGTGGCACTGGATATTGACGGCCAGCGGCAGGCTGGCCAGATGGCACGGGGCCACGATGATCTTGACGGCGAGGCTGGTGGTTTTGCCGCCAAGGCCCATGGGGCCGATGCCCAGGGCATTGATGGCGGCCATCAGTTCGTCTTCGAGCTTGGCGATCTCGGGATCGCTGTGCCGGTCGTCGAGTTCCCGCATGAGCGCCTTTTTGGAATTGACGGCGGCCAGCTCGAAGTTGCCGCCGATGCCGATGCCGACGATGGTCGGCGGGCAGGGGTTGGGGCCGGCTTCGGCCACGCGGGTGACCACGAAGTCCTTGATGCCCTTCCAGCCCTGGGCCGGGGAGAGCATGGTGACCCGGGACATGTTCTCCGAACCGCCGCCCTTGGCCATCATGAGGATTTTCAGTTTGTCGCCGGGCACGATATCGAAGTGGATAATGGCCGGGGAGTTGTCGCCGGTATTTTTCCGGGTAAACGGATCGCAGGAGGATTTGCGGAGATAGCCGTCCTTGTAGCCGTCGACCATGCCGTCGTTTATGGCCTGGCGCAGGGTCGAGCCCTCGACCCGCACGTCTTCGCCGACTTCGACGAAAAAGACGCCCAGGCCGCAGTCCTGGCACAGCGGCAGTCCGGTATCCCGGGCCAGATCGGCGTTTTCGAGCAACTGCCGGAAGATTTCCTTGGCGGCCGGGGCCTCCTCGGCCGCGTGGGCCGCCTCGAAGGCGGCGCGCACATCGGCGGGAAGCTCCCGGTTGGCCGCGATGCACATGGCGGCCACGGCTTCGCGGATGTCCTTGGCTTGCACTGTCTTCATACTAGAAGTCCTTTTTGAGGAACTTGGGCAGGATGTTTTTGACGGCGGCCAGAGCCATCTTGCGGCGCAGCTTGCCAAGCTGTTCCTGAAGCGGAATCTCTTTGGGGCAAACGTCTTCGCAGGCTAAAAGTCCCATGCAGCCGAAGATGCCTTCGTCGGTGCCGACGAGGTCAAAGTATTCCTTTTCGGTACGCTGGTCGCGGGGGTCGAGGATGAACCGGGCCAGACGGTTTAAGGCCACGGCTCCGAGGAAGTCTTCGCGCATAAGGGCCGTGCCGCAGGCGGCCACGCAGCAGCCGCACTCGATGCAGCGGTCAAGCTCGTAGATCTGCTCGGCCAAGCCGTTGTCCATGCGCTCTTCCTGGGCCGTGGGGTCGAACTTCTTGTCGGTGTGCACCCAGGATTCGATCTTCTGGTACATGGTGCGAAACCAGACGCCGGTATCGACGGACAGGTCGCCCACGAGCTTGAAGACCGGCAGCGGCATGAGGGTGATCTCATCCGGCATTTCCTTGGTCTTGGTGTGGCAGGCCAGACCGGGACGGCCGTTAATGACCATGGCGCAGGCCCCGCAGATGCCGGCCCGGCAGCAAAAATCAAACATCAGCGTGGGGTCGATCTCTTCCCGGATGCGGTTGAGCGCGATAAAAAGGGTCATGCGCTCGGTTTCGTCCAGGGTGAATTTGTCCATATGCGGCGTGGAGGCCGGATCGGACGGATTGTACCGGAATATATTGAAAGTCAGCGTTCTGCCCATTTTCTTCTCCTTTTCGCTCGCAACGTCACAGTCGCGCCACTTTGCCCCTAACCCCCTTGCGGGGGGGCCGGGGGGATCATCCCCCCGGCGGAGAGGTCCAGGAGAGGCAGCGCCTCTCCTGGCCGCCGGAGGCTCTTTTCAACGATGCGAGTGCTACTTCGGTGCATCCATTGAAATAATCTTGCCGCCGCCGTAGCCGCGGTCTCCGGGGGGCATCTCGAAGGTGTGGGTGGCGGGCTCGTAGTTGAGTGTGGGCAGATCGGCCCCGTCGGCCCAGGTGGCCAGGGTGCGGGTCAGCCAGTCGCGGTCGTTGCGCTCGGGGAAGTCCTCGCGGGTGTGGGCGCCGCGCGATTCGGTGCGCTTGAGCGCCCCGTAGGCCACGCACAGAGCCAGTTTGACCATGCCTTCGATCTTAAGCGCCATGGTCAGCTCGGGGTTGGCTCCCTTGCCGTTGGAGCGGAGTCCGACCTTGCGGGCGCGGCCCAGGATCTCCTGGAGTTCGCCGACGCATTTTTCCAGGTCCTGGCCGTTTCTGAAGATGCCGGCTCCCTTCATGATGGAGTCGAACATGGCGTTTCGCACGGTGTAGGGGTTTTCACTGCCGTGTTTGCAGGCCACGAGATCGGCGATGCGCGAGGTCTGCTTGTTCATGGCGTCGCGCACGGCGGCGGTGGAGAAGGTTGTCTCGGTTCCTTTGAGGAACTCGACGATCTTGCCGCCGATGATCATGCCGGCAACGACGGTCTCGGCCAGGGAGTTGCCGCCTAAGCGGTTAAAGCCGTGCATGTCCCAGCAGGCGGATTCGCCGGCGGAAAAGAGGCCCTTTAAGCCGTAGGCCGCGCCGTCTTTATTGGTGCGCACGCCGCCCATGGAATAGTGCTGCGTCGGGCGCACCGGGATAAGCTGGTAGACCGGATCGACGCCGAGGAAGGACTGGCAGATCTCGTCGACCTCGCGCAGTTTGGTGCGGATGTGGGCTTCTCCCAGGTGGCGGATGTCCAGCCACAGGTGGTCGCCGTAGGGGGAGGGGACGCCAAGGCCCTTTCGCATGTGCTCGGTCATGCGGCGCGACACCACGTCGCGTGAGGCCAGTTCGGCCTTGTCCGGCTCGTAATCCGGCATGAAACGGTATTCGTTTTTATCAAGGAGCGTGCCGCCGTCGCCGCGACAGCCTTCGGTGACCAGGATGTCGGTGGGCACGATGCCGGTGGGGTGAAACTGCACGGCTTCCATGTTGCCCAGGGACACCACGCCGGTGTCCAGGGCGGCAATCAGGCCGCCGCCGTCGCAGATGACCGCGTTGGTGGACTCGCGGTAGATGCGGCCGAAGCCGCCGGTGGCGACCAGGGTGGCCCGGGCCAGATAGGCGGTCAGTTCGCCGGTTTTAAGGCACCGGGCAATGGCCCCCATGCAGACGTCGCCGTCGTGAATAAGGGCAATGGCCTCGACCTTGTCCACGACGTTGACGCCCATCTGGGCGGCGCGGTTGTCCAAGGTGTAAAGGACGCAGTGGCCGGTGCCGTCCGAGGTGTAGCAGGTGCGCCACTTGGCCGTGCCGCCGAAGTTGCGCGAGTGGATGAGCCCCTCGTTTTCGGGCTTTTCAAAGGCGGTGAAGGGTTTGCCACCCTTGTAATAGGTCTGTTCGCCGGGAACGACGCGGTTCCAGGGCACACCCCAGAAGGCCATCTGGCGCATGGCGATGGGGGCGGCGTCGACGAACAGGCGGGCCACTTCCTGGTCGCAGCCCCAGTCGGAGCCTTTGACCGTGTCGGCAAAGTGGACGTCCGGGGAGTCGCCTTCGCCCATGGCCGAGTTGCCAAGGGCCGCCTGCATCCCGCCCTGGGCGGCCGAGGAGTGGGAACGCCTGGCCGGCACGATGGACAGGCAGATGACGGAGAATCCATTATCGGCGGCCTCGATGGCCACGCGCTCGCCGGCCAGTCCTGCGCCGATGCACAAGAGATCGGTCTGTATGATTTTCATGGCAACACCCTTATTTGAGCGGCAGGAAGTAGTAACGCAGCAGTGACAAAAGGCCGATGCCAATGAAGATGGCGGTCAGCAGGTTTTCCTTTTTCTTGAGGGTCCAGCGGCCGGGCCGGTCGACAAAGCCCCATTTGACCAGGATGCGGTAGAAGCCGATGCCGACGTGGAGTTCGACCATGGGGAGCAGGAACAGGTAGAAGACGAACCAGAAGCCGGTCTGGATGCGGGCGGCGGATTTTTCAGCCGTAATGGGCAGGTT
>NZ_MLBG01000107.1 GCF_001936595.1 Desulfovibrio sp. DV
CCCCCCTTTTACCCCCGTTGGGGGGGTCCGGGGGGCCTCAGGCCCCCCGGCCGCCGGAGGCATCTTCCTCTTCCTCTTCCTCGTTACACCCCACCGAACAGGCGGGCCAGGGGGCCGAGGAGCGCGCCCGGGAACAGGCCAAGGAGCAGCAGGCCGGCGGCCATGGCCCACAGGGCTGCGCTGCCGGCCGGCCCGGCCGGGGCCGGGATGACCGGATGGGCCGCGACCTCGGCTTGCATGTAGAGCGCCGCCACGATGCGCAGCGCATAGAATATGCCGATCACCGCCGTGATGATGCCAAAGGCGGCCAGTCCCACGTAGCCGGCCCGAAGGGCCGCGCCAAAGACCAGAAACTTCCCGATAAAGCCGGCCGTGGGCGGCAGTCCGGCCAGCGACAGCAGGCTTATGGCCAGGGCTCCGGCCCGCCAGGGATGGACATAGCCCAGGCCCCGGTAGGCCTCGATGGCGTCCCGATCCCCCACCTCGCCCGACAGCAGCCCCACCGCGCCAAACGCGCCCAGGTCCATCAGGGCAAAGGCGGCCAGATAAAACAGCGCGGCCTCGCCGCCGCCTTCGTCCACGGCCATGGCTGCCATGGCGATGTAGCCCATCTGGGCGATGGAAGAATAGGCCAGGACACGCTTGATGCTTTTCTGGCTGATGGCCCCGATGTTGCCCACGGCCATGGTCAGGCCGGCCACTCCGGCCAGGGCCGGCCAGAGGAGTTCCCGGGCTTCGGGCGGGGCTTCGGCGCAGACATGGAGCAGGGCCGCAGCCGTGGCCGCCTTGGAGCCGGTGGAGAGGAAGGCGGCAATGGGGGCCGGCGCGCCCTGGTAGACGTCCGGGGTCCAGAGATGGACCGGGGCCAGGGACAGCTTGAAGCCGATGCCGATCAGGGCCAGGGCCAGCCCGGCAGCGGTCAGGGGACCGCCCACGGCCAGGGATTCGGCGATGTCCAGGCTGCCGCTGCCGGCATAGACGAGGGCTGCGCCAAAGACCAAAACGGCCAGGGCCATGGCCCCGGGCAGGAAATACTTGAGTGCCGCCTCGGTGCCCAGCGGGTCGGACAGGCGGGCGGCCACCACGGCGTAGAGGCAAAGTGAGGCCAGCTCCAGCCCGACAATCAGCATGAGCCAGTCGTCGGACTCGGCCAGGAGCAACATGCCCAGGGCCGACCACAGGAGCAGGCCATAGAGGGCGTCGCCGGCAAAGCCCCGCCGGTCGGCATAGCGGGCGGTCAGCCCCACCGTGGCCAGGGTGATGCCCGAAAGGAGGACGGCGTAAAAGCAGAGGATGCCGCTTGCCCCTTCAGGGCCGGACAAACCCCACCAGCCGGGGAGCAGCGCCGCCAGACCGGCCAGGACCGGGAACAGGGCAGCCGGGGTGCGGCGAAAACAGGCGGCCAGCAGGATGCAAAGCCCCCCGAGGGCCAGGGAGAGATGCGGGAAATAGGCGGCAATAAAGGCGGTCATGGGGTGTCCTCGCTCACAGGCCCGGGGTTGCGGCCGGCCAGACATGGGCGGCAATGAGACGGAGGGGGCCGTCGGCCAGGGCCAGCACCGGCCCGGGGAACAGGCCCAGAAGCAGCATACAGACGGCCAGGACGCACAGAAGCGCCGTTTCCCGGGTGTCCAGGTCGGCAAAGGGCAGGGGCGAGCGGGCCGGGCCGAAAAGCACGTCCCGGGCCAGACGCAGGAGATAGACCAGGGTCACGGCCATGCCAGCCACGGCCAGACCGCCGACCCAGGAACTTGTCGTAAACAGGCCGAAGACGATCATGGCCTCGCCGACAAAGCCCGACAACCCGGGCAGGGCGGCCGAGGCCAGGATGCAGAAGAGAAAGGCTGCGCCAAAGCGCGGGGCCTTGTTCCAAAGCCCGCCCAGAATATCGAAGCGCCGGCTGCCCAGGCGTTCGCCGATGCCGCCGGCCAGGGCGAAGAGTCCGCCCGAGGCCAGGGCGTGGCTGACCATGAGAATGACCGCGCCGCCCAGGGCCAGCCGGCTGCCGGACACGATGGCGGCCACGGCCAGCCCCATGTGGCCGATGCTCGAATAGGCAACCAGGCGTTTGACGTCCTCCTGGGCCAGGGCCACGGCCGAGGCGTAAAAGAGGCCGATGATCCCCAGGGTGGTCAGGAGCGGGGCGAAATAGTGGGCGGCTTCGGGGAAAAGCGGCAGGCCGAAGCGGATGAGCGCATAGCCGCCGGTTTTAAGGAGCAGGCCGGCCAGGATGAGGCTGCCGGCGGTCGGGGCCTCGGTGTGGGCGTCGGGGAGCCACATGTGGACCGGGACCAGCGGGATTTTGATGGCAAACGACAGGACAAAGGCGGCAAAGAGCCAGCGGCCCACCGTCACCGGCAAATCGAGGTTGACCAGGGTGTCCAGGGCGAAGGTCGGGCCGTCCGGGCCATTGGCCGCCAGGATGCCCAGGGCGACCACGGCCAGGAACATGAGCAGGCCGCCTGTGGCCGAAAACAGGAAGAACTTGAAGGCCACCCGCATCCGCTCGCCGTGGCCGAAGATGCCGATGAGGAAAAAGACCGGGATGAGCTGGGCTTCCCAGAACAGGGCGAAGAGGAAGAGATCGGAAGCCAGGAAAATGCCCTGGACCGTGGCGAGCGAGGCCAGGATCAGGCCGTAATAGAGAGCCGGGCGTCTGGCGTCGTCGTGGCGGGAGGCCAGGGTGCAGCACAGGCCGATAAGCGAGGTCAGCACCACGAAAATGAGGCTCAGGCCATCCATGGACAGGCTGTAGCGGATGCCCAGGGTCGGTATCCACTCCCAGTCCTCGATCACGGGCAGATCGGGAACGGGGCCGGCAAAAAGGCACACGGCCAGCAGCGACAAGGCCAGTTCGCCCAGGGCGGCAAGCAGGGCGAAGCGGCGGCAGGCGGCCGGATTGCCCCGCAAGGCCGGCAGGACCAGGGCCGCCAGCAGGGGCCAGAAGATGAGCAGGGTGAGCCAGGGCAATTGCCGCATGATCGCTCCGGTGCGTTAGGTCAGGCGCAGGGCCAGCCAGGTGAGCAGGGCTGCGACCGCGCCAAGAAGGGTGGTTATGGTGGTGGACGGCCGGGCCGACCCGAAGCGGGCGACAAACCGGGACAGGCCGGCGATCCCTGCCCCGGCCCCCGAGGCGGCGCCGTCCAGGACATCCTCGTCCAGGCCGCGCCAGAGGTGGACACTCAGGCGTTGGTAGGGAGCGGCAATCCGGGTCCGGTAAAACGCGTCCAGGCCAAGCCCGGTGGTGAACACCCCGGCCGGGGCGGCCACCGGGCGAAGTGCCGGCCGGTAGAGGAGCCAGGCCAGCCCCAGGCCGGCCAGGGCCAGACCGGCATCCAGGATTTCCACGAACAGCTCGGCGTGTTCCACCTCAGGCGGCACAGGGGTCACCGTGCCGGCCAGATAGGCGTCGAGCCAGGGTTTGAGGCCCATAAATTCCGGCGGATTGACGAAGCCGTAGACCAGGGCCAGGGCGGCCAGGGGCCACAGGGGGCGCTCCATGCGGGAAAGTTCCGGCTCGGAAACCAGTTTGGCCGGGTCGGCCGGGTCGGCGAAAAAGGCCACGAAGAAGAGGCGAAAGACGTACAGGGCTGTCAGAAAGGCGGCCACGATGCCAAGGATGAAGGCCAGCAGATAGGCCGGGCCGGGATGGGCCACGGCGTCGGCCAGGGTGCGGCCTTTGCTGAAATAGCCCGAGGTCAGCGGCAGGGCGGACAGGGCGGCGGCCCCGCAGGCAAAGAGGATGAAAAGTCCGGGCATGGCCCGGCGCAGCCGCGCGCCCATGCGGAAGATGTCGTGCTCCTCGTGGAAGGCCTGGATCATGATGCCGGCGACCATGAAGAGCAGGGATTTGAAAAAGGCGTGGGCTTGCAAGTGGAAAAAGGCCCCGGACACGTCGCCGCAGCCGGCGGCCAGGAACATGTAGCCCACCTGGCTTATGGTCGAATAGGCCAGGATGCGTTTGACGTCGCGCTGGCCCATGGCGCAGGCCGCGCCGTAAAGGGCGGTGGCCGCGCCGATGACGGCGGCCGCAGCCCCGACGTCCGGGGCGATGGAGAGAAGCGGCTCCAGGCGCATGAGCAGGTACACGCCGGCGGTGACCATGGTGGCGGCGTGGATAAGGGCCGAGACCGGGGTCGGGCCGGCCATGGCGTCGGGCAGCCAGGAGGACAACGGCAGTTGGGCGGATTTGCCGCAGGCGGCAAAGAGAAAGAGAAAGCCGATGAGGGTGGCCGTGGCCGTTGGCATGGTGTCGATGCCGGCGGTCAGGCCGGAGAGCGAGGCGCTGCCCGAGGCGGCAATGACCAGGGCCAGGGCGGCCACATAGCCGAGATCGCCCACCCGGGTCATGAGAAAGGCCTTTCGCCCGGCATCCACGTTGGGCAACTCCTCGTGCCAGAAGCCAATCAGCGCAAAGGAGCAGAACCCGACTCCCTCCCAGCCCATGAAGAGGAAGACCAGATCGTCGGCCAGGGCGATAACCAGCATGAAAAAGACGAACAGGTTCAAGTAGCAGAAATAGCGGGCGAAAGACTTGTCCTCGCGCATGTACACGGCGGAATAGAGGTGGATGAGCAGGGCCACGAAGGTGACCGTCACGGCCATAAGCCCGGCCAGCCGGTTGTAGAGGATGGAGAACTGGGCGGAAAAGCCGTCAAAGGCCATCCACTGGCCAAAACTCAGCTGGTGCGGGGCGACGCCCAGGTTCCAGACGGCGGCCACGGCAGCGGCCAGCGAGCCGGCAATGGCCAGGGCGGCCACAGCCCCCGAGGCCGGCCGGGACAGGCTGCGGGAAAGGGCGGCCTGGACGATGGCTCCGGCCAGGGGGAAAAGGAGCATCAGGGCGAGGAGCGTGGTCATGCGTCGCCTCCCAGCCGGGCATAGCTGTCGGCGTCAACCGTGCCGCCGCTGCGTCGGCCGTGGACCAAAAGGGCCAGCCCCAGGGCGGCCTCGGCCGAAGCCAGACCCATGACGATGATGACCGCGGCCTGGCCGCTGACATTGCCCCAGGCCAGGGCTGCGCCGACAAAGGCCAGACTGCCGGCGGTGAGCATGAATTCCACGCCGATGAGGATCATGAGAATGGAGCGCCGGGCAGCGGCCATGGCCCCGCCGATGACAAAGAGCGCTGCGGCCACGGCCAGGACATGGGACAGGGGGATGTTCATGCGCCCCGACCTCCGGTTGCCGGTTGTCCGGGGCCGGGCCGGCCGCGTCCCAGGAGCAGGGCCGCGGCCAGGGCGGCAAAGAGCAGGATGGAGACGGCTTCGACCGCCAGCCAGTAGGTGTCAAAGAGCAGGGTTCCCACGGCGGCCGGCGAGGCCTGGGCGGCCGGCAGCAGGGTCTGGGCGGCCGGGTCGGCGCCAATGAGGACAAACAGGGCCAAAAGCGTGGCTGCACCCAGGATGCCGGGGACAAGGAGCCGTCCGGCCGGCAGCGGCCCGTCGCCGGCCGGCAAGCCGAGCAGCATGATGATAAAAAGAAAAAGCACCATGATGGCTCCGGCATAGACCACCACCATGAGCACACCGGGCAGTGGCGCGCCAAGCACGGCGAAAAGCCCGCCCACAGCCAGGAAGACCACCACGGCGCAGCACACGGCATGCACCGGGTTTCGCCGGGTGGCGGTCAGGATGGCCGCGCCGAGAAGCACGGCGGCCAGCAGGTAAAAAAGTGCGCCAAGTGCGGTCATTGTCGCGTCCTAGGGCAAGATGCTTTTGACGTCCACAGGGTCGTCCTCGCCGATATGGCTGCCTTTGGGGCCGCCGGCGGCCACCCCGGCATGGGCGTAGAAATCATAGTCCGGATGCCGGCCGCCGTGGTCGACCAGGAGCTGTTCCTTTTCATAGACGAAATCGGCGATGTCGTCCTTGCAAAAGGCGAATTCGGCCGTGAGCTGGAGGGCCAGCGTCGGGCAGGCCTCTTCGCACAGGCCGCAGTAGATGCAGCGGGCGAAGTTGATGCGAAACCAGGCCGCCTGCCGCCGGCCGTCCGGGCCTTCTTCGGACTGCATGGAGATGCAGTTGACCGGGCAGGCCCCGGAGCACAGGTAGCAGGCCACGCAGCGTTCCTTTCCGTCGGGGGAGCGGGTGAGGATGATGCGGCCGCGGGTGCGCTCGGGCATGGGCCGCTTGTATTCCGGGTACTGTTCGGTCACCGGTTTTCGGAAAAGATGGGTCAGGGTGGCGGCGTAGGACCCGATGAGGCCGGTTGCGCCCTCCACGATTTCGCCCACAAGGCTTGGTTTCTTGTCTGCCATGGCCGTTTCCTTAGGCGTTTAGGACCAGCAGCGCGCCGGTGACGAGAATATTGAGGAGAGCCAGGGGCACGAGCACCTTCCAGCCCAGGGCCATGAGCTGATCGTAGCGCAGGCGGGGCAGCGAAGCCCGGGTCCAGATGAGAAAGACCGGCACGGCCAGGACTTTGACTGCCAGCCAGACGATGGGCGGGAAAAACGGCCCGTGCCAGCCGCCCAGGAAAAAGATCGCCGTCACCGCCCCAAGGAGCACCATGTTGACGTATTCGCCAACGAAGAACAGGGCAAAGCGCATCCCGGAATATTCGGTGTGAAACCCGGCCTGCAGCTCGTTTTCGGCTTCGGGCAGGTCAAAGGGAATGCGCTTGGTCTCGGCCAGGGAGGCGATGATGAAGGTGGCGAAGGCCACGGGTTCCATCAGGGCAAAGGGCAGCCCGGACTGGGCGGCCACGATGTCGGACAGCGACAGCGACCGGGCGTGCATGACCACGGGCACGAGCGACAGGCCAAGGGCCAGCTCGTAGCTGATCATCTGGGCCGCGCCGCGAATGCCGCCAAGAAGGCTGTACTTGTTATCCGATGTCCAGGCCCCCAGGGCCAACCCGTAGACGGCCAGGGACGACAGGGCCAGCACCATGAGCAGGCCCACGTTGCTGTCCACAATGACCTGGGGCACGGTGTGGCCGAAAAAGGTCAGGCCCTCGCCAAAGGGCACCACGGCAAAGGCGGCGAGCGCCGTGCCGGCCACCACCGCCGGGGCCACGAGAAAAATGCGCCGGTCCACGCCGTCAGGGATGATGTCTTCCTTTAAGAGCATCTTGAGGCCGTCGGCCAGGGGCTGGAGCAGGCCGAAAAGCCCGACCCGGTTGGGGCCGTAGCGGACCTGGAAGCGGCCTAAGAGCTTTCGTTCCAGGAGGATCATGTAGGCGGCCAGCCCCAGGGCAACGCCGAGGACCACGGCCATCTTGACCAGCATGACAAGGACGCCAAGCCACATGTCCATGGCCTATCTCCGACGCAGGCCGCAGGGGCCAAGGATGGGGGGCAGGCCGGCGAATTCCGGCAAGCGGGGGACGACCAGCACGCCTCGGGCCATGGCCCGCGACAGGCGCACCACCGCCGGCACGAACCGGTCGCCGCAGCCCACGGCAACGGCCATGGCGTCGGCCAGCCCCAGGCTGGCCGCGTCGTCGGCATGGAGCAGGATGACCGGCGAGGCTGCGGTTTGGGCCAAAGCCAGGGGCGCGTAGCGGCCGGGGTCATCCGTGGCAAAGAGGGCCTCGTCGTAGACCACGGCCAGCCCGGCCTCGGCGACCAAGGGGGCTGGCGGCGCGGTGTCCGGCCGGGGTCCGGCAAAGGCCGGACGCAGGCCGGCGTCCGGCAGCCGGGAACAATCGATGCCGGCCAGGGCCGGGAGGCCGGCCATCACGGCGGCCAGAGGGGACCGGGGCGCTTTTTGGCCCAGGCCCTGGCTGATTTCCCCCAGCCAGAAGGCGGCCGGGGCCGGATCGGTGCCGGGGAGCTCCCGGTCGTAGGCTCGGGGCGGATGGCTGCCCCGGCCGTCCCGGACCACCGGGTCGCCCGGCGGCTGGACCGGGGCGGCTGTCTGGAGCCGACCGTCGCTGGCGGCCAGGGTGCCGCCGGCTTCAAAGATGGTGGCGGTCGGCAAAAACACCTTGGCCGCAGCCACGGTCGGGGTCGGCAGGTGGTCGAGCACGACCAGGGCGTCGAGGCTGCCAAGGAGCGCGGCCAGTTCCGGGGCGGCGGTAAAAAGATCGGCCTCGGCGACGAGCAGTCCCCTGATCCGGCCGGCGGCTACGCCTGCGGCCAATTCATCCAGGCCGGGCGCATCGTCCGGGGCAAGCAGGGCCGCACCGGCGCTGCCGGCGGCAGGAAGCACCGGAAAAAGTCCCAGGCGGTCGTCATCCGGCAATGAGGCGGCCAGCCCCGGAGCAAAGACCAGGGCCGGACGCCTGGCCGCAGCCAGGGCCCTGGCCGCGTCTTCGAGGACTGGCCACAGTTCGGGGGAAAAGGGCAGGCGCTTTTGGGCCTCGGCAGCCGCCTGGTCCGGCTGGCCCGTGGCCACGGCCAGGACGGCCGGCAACTGGCGCGGGGCCACCGGCAGATGGCTAAAGGGCAGGGGCAGGGCCACGGGCCTGGGGTCGGCTACGATGATTTTCGCCCCGGCCCGGCTGGCCTGGCGCAGGGCCAGGGCCAGCATGGGCGCGTCATAAAGCGGCGAGACGCCAAGGACCAGCACGGCGTCGGCCTGCCCCAGTTCGGCCAGGGAGCGGGCCCGGGCCGGGGTCAGGGCGGCCAGGGCTGCCTTGGTTGCGGCTTGCTCCTGGCGCGAACCGAAAAAGGCCGGTGCACGCCAGCCGGCCGCGCCGGCCAGAGCGACCAGGGCGGCCTGGGTTTCCAGGCTGGAGCGCAGCCCGCCAACGACGGCAATGCTCCCTGGCCCGTGGCTCTCGGCCAGGGCGGCAAGCCGTGATACCGCCGCAGCCACGGCCTCGGTCACCGGAACGGGCCGGCCGTCCGCCAGCCCTGCGCGCGGCCGTTCGGGAATGGCTTCGTAGCCGGCGGAAAAGCGGCCCCGGTCGCAGATAAACGAGCCGTTGACCGCCTCGTTGTCCCGGGCCTCGATGCGGGCCACCCGGCGGTAGCGCGACAGGACCGTGACGTTGCAGCCAAGGGAACAATGCAGGCACACCGACGGGGCGCGCTCACAATCCCAGCGCCGCGAGGTGTAGCGGGCCGGCTTGTCGGTCAGCGTGCCGGTGGGGCACAGGTCGGCCAGGTTGCCGGCAAAGGGATTTTCCAGCGGCCCATCCTCGAAGCGGCCGAAATAGACCCGGTTGGCGTTTTGCATCGGGCCGAAATCGCGGTAGCCGCAGTAGTCCTGATAGAACCGGGCGCAGCGGTAGCAGTGGATGCAGCGGTTCATCTCGTGCTGCACAAAAGGCCCCAGGTCCTGGTCGAGATAGGTGCGCTTGCGGCCGGGGAAGCGCCGTTGGACATGGTTGCCGGAGATGGTTTCGTCTTGGAGCAGGCAGTGCCCGCCCTCGTCGCACACCGGACAGTCATGGGGATGGTTGACCATGAGCAGTTCGATGATGCTGCGGCGAAAGGCCACGGCCTCGGGGTGAAACGTCTCCACCACCATGCCGTCGGCAGCCAGGGTCATGCAGCTCATTTCCAGGCCCTTGACCGGGCCGGCCACGAATTTGACGGCGCACATACGGCAGGCTCCGGCCGCGCCCAGAGCCTTGTGCCAGCAAAAGCGCGGGATCATGATGCCCAGGCGTTCGGCCGCCTCGATGACCATGGTCCCTTTGGGGACGGAAATGGCGCGGCCGTCGATGATCAGATCGGGCATTGGTCCTCCGGGCAGGGCGTCGGGCCAAACTGGATGGGGCGGGTGCCGCAGGCCTTGCCGCGAAGGCTTGGCGGCGGGTTGCCGAACGGACAGCGTTTTTCGGTGATGTGGGCGCGCACCTCGTCCATGAAGTGGGTCAAAAGGCCGCGCACCGGCTCGGCCGCGCCCGGAGCAAAGGCGCAGTAGGCGACATCGAGCACCGGCAGCATGTCCGCAATCATCTGGATATGCTCCTCGGTCCCCTCGCCGCCCTCGATGCGGCGCAACAGCTCCCGGATGTAGGGAATGCCCTCGCGGCAGGGCGTACACCAGCCGCAGGATTCCCGGGCGAAAAATTCAATGAGCGACAGGGTGGCCCCGACCAGACAGGTGTCCTGGTCAAAGACCATGAGCGAGGCCGTGCCGAAACGCTGGCCGGCGGCGCGCATGGGGTCGAAATCCATTTCCAGGTCGAGCAGCGACTCGGGCAGATAGGGCGTGGATGCGCCGCCCGGGATGACGGTCTTAAACGTCTTGCCCGGGGCCATGCCGCCGGCGTGCTCGAAAATGATGTCCCGGATGGTGACGCCGATGGGCAGCTCGTAGCAGCCGGGCCGGGCCACCTGCCCGGAGACGCTGTAGAGCTTGGTGCCCGAGCCTGTGGCCGAGCGGGCCAGGGATTTGAACCACTGGGGGCCGTTTCGCACAATGCCCGGCAGATTGGCCAGGGTTTCCAGGTTGTTCACAATGGTCGGGCAGTCCCACAAGCCCTTGACCGCCGTGCGCGGACCGCCTTTGCGGGGATTGGGCCGCAGGCCCGAGATGGCCTTGATCTGGGCCGAGGCCTCGCCGCAGATGTAGCGGCCGGCGCTTCTGTGGACATGGACGTCAAAGGAGAAGTCCGTGCCCAGGATGTTTTGGCCGAGGTAGCCGTTTTCCCGGGCCACCCGGCATTCCTGCTCGATGAGCAGGGCGTCGCCCTCGTAGGAGGGGCGGATGAAAAACACGCCCTCGCTGGCCCCTATGGAATAGGCGCACAGCACGATGCCTTCGATGACCAGATGCGGGTCCACGTTGACCAGGATGCGGTCCTTGAATGTGCCCGGCTCCATTTCGTCAGTATTGATGACCACATAGCGTGGGCCGACGTGGTCGACCGGGACGCCCTGCCATTTGCGTCCGGCCGGAAATCCGGCCCCGCCCCGGCCGCGCAGGTCGGCGTCGAGCACGAGTTGCAGGACCTCGGCCGGGGTGCGCCTGCCAATGGTGGCGGCAAGCGCCTCATAGCCGCCGCCGGCCCGGTACTCGTCAATGCTGGCCGGGCGGCCGAGGTGGCGGTTTTTAAAAAGCACCTGCGGGATGTCTATTTGCATCGCACCGGCTCCTCGATTCCTTGGCGCAACTCGGCCAGCACGGCCTCGATGCGCTCGGGGGTCAGCCTGTCGTAGAAGCGGCCGTTAATGAGCATGGTGGGGGCGTTGTGGCAGTTGCCGATGCAGGCCGCCGGCAGCACGGTGAAAAGGCCGTCCTCGGAGGTGCCGCCGGGCGGGACGCCCAGGGTGCGGCAGAGGTAGTCGAAGATGGAATCCTGGTGGAACATCCAGCACACCACCGAGTCGCAGACGTGGATGACGTAGCGCCCCACCGGCTGGCGGTAGAGGTAGTCATAAAAGGTGGCCAGGGATTCGAGTTCGAGTGTCGTCATGCCAAGCACCCGGGCGGCGTAGTGCATGGCCTCGTCGCACAGGTAGCCGTAGTGGTGCTGCAGGGCGTACATGACGTCCACGGCCGCCTCGCGGGGGCGGGGCACTGCGGCAATGATGCGGTGCAGTTCTTTTTCCAAGGCTTCAGGCAGCATGTGTTTCTCAGTGAAGTGTTGTTGCATTAACTGAAATTATTGTAATGCTGTTGGAAAATTGACATGAAAACCTAAGAGCTGCCATTGTCCGGATGACTGGATCATCTGGACAGTGATGGTTGCGTCTCCGTTGTCGAATTTTGCTGGAATTATATAGCGAGCGGTTATGACGCGGCCATTATTTGTTGTGATTGAGATGTTTGAGTCGCCATTGATGTCATGTATTTTTTGAAATGTGCCAAGTGATGCCGCTTTTTTAAATACTAAGTCGATAATTTTTGGATCTTTGTTGATTGCCTCCAGCAATTTGGGTGATGATCGTTGCAGCAATTCGTCTTTTGACCATGTTGAGAGAATGATTGGAATGTTTTCTTCAATATAAATTTTGCTGGATGCGTCGAGTTTGCTTCCATTGTATGCGGCATATCCAAAAAAAATTGCAGCGACGAGCAGAAGAGCTAAAAATAGACCTCCAACTATTGCAAGAAATTTTCTCATTTGGTGCCTCGCTGGTTGTAACCTGAAATTTAACGGTCAATATCCGGCAAAATATAGTCGTAGGAGGCCAGCACGGCCACGGCGTCGGCAATGGACAGGCCTTCTATAAGAAGCGGCAGGGCCTGGACATTGGCAAAGCCCGGAGTGCGGATGCGCATCCGGTAGGCGTGGCAGTCGCCGTCGGAGACGACGCAGTAACCCTGTTCGCCGCGCGGGGCCTCGGTGGCGGCATAGGCCATGCCGGCCGGCAGGCGCGGGCCGCGCGTCACATTCACGAAATGGTGGATGAGGCTTTCGATGTCGCCGAGCGACTCGGCCTTTTGCGGCAGGCAGTAGCGTGAGTCGGCGGCCAGATAGCGGCCGCCGGGCATCTTCGCCGCGGCCTGTTCGATGATGCGAAGGCTTTCCCGCATCTCGTCCATGCGCACGAGATAGCGATCATAGCAGTCGCCATTCTCCCGGGTCGGCACGTCGAACTCGAAGTCGGCGTAGGCCCCGTAGGGCATGGCTTTGCGCCGGTCCCAGGCCACGCCGGCGGCGCGCAGGTTGGGGCCGGTTATGCCCCAGTCGATGGCCTTGGCCGCGGAAATGCCGCCAACGCCCCGGGTCCTGGCCCGCACGATGGGATTTTTGGTCACTCCGGCGTGGTATTCCTGAAGGCGTTTGGGGAAGATTTTGATGAAGGCCCCGACCTGCTCCTTCCAGCCCTCGGGCAGATCGGCGGCCATGCCGCCCAGGCGAAGCCACGAGGGATGCAGCCGCCCCCCGGTAATGGTCTCGATAATGTCGAGCACCATCTCGCGTTCCCGCAGGGCGTAAAAAATCGGGCTCATCATGCCCAGATCCTGAAGGAACGTGCCGAAATACATGAGATGGTTGGACAGGCGGAACAGTTCCGAGAGCATGACCCGCGCGTAGGCCGCCCGGGGCGGGACCGTGATGCCGGCGAGGTTCTCCACGGCGGTCACGTAGGACAGATTGTTGGCAATGCCGGACAGGTAGTCCACCCGGTCGGTGTAGGGAATGAACTGGTGCCAGGTCTGGCGTTCGCCGATTTTCTCCACGCCCCGGTGGTGGTAGCCGATGTCGATGCCGAGAGCCTTGATGCGTTCGCCGCGAAGGGCCATGACGAAACGGATGATGCCGTGGGTGGCGTAGTGGTGGGGGCCGAAATTGAGCAGGTAATCGCCCTCGGCCGCGCGCTGGCCGAGGATCTCGGCCGCGTCCACCGGCTCCAGCCGATCACAGTCGGCCCGGGTGAAGGCCGGCATGTTGGTGGCCCGGCCCTCGTAGTCCTTGCGCAGCGGATGGCCGATCCAGTCGCGGTGGGTTAAAAGCCGTCTCGGGTCGGGATGGCCGTCAAAGCGCAGGCCGAACATCTCGGCCGCTTCGCGCTCATACCAGTTGGCCGAGGGCCAAACGCCCGTGGCCGTCGGCACTCCGGCATCACGGCTGGGGAGGCGGCAGGTCAGGCGCACCATAGTGGCGGCGGTCAGCGAGGTCAGGGTGTAGACCGCCGTGGCCTCGTGGCCTGGCGGCGTGTGCCGGGCCGTTTCATCAATGGCGGTCAGGTCTTCCAGCCGTTCGAAGCGGGTGGGGGCCTGCCCTTTGAGATAGGCCAGCACTTCGGGGATGCGGGCCGGGGCCACGACATAGGTCGGCATGTCGCCCGGGACCGGGGTAGCGTCGGCCAGTCGCACGTCGTCGCCGAAGCGGCCGGCCAGATCGGCGGCCAGGGCTTCCTGGGCCGGGGTGAGGGTCAGGCCCGGGGCCGGCGGGGTCCACATGACTTCGGCTCGTGAGCCGTCAAACCGGGGTTCGGTGGCGGCCGTGCCCCGGATGGGGATGCCGGCGTAGCCGGGGCCGCGGGTGTCGCGGCACTTGCTGACACCGTCGACCAGGAAATCCTCCCGCCCGCCCTGGCTGCCGCCGGGCAGATGGAGCACCGGCCGGGTGGGTTTCTCGCCGGCCGCGATCATTTTTTTGCAGGAGCATAAGCCCCTCAAAGACCGCCTCGGGCCTTGGCGGGCAACCCGGAATGTAGACGTCGACGGGAAGGATCTGGTCCGACCCCTGGACCACGGAATAGACATCGTACATGCCCCCGGAATTGCTGCACGAGCCCATGGAGATGACCCATTTGGGATCGCTCATCTGCTCATAGAGGCGAAGGGCCACCGGGGCGATTTTTTTAAACATCGTGCCCGAGACGATGAGCACGTCGGCCTGCCTGGGCGAACCCCGGAAGACTTCCGAGCCGAACCGGGCGATGTCGTAACGCGGTCCCCAGGCCGTGGCTTCTTCGACAAAGCAGCAGGACAGGCCGAAGAAAAAGGGCCACAGGCTGTTTTTGCGCGCCCAGTTGATGACGGCGTCAGTGGGGTTGAAAAGGCGCTCGTCAAAGCCGCTCACAGGCCTTCCTCCTCGTCCCAGTCCAGGCCGCCCTTGCGCCAGGCGTAGGCCAGCCCGAGGCCAAGGACGACGATGAAAACGGCCATGCGCCCATAACCGGCCACACCGAGCTGTGGCCAGGCCACGGCGTAGGCGATGATGTAGGCGGCTTCCACATCGAAGAGCAGAAACAGGACGGCCATGAGGAAAAAGGGGACCGGATAGCGGAACCGGGCCGAGCCGGTGGGCCGGATGCCGCACTCGTAGGGTTGCTGCTTGACCGGCGTGGCCCGGCGACGGACCAGAAAGCCCGAGAGAAAGAGAATGACCGCCAGGACCGCCAGGACAATGCCGCCAAAGACGACCAGGGGCAGTGCGCCGGGCTCCCAGGGGGAAAACGGGGCGATCAGCGGCGTGAACTCGGGTGTCGGCGGCATGGGGCCTCGCTGCGTAAGCGGTTTGCTGCGTGACGAACCTGGGAAGGCCTATTGCAGCCGAACATACCCGGAACGGATTTTTTTGCAACCGGCTGGCGCGTCAAGAAAGACGCCGTCCTGCAGCCGGCCCGGCAGCTCAGGCCAGCACGGAGCCCGGAGCCGGGGGATTGGCGAAAAGGGCCAGCAGCCGGTTGTTGACGGCCCGGCCGTCCAGGGTCAGGGGCACGCGCCAGCCATAGCCGGTGGCGGCAATGCGCTCGGCAACGGCCCCGAGGTCAAAGCCGATGGTCCAAAGGCCGGCCCGCCAGGCCTCGGTCAGGGTATAGCACCACGTCTCCGGCCACACCGACAGGCAAAGGGCTGCCTGGCAGCCAAGCTCCCGCACCACCGATGTCGCCTCGCCCTCGTCGTAGCGCCCGGTAACAAACACCCGGCCCGTGGCAAAAAGCGCGTAATCATCCAGGGTAAAGCCGGCCACGGCAAAGGAGAGCGGCAGCTCCCGCCGGGCCGCGTCCCGGGCCATGGCCAGGAGCACGTCGTAGCCCTTGTGGCGGCCGATGGCCCCAATGAGGGCCAGACGCACCGGCGTTGTCCCGTTCCAGGGGAAGAGGGAGGGGACAGGCGGCGGGGCAAAGGCCGGTTCCGGGTGGGGGGCGGCTTCGATCCGGGCGGTCGGGAAATGCCGGGCCATGCGGCCGGCTGCGTCCCACGACGGGGCCATGACCCGGCCGGCCGCACCAAGCAGGCGCGTTGAGCGGGCCAGGAGCTCGGCTACCGGCCGGGCTGCCGTTTCCAGGGGGACGCCGACGTCGATGCAGCGCTGGCAGGCGGCCGGGTCCGGCTCCGGGCAGGGCAGGCCGGTGTCGTCTAAAAGGGTGATGCGCGGGCAAAACCAGGCGTAGTCGTGGACGCGGACCTCGTAGGGCAGGCCCAGGGCGGCCGGCAGGTCCAGGATTTCATCCGGCAGATCGAGGAAATGGTGGCAGATGCACCCGGCTGTGCCCAGGGCTTTGAGGTCGGCACGAAGCGCCGGCAGCTCCTGCGGCAGGGCATAGACGAGATTGGGCGTGCCGGGCGCGCCGTCGAGGGTCAGCCGCACCCGGTTGTCCGGCGCGTCAGGAGCGGCCGGGGCGAGCAGGGCCGTGGCATAGCCGGCTGCGGCCAATTCGGCGGCCTCGTCGGCCAGCCGCCGGGCCGTGCCGCCGTCCTTGCCGTGGCAAAGGCGCAGCAGCAACGGTCCCCGGCCATGGCGGGTGAGTCGGGCCATGTCCACGGCCCGGCGCAGGGGCAGGGCCGGGTCGCGGCGGATAAAGTCGTGCACCAGCGGCAGGTAGCCGGGATGGCGTGTGGCCAAGAGGTCCAGATTGCGGGCCAGGGCGGCCTCCTTGGACGCGCCGAAGGACACGCCGCCGGCATGGACCACGAAGACGTCGGCGGCAAGCACATGCCGCCAGCCACGGTGGGCCGAGCGGCGGCAGAAATCGTTTTCCTCGCCGTAGCCCCGGCCGAAGGCGGCCGCGTCGAAATCGCCGGTGTCAGTCAGGCAGTCGCGGCGGATGTACATGCAAAATCCCACGGCTGTGGGCATATCGATGCTGCGCCCGGCATTGGCTGCGGCAAAGAGCCGGTCGAGGGCGGCCGGGGCGATGTCGCCGGGCAGGGGATTGTCGGCATTAAACGCCGGATAGGAGCAGATGGTGGCGTTGTTGGAAAAGGGCGTGGCCGTGCCGATGTCCGGGGCGGCATGGGCAGCGGCGGCCAGCCGGTCGAGCCAGCCGTCAAAGACCAGGGCGTCGCTGTTGACGAGCACCACGTCCCGGTCCGGGCCCTGGGCCATGCCCCGGTTGGCTGTGGCCGGAAACCCGAGGTTGGACGCGTTTTCAAGGAGCGTGATCCGGCCGGCTGCGGCCATGGCGCGCAGCCAGGCGGCCAGGGTCTGGTCCGGGCCGTGGTCGGAGACGACCACGAGACGCGGCCGCACGGTGCCGGTGGCCGCCAGGATCGCCTGCAGGCAGGCGCGTGTTTCGGCCAGTCCCTTGTAGACCGGGACCACGACGTCAACGATTTCCGGCAATTCAGGCATGGTCGGCGTCCTTTGCGTCCTTTGCGTCCTTGGCGGCGGCGGCGGCGGCAGCGGCGGCCAGCCCGGCGTCCAGGGCGGCGGCCCGGGTGGCCAGGAGGCGGCGGGCCTCGGCCATGGCCGCGCCCAGGCAGGCCTCGGGCAGGGGCGGCGGGGCATCCGGCGAGCCGGCCGCCTGACGCAGCCAGCCGC
>NZ_MLBG01000108.1 GCF_001936595.1 Desulfovibrio sp. DV
CCAGGTTTCTTGCGATCCCCGTCCCCGCCCACCCCGGTTTCCCGCAGCGGGATCGGCTGTCTACGTCCCAGGGGCCCGGGCGTCAAGTCAAATGTTGCCGTCCTTGACCGTATTTTCCAAAACGTCATTGATGCCGAATGTTTGCGAAGTCATTTTGCCGGCCTCCAGAACATAGCGGGTGATGGTCCAGGCATCGTTGTCGATGCTGTCGAGATGGCCCTGGCCGCCCGCGTCCACCGCACCGGCCAGGGCGTCCATGAAGGACTCGACATCCACCCACCGCCCCTCGTGCTCCAGGCTGAGCACACCGTCGGCATAGTCTGCCGTCTCAAAGGGGCACTCGTCGGCCAGCCTGGCCCAGGCCGCTTCGGAGAGGCCGCGCACCTCGCCGTAGACGCGCAGGTCCGGGCCTACGGGCATGGGACTCCCTCATCGGCCAGCAGGCGTTTGGCTACGTTCAGATCATAGAGTTCAAGCGGATCGGACCCGCTACCGCGCTTCTTGTATTCTTCGGCTGCCGCCTCGATGTCGGGATAGGGAATCCAGTCGTGGCGTTCCCAGATCTCGGCGTGTTCGCTGTTCCAGAGGCGAAACTCCACCTGTCCGAAGCTCACGCGCACGTACATGCGCACCCGTTTTTCCGTCGGATTGGGATAGTAGTAGATCCCCAACGTGTCTTTCATCTTTTCCTTCCTATCCTGTATTCAAAGCCATGCCGGCTTGCATGCTGTTTACAAAACCCCAAAGCGAGCAGCCCGCACCAAGACTCCCTAGAACAACGTTTCCCTTTGAGGGGTCCGGGGGGATCATCCCCCGGCCACCCGAGGCATCTTCCTTCCTGCCTCCCCTACCCGCTCTACCCTCTCTACCCTCTCTCCAAACTCTTCTCGAACTCGCTCACCGTGCGCCGGGCTGTTTCGTCCCAGGAGAACAGGGCCGACCGGGCCAGTCCCAGTCGGGCGCTCGTCTCCCGAAGCGCATCGTCGCCGGCCACCCGGGCCAGCGTCTCGCCCATGGACACGGGATCGGACGGCGCATCGAGATAGATGCCGGCCTCGCCGGCCACTTCCGGCAGGCTGGTCAGGCGCGTGGTCACCACCGGGCAGCGGCAGGCCATGGCCTCCAGCACCGGCAGGCCGAAGCCTTCGTAGATGCTCGGATAGACCAGGGCCAGGGCCTTGGAATAAAGCGCGGCCAGGGTGGCGTCGTCGCAGTAGCCTATCTCGATGGGGGGCGTGCCTTCCATGCGTTCGCCGGACCAGCCGCTCCAGCCGGCCGTGACCAGCGGGATGGAAAGGCCGGCGGCAGCCAGGGCCTTGGGGATGACGTGCAGGTTCTTGCGGGGATCGTTGGTGCCGACAAAGAGGAAATAGCGCTCGGGCACGCCGGCCGGCAAGGAGGCGTCCACGGGATGGAAGACCTCCGGCTCATGGGCGTTCCAGGTGACCCGGATGCGGGCCGGATCGAGGCCGAGCAGACGCACCATCTCGGCCTTGGTGTACTTGGACACGGCCAGGAACCGGGCCACGCCCGGCAGGCGCTTGTGGAAATAGCGGTTGAAATAACGCACCCGCTCGGCCGGATGGCGCTCGGGCATGGTCAAGAGCGACAGGTCGTGGACGGTGAAGACCGTTGCCACCCCGGCCGGCACCCGAAACGGGAAAAAGGCGGCCTCGTGGTAGATGTCATAGCCCTTGGCCGCCTGGAAGAAAGCGGCCTCGCGCTGCCAGTGGCGGGCCAGGCGCACGGCCAGGCCGACGGCCGGGGGAAGTTTCCACAGGAGGCTGGTCAGGCGCGAGCGGCCGGCCAGATTCTCCGGCGGCCGGGGCGGGGTGTCCGAGACGGTGCGGCCGTCGAAATAGGCGATGTCGAGCTGCTCACCGTAGCCCCGCTCCAGGGCGGCGTAGAGGCAGCGCAGGTAGCGGCCGATGCCGGTATTGACCGTGGCCAGGGGCACGGCGTTGACGATGACGCGCAGTTTTCTCATTTTTTCTCTGGTGCAGGCGGTCAGCGGCCGGCCATAAGCCGGGCGGCCACGGCCTGCATGTTGCGGATAAAGACGGCGGTGTCAAAGGCGGCGGCCCGACGCTGGCAAGCCTCGCGCATCCCCAGGGCCTCGGCCGGCCCCAGTTCGGCCACGGCCCGGGCCACGTCGGCCGGGGCGGGGTCCGGCGGCAGCAGGATGCCGGTCTGGCCATGCACCACCGTCTCGGTCAGCCCGCCTTCGCGCACGCCGATGACCGGCTTGCCGGCGGCCATGGACTCCACCGGCGAGATGCCGAAATCCTCATCGCGCGGAATATAGATGGTGGCGATGGCCGTGCCGATCAGCCGGCGCAGTTCGGCCGCCTCGGTCCAGCCGCGAATCTCGATATTGGGCCGCCCGGCGGCAAGGTCCCGCACCCGGGCCAGTTCCGAACCGCCCGACACCACCACCAGCCGTTTGTCCGGCAGGGCGGCAAAGGCTTCAACCACCACATCGACGCGCTTAAGCACGTCCACCCGGGCCGTGGACAGATAAAACGGTTCCTGGCCGAGATTGGGGAAGGCGGCCGTGTCCACCGGCGGATGGACCACCTCGGCCTCCAGGCCGAGAAACCGGCTGATGCGCCGGCGCACGGTCTCGGAATTGGCCACCACCGCGTCCATGGCCCGGATGGCCGTTTCATAGCGGCGGCGATAGCGGGCGGCCAGGAGCCGGTAGGCCGGCCGGCGCAGCGGCGACTGGCGGGCCAGATAGAAATCGCGGTGGTCGTAGAGGATGCGCGGCGGCGTGTGGCAGTAGAGGATCTGGGGACCGGCGATGCGGCCGTGAGCCAGGAGGGTCAGGGCGCCGCTGTGGATGGCCAGCGGCACCTCCGTCCGGGGGAGGCGCTCAAAGGCCAGACACATGGCCAGGGTCGCGGACAGGCGCGCGGCCAGGGGATGGCGGCCGAGGGCGTCGAGGTTCCGGGGCAGGCTGCCGCCGAAAAAGTCCGGGGCAAAGGCGGCCTGGTTGAAAACCCCGGTGACCAGGGCGGCGTCAAAGGCCCGGGCCAGGGTCAGGGCCACGAGTTCGCCGCCGCCAGGGAAGGCGAAGGCATCGTGCAACACAAGCGGACGATGGGACATGACGGCTCCTGCCGGGTTTTGCCGCCTGCGATAGCCCGAGACGCTGCCTCTGGCAATCCCCGGCCGCTCCCCGACCTTGCACCGGGCGCAAACAGTGCTACATTCGCTGGAAAGAACACAATACCCGGAGGCGGCCATGGCCGATGCAACAACCATCATTCTTGGCGGTGTGGAGTGCGATTACGATCCGCAAACGAAAACCGCCCTGGTCTACTGCGCCAATTGTTCCGAGCGAAACGAAGTGGAAGTGTGGCTGAGCGAGGACGGCCTCGCGGAATACGCCGGCTTTGTTTGTGAAAAATGCGGGTATTTCAACACGCCCGAAGGCTGAGCCGGGGATTTGCCCGATTACGACATTGCCCCCGCCGGCCGCCTCGGCTACACCCGTTGTCACAGCAACCAGGCATGCGCGGGAGGCTTGCTGCCATGGAGCAAGAAAACACCATTGCCTATTATATGGATATGATCGAACGAGCGCCGAGCTACCAGGACCTCGTATTCATCCGCAACCGGATCTTCGACGCCATTGAGGCCACGCTGTCCCGGGAGGATGTGGAAGCCATCAAACGGGCCTGGACCGACCGGGCCAAGGATGAACGGGTGCCGGTGGTCCCGGCGGGCCAGAAAAACACCGGCGGCTGAGCCGTCCCGGTGCGGGGGCGTCCGGCGCGGCTACGGGCCGGGCTGGCGGGTCAGATGCAGCGGCAGGGACGGCCCGGATTTCGGGGTGAAGGTGGCCTCGGCCGTATTGGGGCCGGTGAGCGTGCCCTTGAGCAGATGGCCGCTGGCGTGCTGGGCCGCGAATTCGGCCCCCAGGACCACGCCGGCCACATGGTAGGTGTTGGCCCCGCCGCCCATGTCCGGGATGACGATGACGCCGAAGATCATGTCGTCCTTGCGGGTGAAACTGGCCGTGACCTGCTGGCCAAGAACCGAGGCCGACCAGTTGCCGACGATGCCGGCATCCTTTTGGGCCGCAGCCGGAACGGCCGTCCCCGACCACAGGACGGCCAACAGGACCGCCGCCAGAAGCGTCAGACGGTTCATAGGAGTCCCTCCCGGCGCATAAGCGTCACGAATTTGGTCCGCACGGTTTTAAGCTCCAGGATGATGGATTCCACCTGGGCGTAATGACTGGAAAATTTAACGGCTCCGTCGAGTTCGCGCTGGCGCTTGGCCAGCCGTTGGTTGACGAAGTCGAGAAAGGCCTGGGGTCCGGGTTCCTTGTTCTCCAAAGGCAGCTCCCACATGTCGCCGGCGGGGCGAGGATTCGCCCGCGTCCTTGGCCGGACCTGGGTCCGAAACGGCGGCGTCATCGGGCTATAATCACGAACTGCCCGGCCATCAAGCCCCAAGGACCGAAAACCTGCGGCGCAAAAAAAGCGGAAGCCGCCCAGGCCCAGGGAGTGGCCCAAGCGGCTTCCTGAAAAGGCCGTGGTGGCGTGTTGGGGGAGGAGGCTAGGGGGTGACCGCCACGGCCAGTGATTCGAAGCGGTTCGGTAGTTAGGAAGGCCGTCCGCTTTCGAGGTTCCCTAAGCAAGACAAGGGCCACTTTGCAGGCATTCCAGAGAAATATTTTTTGCACACGATTTTAAAGAGTTAGGCGACTGGCTCGAAAAAAACACTGCCGAACCAGGGCAAAGTGCCGCCAACACCTTTCTTTTCGGTTAGCTTTTTTACAATCTTAATCTGTCCCATGCATATTTCCCGCCCGGGCCGCACACCAGCGCCCGGCGGGATCGACCGGAGGCAAGTACGCAGTGGTCAAACGCAATATAGAAGACATCACCCCCGGCATGGTGGTCGGCCGGGAGGTCAGTGGTCAGGACGGGGTGCTTCTGGCCCAGCGGGGCGTCACCCTCTCGGAGGAGCATCTGCGCACGATGCGGGCCTTTGGCGTACGCAACGTGGAAATCGTCAGCGACGACGACGACGGCCCACAGGAGGCAGAAAGCCGGCTGGAGATCGCCAAGGCGCACTGCCGCGACCTGCTGCGGCCCCGCTTCCAGGCTCTGGACGTGGAAAGCCCCTTTGGCCGGGCCGTCTTTGATCTGGCGGTCGGACGGGCTGCCGCCCGAGCCCTGGCCGAGGGCCTGGACCTCGATGCCGTGCCCGACGCTGGGACCCTCACCTGCCTGCCGCCGGAACAGCAGCTCTTCGATGCGGCGGCCGTGGAGCCGGGGACGCTTGTTTCCGGCGAGGTGGAGCTGGCCACCCTGCCCGAGGTCTATGTGCGCCTGCTCGAGGCCCTGCACTCGGAAAATGCCTCGTCCGGAGAGCTGGCCGACATTATCGGCCGCGACCCGAGCCTGACGGCCAAGCTGCTCAAACTCGTCAACAGTCCGCTCTACGCTTCACGATCTCCGGTCGACTCCATCGGCCGGGCCGTGGCCATGGCCGGCCAGAAGGAACTGACCACCCTGGTCACCGGGCTGGCTGCCGTCTCCGCCTTTTCCGACATCGCCCCGGGGCTGTGCGACATGCGCATGTTCTGGCGCCACGCCGCGGCCTGCGGCATCTATGCCTCGCTGCTGGCCCAGTCCGTGCCCGGGGCGGCCCCGGACCGGGCCTTTGTCGGCGGGCTGCTCCACGACATCGGCCAGTTGGTGATCCTGCGCAAGCTTCCGGCTGCTGCCGGCCGGGCCCTGCTTCTCTCCCGGGTCGAGGGATTGCCGGCCAGTGAGGCCGAGATCGCCGTGCTTGGTTTTGACCATGCCGCCGTGGGCCGGGCGCTTTTGACCAATTGGAACTTCCCGCAATCCCTGATCGCCATGGCGGCCGACCATCACCGCCCCGACGGCCTGCCCCAGTCCCGGGACACTGCCCTGGTCCATATTGCCGACATCCTGGCCACGGCCTGCGTCTGGCCGGCCCTGTCCGGACCGCCGGTGCCGGCTGTCGCCGAAGCCGCCTGGCGCAGCCTCGGCCTGCCCGAGACCATTCTGGAGACCGTGGCCCAGGCCGGCGACGACCGCATCCGCGAGATCGAGTCGATCCTTGTCAGCGACACGGCCTCGCCGACCCAGTAACCTGCCAGGAGCCAGCCATGAGTACGGACAATCCCCGCGTCGTTCCCCGTCGCCATCTCTTTCGCGCCCTGCTTGGCCGCGAGATCCCGGCCGAATCACCCCAACCGGACGCTTCGGCTGCCACTGCCCCGGCCGCAGCCCCCCACGCCGCCGGCGACGCCGCCTACGCCCTGGGCGACTACGCCGCTGCCGTGGCCGCCTACCGGGAATCGGTGCGCGGCGACCTGTCCAATGTCCCGGTGCGCTCCCGGCTCGGCTACGCCCTGTACGCCACCGGACACTTCATCCAGGCCCGGGTGGAGTTCGAACACGGCTTGCGCCTGACCGACGGCGCCGATGCCTTTTGCCGCCTGGGCCTTAGCCTGTGCCTGATTGCCCTTGGCAAGGTGGAAAAAGCGGCAGACACCCTGGCAGCGTTCCAGGCCCCGGACCTGGCGGAGCTGACCGCCCTGGCCGGGCGCATTGCCGAGCGGCTGCGGGAATCCGGGGACACGGACCCGACACCCCTGCGCCTGACCCTGGAACGCTCGGCCCGGGCCATGGCCTTTTTGCCGGAAGCCGGCCCGGCCTAGCCGGCCTTGGCGGGTTCCCCCGGTTGCGCCCGTACACCGTACACGCTATAGTACACGGGCTATGGCAGCCCACAATTTTGGCGAACGCATTCGCACCAAACGACTGGCCCGGCTGGCCGGGGACAAGACCTTCACCCTGCGCCGGCTGGCCGGACGCCTGGGCATCCAGCCCTCGTACTTAAGCCGGCTCGAACGCGGCGCGACGCCGAGCCTGTCCGAGGAGCACATCCAGGCCCTGGCCCGGGAACTGGGCGACGACGCCGATACCCTGCTCGCCCTGGCCGGCAAGATTCCGGGCGATGTGCGGCGTATGCTCCTTGATTCCCCGAGGCTGCTGGCCCAAGTGCGCGCCCTGGCCAAGCCCGATGCCCTGGGTCCCCAGGCCGACAATACCCCGCCCCGGTTCTGGCAATCCTACCGGGAATCCCAGCGTCTGGCCCGGGTCGGCAGCTTCGTGCGCGATCTCGTCACCAACGAGGATTTCTGGAGCGAGGAATTTTTCCGCATCTTCGGCCTGCCGCCAGACAGCCCCACCCCGAACTTCGAGCAATTCCTGGCCCTGGTCCATCCCGAGGACCAGCCTGCGGTCTGCGGCGTCCGGGCCAGGCTGGCCGCCGGAAGCGATCCCGTCCAGTATGCCTACCGCTTCCAGCGAAGCGACGGCACCTGGCGCCATGCCAAGGCCGTGGCCCAGTGCGAACGCGACGCTTCGGGCCGGGTCTGGCGTATCCATGGCACGGTGCAGGACGTCACCACCGAACGCCAGGCCCTGCTCGATCTGCGCTCCGTGGCCAAGTTTCCCGAGGACAATCCCCACCCGGTGCTGCGCGTGGGCAAAGACGGCCGGCTGGCCTACGCCAACCAGGCCAGCACCACCCTGCTCAATGCCTCCGGCCTGGCCGTGGGCGAGCCCGTGGGCCCGCCGCTTATCGCCGAAATACAGGCCGCCCTGGACAACGCCGCAGCCCGGGTGTTCGAGCTGCCCGTGGCCGACGCCGTCCTTCGCATCACCGCCGTCCCCCTGCCCGCCCTGGGGCAGGTCAACCTCTACGGCTGCGACATCACCGGCGAGCGGGCCGCCCTCCAAGCCGCCCGCCGGGAGCGCGACACGGACAGGGCCATGCTTGAGGCCCTCCTGAACGCCTGCCTGGACGCCGTCACCTTTGTTTCTGCCGAAGGCCGCATCCTGCGGGCCAATGCCGTCATGGCCAAGGTCGTGGGGCCGCCCTACGACCGCGATCCACAAACGCTTCACGGCCTGCATCGAAGCGACCTCTTTGACGCGGAAACCGCCCAGGCCGTGGAGTCCGACGATCAGGCCGTCATGGCCCGGGGGGGGCCACTTGTGGCCTCCCGGCCCATGGCCATCGTCACCAAAGATGGGTCTGCCCGTCGCCTGCTCCTGTCCCGCAGCCCGCTGCGCGACGCCACCGGGGCCGTGATCGGATTTTGCGCCGTCGGCCGCGACGTCACCGACTGCCACAACACCGCCGAGGCCCTGGCCGCTTCCGAAGCCCGCTACCAGCGGCTCATCGACGACGCCGTGCTCGGTGTTTTCCGCTCCACCATCGACGGAGCCATCCAGGCGGCCAATCCGGCCATGGCCCGGCTTTTCGGCTACGACTCGCCCGAAGACCTGCTGGCCCACATCGGACATAACGCCGCCCTGGGCTTTCGGGACCCGCAACGCCGCCCGGCCATCGTGGCCCGGCTGCGGGATGGCCGCGAACAGCTCAATTTCGAAAACACCTACCTGCGCAAGGACGGCACGACGTTTATCGGCAACCTCCACGCCCGGATGGGCACGGACGAAACCGGCACCCCCATCATCGAAGGATTTATCGAGGACATCACCGACCGCAAACGGGTCGAGGCGGAACTGGCTGCCAGCGAGGAACGCCTCAAGACCCATCTGCGCAACTTCCCCCTGCCCACCTTCACCTTTGCCCTGCGCAAGCGGCAGCTTGTCCTCACCGACGCCAACAAGGCGGCCGAAGCCCTGTTCCGGGGCCGGATCGGGGCCAGCCTCGGGGCCGGAGCCGAGGCCGTGTTCGAGGAAGCCCCGGACGTCTATCTGGCCCTGTGGAACGCCTTCGAAAGCCGCCACACCGACCGCCGCCGCCTACCCCTACGGCCGCCCGGCGCGCCCGAGGCCGGCCTGTTCGACATGACCTTCGTGTTCGTTTCGCCAGACACGGTGATGCTCCATGCCGAGGAGATCACTGCCGTGGCCCGGATGCGCGAAAGCCTGCAACGCACCTCGGAACAGCTCCGTTCCATCCTCGACCACGTCCCCTGCGCCATCTACTTCAAGGACACCTCCGGCCGCTGCATCATGATCAACCGGGCCGTGGAGGAAGCCTTCGGCCGGCCGGCCGCTGGCGTCATCGGGCAGGCTCCCGGCTCCATCCACGAGCCGGAGGTGGCCGCCCGCATCGCCGACGACGACCGACGGGTCCTCGAATCGGGCCGGGTGATCACTTTTGAAGAAGAGGTGGTGGCCAAGGGCCAGGTGCGCCGCTATCTCACAACCAAGGTTCCGCTCATGGACGAGGGCGGCCAGCCCTACGCCATCTGCGGCATGTCCCTCGACATCACCGACCAGAAACGCCTCGAGCGGACCCTCAAAGCCGAGCGCGACACCCTGGGCGCCATCCTGGCCCATGTGCCCTATGCCGCCTTACTGGCCTCGGCCGATGGACGCGTGCTGTTTCTCAACCAGTATTTCATCGATCTGGTCGGCTACACCCGGGAGGATATCCCCGATCTCCGCGCCTGGCTGCCCAGGGCCTATCCGGACCCGGCCCTGCGCGCCCGGGTGGAGGCCGATTGGCAAAGCGTCCAGGGCCAGGCCTGCCGCCGGGTCTATCCGGTGCATTGCGGCGACGGCCGGACCCGCTGGATCGATTTCAAATCCGTGCCCCTGCCTGACGGGCAGATGCTGCTGACCTTAAGCGAAGCCGAGACTCCGCCGCCATCCGGCAACGCCCCGGCCGGCGGCCTGCCGGGCTGACCCCCGGTTTCCCGTTGGCCCATGAAAAAAGCCCGGCTCGCTACAGCGCAGCCGGGCTTTTTCCGTTCATGGGGATGGCCGCTACTCGGCCGGCGGGGCAATGGCCCGGTAGAGCATGTCGGCCATTTCGGCGTTGAGCCGGACGTTGGCGTGGCTGTCCACGCCGTTGACCACCAGCTCCCCCGGGCTTTTGCCGGTGAGCATCGGGGTCATATCCAGGGTATCGATATTGCGGTCGGCAAAATAGGCCGCCACCCGGGCAGTCATAGGGGCGCTGCCGGCCACGTCGGACAGGCTGGGGATAATGAGGGCCAGCAGCCGGATATGGCGCTCCCGGCACCAGCCCACAATGGCGTCGAGTTCCCCGGCATGGGCGGCAAAGACCGCGGGATCGGCATAGGCGTCCCGCAAACGCTCCCAAAACCCCTTGGAGGCGTCGTCCACATTGCCCACCCGGGCCAGCCGCCAATAGGCGAAATTGGCCAGGGCAAAGTGGTCGACCAGATATTTGGCCAGCCGGCTCTGGGGAAACTGCACGGCAAAGGTCAGAGGGTGGCCGTTTTTCTCGGCCGCCCGGTAGATGTCGTTGACGAAATAGGCCAGCACCACCACATCCGGGGTCACCGGGTAGGCAGCCAGGGCCTCGTATTCGTCCACCGTGTCCCAGCCGATCTTGGCAATGTTGACCACCCGCCAGCCCGGCCCGAGCCGCTGGCCAAGCCCGTTGCCGAAACGGTCGCCGGCCCGGTCGATGCCGTGGCCGGCCACAAAGGAATCGCCCAGGATGGCCACGATTTTTTCGGTGCCCGACCGGGGAGCCGGTTCCACGTCGCGGTAGCCCAGGGAATTGACCGGCTGCCAGTAGCGCTCAAACCACTTGCGGCTGGACATGGTGATGTTGAAGCCGTCGGACTGGACAAAGAAAAAGGCCATGAAAATTTCCAGCAGCAGCAAGACCACGACGGCCGCGTCCACAGCCACGAGCAGGCCCATGCCGGCCGAGCGCGCCCGGCCGCGGCGCAGCTTCGACAGCCCGTACCCGGCCGCGACATTGAGCCCGGCCAGCCCCAGAACAACGTAGAGCAGATGGAGCATGGATCAGCCGGCTGCCTTGGCCCGGTCCTTGCGCCAGGATTTCTCCTGGCCGGCGCGCAGGCGGGCGATGTTGTCGCGGTGCTTGAAAATGATAAGCGCCGCCACCACGGCGGCAGCCGGGACCAGGGGCACCGGGCCAAGCACGGCGCAAAGGACCGGCACGGCCACGGCCAGGACCAGGGAACCGGCCGACACGTAGCCCGACAGCCAGATGACGGCCACGCAGGCGGCCACGGCCAGCAAGGCGGCGACCGGAGCCGCGCCCAAAAAGACGCCTATGGTGGTGGCCACGCCCTTGCCGCCCTTGCCGCCCAGGAATACCGAAAACATATGCCCGACCACGGCGGCCACGATGACCAGGGAAACGAACACCGGGGAGTCCGACATGGCCCGGGCGCACAAGACCGGCACGAGTCCCTTGGCCAGATCGAGGACCAGGGTCAGGATGCCCAGGCGCGTGCCGCATAGCCGTGACACGTTGGTGGCTCCGGTGTTGCAGCTGCCGGCCAGCCTGGGATCGATGCCGCAGCCGACCAGGGCCACGAGCAGGCCGAAGGGAAAGGCCGCGACCAGATAGGTCAGCAGGATAAAACCGAGATAAGCCATGGTTTCACTCCCTTTGTCGGGTACCGGGTCAGGATGCGCCGGCGTCCATGAAGAGCTGTTCATCCGGCAGGCTGGCCGGAATCTCTTCCGCGCCAAAAACCCGCAGTTCATTGGTCAGCGGATCAATCCTGCCCAAACGTAGCGCATAGCGCTGGCCGATGTAAATCGTGTCGCCCAGCGTATCCCGGGTGGCCCGGACATAGATCTGCATGTCCGGCAGGGACAGGGAGACGAACGCGCCGTTGCTGTCCACCACCACGCCCTCAAACGTCCGTTCCTTGCAGGTGCGCTGCAGGAACAACAGTTTCCAATAGCGCGGCCGGAAGCGCTGCACCCGGCCAACGGCCTCGATGCGGGCCGAGAGTTGGGGCAGCCGGGCCTCAAGCTCGCCCCGGCTCCAGCGCGGCGCGCCGGTGCGCAGCAGCCATTCGAGCTGGGCCAGATTGATCAGGTCGCCGTAGCGCCGCAGCGGCGAGGTGACCGGGGCATAGGCCGAAGCGGCCAGGGTGGCGTGGGGGCGAGGGTCCGGCTCGGTGAGTGTTGGCGGCAACTCGCGCACCGCCCGCTGGATGGCCGGCGGATCGCTGTGCACGCCCCGGATTTCCGGGGGCAGCCGGGCGTCCTGGGTCCGGAAAAGCATGGCCGCGCCGTGGGCTACGGCATACTCGGCGGCAGCGGTGTTGCCAAGGATCATAAGCTCGCTGACCAAAAGCTGGGCCTTGGGATAGCTCGGGCACACGGCCATGTCGACCTGGGCGTCGCCGGGATAGCCGGTGAGGATGATCTCCGGCTCGGGCCGCTCGATAATGACCGCGCCCCGCTCCAGGCGCTGCTGGCGCAAAAGGGCCGCCAGCCGGGAACCCAGGACCATGTGGGCCGGGGCATCGCCCCGGTCGAGGGCGGCCTCGACCACGGCGTAACAGGTGTTTTCCGCCACCCGGACAAAGGTCTTGCGCATGGCAAAGCCGTTGATCGTGCCGTCTGCGGCAAATTCCCACTCCATAAGGAGCGAGGGCCGGACTTCGCCGGCGCGCAGGCTGTAGAGATCGGTGCCCAGGGACTCGGGCAGCATGTGGCTGACCCCCTCGGGCAGGTACAGGCTCGAGGCCCGGTGGGCCACGGCAGTATCAAGGGGGCCGCCGAAGTCCCAGTCCAGGGCCGGATCAGCCAGGGCCAAACACAGGCGGATGTTGCCGTCGGGCAGTTCTTCAGCAAAAAAGGCGTCGTCAATGTCCCGGGTGGTCGGGGAATCGATGCTGACAAAGGGGATGGGCTCGGGCTGCCGGGCCAGCGCGGCCAAGCCCTGGCGGCGGGCCTCGATCTCGGCGGCAAAAGGCTGCCACCAGCTATCGCCGGCGTCGTAGTCGGCCTGATCGAGATGGTAGTTGTGATGGGCCGAAACAATGCCCCACTGGCCGGCCAGAATGAGCGGCAGGAAGGGATGCTCGGGCAGGCCTTTTCGCAGCATGGCCCACAGGGTGGCCATGTCCGGGTCGTCGGCGTCGGCAATGAGCCGGCGCAGCAGGGAGGCCAGCTTGGCCGCAGCCTCGGGATCGAGCTTGGCAGCCAGGGCCGCGCCCTTCTTGCGGTCGGCCGAAGCCCAGCCCTGCCAGAGTTCCTTGAAAAAGGTCTGGCCGGCCACAACCACCTTCTCCCGCTCCTCGGCCGCCGCCGCCTCGGTCAGTCGGCGCTCGACCACCTCGGCCGGATAGACCTCGAATTTGGGCGAATGAAACTTGAAATGGGTCTTGCAGCCGAGAAGCGCCCGGCCCATGGCAGCCACGGCATCCACATCCGGCGTCTCGCCGACAAGGCCGGCAAACCACTCGGCCGACTCCTCACGGACCTCGCCCTGGGCCAACTCCCAGAGTTCCAGCGGAGCTATGGTCTTGGCCGCAGCCTCGCGCCGGGCCTGATGGCTGGCCAGGATCTCGGAAATCTCGCTTCTGTCCCGGGCTCCGTCATAGCGCGGCCCCATCCACGGCAACACCCGCGAGGCCGCCATCTTCTCCTCGCGATGGGTGAGCGTGTACACCCGAAGCCGGCCCGAAGACTCTTCCAGCACCCAGGCCACTTGCGCCTGGTTGCCCTGCATGAATTCCACCAGACACCCCGGTCCGGCATACCGTTCCAACGCCATTTATAGTCCTTCTGCTTCGCGCCCAAGGCGGCCACCGCCGCCGGGCCATGCGTGAACAGCATGCCTCCGGCGGCCGGGGGGATGATCCCCCCGGACCCCTGCAACGGGAAAATTAGTAATTTGGGTTCGCGTTGGAGCGGCATTGCCCGGCCGCCAGAATCGCTTATCCCACGACCTTCCACCGCCGCAGCAACGCCGCCCCCCCTAACCCCAACCAGGGAGGGTCCGGGAGGGGGTTACCCCCTCCCGGCCGCCGGAGGCATCTTCTGCCTTCTCTTCTTCTCTATCTCTATCTCTTAATGTCGGAACGACCGCTGCCCGGTAAAGACCATGGCCACTTGCGGCGAGGCCTCGTTGCAGGCGGTGATGACTTCCGTGTCGCGGATGGAGCCGCCGGGCTGGGCAATGGCCGTGACCCCGGCTGCGATGCACAGGTCCACGCCGTCGCGGAAGGGGAAAAAGCCGTCGGACACCACCACCGAACCGACCAGTCCGCCGCAGGTGGCCTCGGTGCGGGCCTTGATGCCGGTCAGGCTGGCCAGGGCCTCGGGATCAGCGGCCGCCTCCTGGGTCAGCTCATAAAGCGACCGCTTGTGGGCGGCAAAGGCCAGGCTGTCGGCATACTTGGTCTTGGCCTTGAAAATCGTCAGTTCCACCACCCCGACCCGGTCCTGTTCGCCGGTGCCGATGGCCACGGTGGCTCCGTTTCTGACGAAAATAACCGAGTTGGAGGTGACCCCGGACTCAACAGCCCAGGCAAACAGCAGATCCTCGGCTTCCTGCTTCGACGGAGCGCGGGCCACAACCGAAGTCCCGGCCTTGTCCGTGGCCTCGGCCGGCACGAAATCGTCCACCGACAAGATGCGGTTTCTAAAGGAAAACTGGACGACCAGCCCGCCGTCGGCCAGGGATTTGATGTCCAGAAACGGCTGCCCCACCAGCTTTTCGAGCTGGCCAAGGCCGGGCAGCTTGAAAATGCGCAGGTTCTTTTTGGATTTGAGAATGGCCAGCGCCTCCGGCTCGTAGTCCGGGGCGGCCACCACCTCGAAATAGACGGCGTTGATCTGCTCGGCCGTGGCCACGTCGAGAGTGCGGTTGACCACGATGGCCCCGCCAAAGGCGGCAATGCGGTCGGAGGCAAAAGCGGCCGCAAACGCGGCGGAAAGGCCGGCATCGGACCAGGCCGCGCCGCAGGGATTGTTGTGTTTAAGGATAACGGCGGCCGGTTTGGCGGTCAGGTACTGAAGAATATTGACGCCGTTGTCCACGTCGGTGAGATTGGTCTTGCCGGGATGCTTGCCGGACTGGAGCAGATGCTCTTCCGTGGCCGCACACACCAGCCCGTCGCCAGGACCCCGAAATTCCACGCCGCCGAGGGTGAGCCGGCCGGAAACCGGCGCATAGAGCGCGGCCGGCTGGTCCGGATTTTCCCCGTAGCGCAGGCCCTTTTCCTGGCCGTCAATGGTCCAGGTCCGCTTGGCAAAGGCCATCTCGGCATCGCCCAGGCGAATGACCAGTTCGGACGGGAAAGGATCCTCCACCATGGTGGTGTACATTTTTTTCAGGTCGTTCATGGCTAGACCGCTCCTTGTCGCTTACGTGCAAGCGTGCCTAGCACAGGCGGGGCACAGGGGCAAATTGCATTTGGAAGCCCCGGCCAATTCTGCTAACAAGGCCTGTCCGCGGCGCATGGCGCCGCAGTTTTCCGGGCAAGGGAGTTGTCGTGGAACAGGTGTTGCTCAAGATGGCCAGGCAGCTTCGGGCCTTTGACGAAGCGTCGCTCATGGCGCTTTGGGATAAATATTCCGAAACGGTCGAACATTTCGAACCATCCCAGCGCTGGGAAGAAGCCGTCCTGGTCCTGGCCATGATCCAGGGCATGCGTTTTAAAAACCAATTGTTCAATCATCACTGGGCCCAAGGCCGCCAGCCAGGGGAATCCACCGCTCCCGTGCCGACCGCCGCCACGCCGGACATCAGCGCCGTGCCGACGGCCGGCAAAAAAGCCGGGGCCAAACGCCAACACCAGGGCAAAGTCCTGGCGTTTCGGCCCAAAGATGGAGGAGAATCATAACATGGCCGAATTACGCAATTCGCAGGCCCCCGGGGCCGGACGCGGCATCGTCATCCACGGGGCGCAATGGGGCGACGAAGGCAAAGGCAAAATCGTCGATCTGCTGACCGAATCGGCCAAAGCCGTGGTTCGCTTCCAGGGCGGCAACAACGCCGGCCATACCCTGGTCGTCGGCGGCGAGAAAACCGTCCTGCACCTGCTCCCCTCCGGCATCCTCCACGACGGCAAAGCCTGCCTCATCGGCAACGGCGTCGTGCTCGACCCCGAAGTGCTGTGCCAGGAAATGGACACCCTGGCCAAAAAGGGCATCGACGTCTCGCCCGAACGCCTGGTCATCTCCAAAAAAACCCACGTGATCATGCCCTACCACCGCCTCCTCGACGGAGCGCGCGAAACCCTGCTGGCCGGTTCCAAAATCGGCACCACCGGCCGGGGCATCGGTCCGTGCTACGAAGACAAAATGGCCCGCATCGGCATCCGCGCCGGCGACTTTGCCGACCCGGACCTCCTGGCCAAAAAAATAGCCCGGGCCCTGGTCGAGAAAAATGCGCTTTTCACCAAGCTCTACGAACTGCCCGCCCTCGATCCCGGTGCAGTGGCCGAGGCCCTGGCCCCGGTGGCCAAACGCCTCGTCCCGTATCTCGGCGACGTGTCGTCGATCATCCAGAAAACCCTGGCCACCGGCGACGTGCTGTTTGAAGGGGCCCAAGGCACCCACCTCGACATCGACCACGGCACCTACCCCTTCGTGACCTCGTCCAATACCGTCTCCGGGCAGGCCGCCGCCGGCAGCGGCTGCGCCCCGGCCGTGCTTTCGCGCGTCGTGGCCGTGGTCAAGGCCTACACCACCCGCGTCGGCTCTGGCCCCTTCCCCACCGAACTCTTCGGCACCGTCGGCGACTACCTCCAGTCCAAGGGCGGCGAATTCGGGGCCACCACCGGCCGCAAACGCCGCTGCGGCTGGCTCGATCTGGTGCTCCTTCGCGAATCGGCCCGCCTCTCCGGCCCGACCGACATCGCCCTGACCAAACTCGATGTCTTAAGCGGCCTTTTTGAAATCAAGATCTGCATCGGCTACCGCTACAAAGGCAAAGTCTACGAATACCCGCCCCAGGAAGAAGGGGCGCTGGAATTCGTCGAGCCGATCTACGAAACCATGCCCGGCTGGGAAGAAGACATCACCGGCATCACCGCCTGGGAAGACCTGCCCCTGGCCGCCCGGGAATACGTGTCGCGCATCGAACAATCGCTTAAAACCACCTGCTCCATCCTCTCCGTCGGCCCCGACCGCCGACAGACGATCATTCGCGGGTAACGTTGGGGCGCTGCCCCAAACCCCGCCAGGAGAGG
>NZ_MLBG01000109.1 GCF_001936595.1 Desulfovibrio sp. DV
CATCCCCGGAATAACTTTCCCCTGTCGGGGAGGAGCCGGGAGGGGGGTACCCCCTCCCGGCCGCCGGAGCAACGGTGTTTCCTGTCAAGCCTGCCATGCGGCCTTGCCTGCTCCTCCCCACCGTCGCAGCAACACTCTTCCCCCTTAACCCCTTGCCTTCCAAGTGGGATTCCAAAGGGCTCAGCCCTTTGGCCGCCGGAGGCTCTTTTCTTTTCTCGCCACGCTCTCTACGCTTCCAAATTCCCTGGCAAGCCAGCCACAAACTCGCGGATGGCGTCGCGCACCCGGCGGTAGTGGCCAAGGGCCTCTTCCTCGGTGGCGGCGCTGGCGGCCAGGGCCGGCGGATCTTCAAAGCCGACATGGACCTTTTTGACCGGTCCCGGAAAAAACGGGCACAGGTCATGGGCCGAGCCGCAAAGCGTCACCACATAATCAAAGGCGACGTCCGGCAACTCGGACACGAGCTTGGACGTCTGGCCCGCGATGTCCACCCCGGCCTCGGCCATGACCGCCACGGCCCGGGGATTGACGCCGTGCTTTTCCACACCGGCCGAATAGGCGGCCAGGACGTCGTTTTTGAGCGCTCTCGTGAAGCCCTCGGCCATCTGGCTGCGACAGGAATTGCCGGTACATAAAAAGAGGATGTTCTTTTTCACGAGGCCCTCCCTTTTGTCTCGTTTAGCCGTCGCCGCCTAGGACACCAGCGGTCGGGACACCCCTGAAGCCAGTTCCCGGGACAGTTCGGCCATGCGTTCCTTGATGGCGTCGCGGATGCGGCGCACGGCGGCCAGCCGTTCTTCCTCGGTGCCCGTGACCTCGGCCGGATCGGGGAAGGGCAGATGCAGCCGGTGGGTCACGCCGGGGAACACCGGGCACTGGCCTTCGAGGGATTCTTCGCACACCGTGACCACATAGTCGTAGAGGCGGCCTTCCTTGAAAAGGTCAAACACCTTGCGGGTCGTCTTGCCGGCCAGATCAAGACCTTCTTCGGCCATGACGGCCACGACCAGGGGGTTTATGACCGTGGGATCGAGCCCGGCGCTGTCAACCGTCACGCCTTCCCCGCTCATTTGACGCAGATAGGCCTCGGCCATCTGGCTTCTGGCGCTGTTGTGCACACAGATGAAAAGCACGCGCATAGGCATCCTCCTTGCTGTTACCGGATGCTCCTGCTCTAGCCAACGCCCGTGGCGATCCGGTTACGGCCGGGGCGGGCAGGACACACGGCACAGGCCGGCCGGGGTGCTCGCGGCCCGGGGCAACCAACGCCGGCGCAGGCTCAGCGCAGACGCAGGGTTTGGCAACAGGCAGGAAACACTCCGGGATAGGGTTGCCGGCCGTAATTTTGATACTTGGCAAAATAGGCAAGCAGTCGGGTCGTGTCAATGCGCCTTTCCCGCCAGGGCCGTCTATTGGGCCTGGGCAGGGCCCCTGGGCAGGCTCGTCCGGGATGTGGGCCGGGAGTTGCAGTGGCCCGGAATCCGGCTCAAACAGCCACCGTGTCGTTTTGTCCTCTCCCGGCCTGATGGCGACAAGCATCACAACCCATGGAAATGGCAGTGTATTTTTTTACCCATGCCGGCTGGCACAGGGACAACTCGTCCCATGGGCAGCAGGTGTCACCTTTTTACCCAACAGCCCGCAGCCCGTGGGACAAGTTGTCCAAGGCGCGCCAACCCCCGGAATTGGCTGGTTTTGCCCGGGCACTCCGGCCGGCGGGGCCGCCCGGAGCGGGCGCAGGCGGTCCGCAATCGGCCAGACTGCCCCCGCTGGGAAAAGGTCTGACGTTTTAACCAGTTGAAATACATGAACAGGAGTTTTGGCCCGAGAATTGCTTTATGGGGGGCAGCGTTTACGCTTACGCCAAACGGAAATCAGGTTTGGGGTCCGTTCGCAAAACCTTAACCTTAACTACAGTGAGGTTGGCACCATGGCTGTTCGCGAGCAAGTTTACGGTTTCTTCATTCCCAGCGTGACCCTTATCGGTATCGGCGCTTCCAAACAGATCCCTGAGAAAATCAAGGCCCTGGGCGGTTCCAAACCGTTGATCGTCACCGACAAGGGCGTGGTCAAGGTCGGCATCTGCAAGCAGATCACCGACCTGCTCGACGCCGCTGGCATGAAGTACCATGTCTACGACGAAACCATCCCCAACCCGACCGACGCCAACGTCCACAAGGGTGTGGAAGTCTACAAAGCCAACGGCTGCGACAGCCTCATCACCCTGGGCGGCGGTTCTTCGCACGACTGCGGCAAGGGCATCGGCCTTTGCGTGTCCAACGGTGGCAAGATCCATGACTTCGAAGGCGTGGACAAGTCCTCCAAGTCCTTCATGCCCTACCTGGCCGTCAACACCACGGCCGGCACCGCTTCCGAAATGACCCGTTTCTGCATCATCACCGACCTGTCCCGCCACGTGAAGATGGCCATCGTCGACTGGCGCGTCACCCCGCATATCGCCATTGACGACCCGGTCCTGATGGTCGGCATGCCCCCGGCGCTGACCGCCGCCACGGGCATGGACGCTCTGACCCACGCCGTCGAGGCCTACGTGTCCACCATCGCCAACCCGATGACCGACGCCTGCGCCATCGAAGCCTTCAAGCTGATCTTCAAGTACCTGCGCAAGGCCGTGGCCAACGGACAGGACATCGAAGCCCGCGAAGGCATGTGCTTCGCCCAGTATCTGGCCGGCATGGCCTTCAACAACGCCTCCCTGGGCCACGTCCACGCCATGGCGCACCAGCTCGGCGGCTTCTATGACCTGCCCCACGGCGAGTGCAACGCCATCCTGCTGCCCCATGTCGAGAAGTTCAACCTGATCGCCAAAGCCGAGAAGTTTGCCGCCATGGCCGAGTTCATGGGCGAAAACATCGCCGGCCTGTCCACCCGCGACGCCGCCGAACTGGCCCTTAAGGCCATTCGCCAGCTGTCCGCCGACGTCGGCATCCCGGCCGGCCTGATCGACCTTGGCAAGAAGTACGGCAAGGACGTCAAGGCCTCCGACATCCCGACCATGACCGGCAACGCCCAGAAGGACGCCTGCGGATTCACCAACCCCCGCTGCCCGACCGACAAGGACGTGACCGACATCTACACCGCCGCCCTGTAAAGGACGCACCGACGCGAAGAAGGGGGGCCGCCTGGCCCCCCTTTGATGACCGGCCCCGCAGCCGGACCGGGTCCCGGGCGGGACACCCAACCACCCTCGGACCAGCCGGCCGGACCGGACAATCCTTGACAAAAACGGCAACAGCAACATGGCCGCCGATCGTGGCAGCGATCCCGGTCATGTCTCAACGGACGCATTATCAGGCCGAAAATGCGTCCATACGGACCCAAAATGCGGCCCATGACGGCCCGATTTTTTCGACTTTGTTCCAAACAGACACAAAGTCAATACCCGGAAGATTTTCGCCTTATTGCGTAACATCTCGATTTTACGAAGCTATTTCCTCCAGGCTCGACGCCCGGTCCGGGGTGGTAAACACCTGACCGCCGTGCTATCCACCCCGGACCGCGGTCGTCGTGCCCGCCGGGGGGGTCTGGGCTCCTGGACGCTCCGCTTGTGATAGTGTCGTCACCTTTCACGTCAACCGGATAGGACCGAATGAACATCATCAATCTCACCCGCGACTATGACGAGGATTTCGTTCACAGGGTGGAGGAGGAGTCCGGTCAGAAAGTCAGCCTGTGCTACCAGTGCGGGAACTGCACGGCCGGCTGTCCGTACACCTTCGTCTACGACATTCCCGTCAGTCAGATCATGCGTCTCGTCCAGGCCGGCCAAAAAAAGACCGTGCTCTCGAGCAAATCCATCTGGCTCTGCGCCACCTGCGAATCCTGTACCACCCGGTGTCCCAACAACATCGACGTGGCCTGCATCATGGATGTCCTGCGCCACATGGCCCGCCGCGAAGGGCTGGCCGCCGTGCCCCAGGTCAAAACCTTCTGGGACAGTTTCCTCGATTCCGTGCGCGCCCACGGCCGGGTCTTCGAACTGGGCCTTCTGATCAACTACGTCGCCAAGACCGGACGGTTCTGGACCGACATGGACCTCGGCCCCAAAATCCTGCCCAAGGGCAAGCTCGCCATGAAGCCCCACGAGATCCAGGGCAAAGAGCATGTTGCCCGGATTTTCGAGCGTTTCGAGAGGGAGTCCAACTCATGAGCGAAGCCATCGCCTACTACCCGGGGTGTTCGGGACTGGGCACCTCCAAGGAGTACGACACCTCCACCCGGGCCGTGTGCGCCGCTTTGGGGTTGTCCCTGGTCGACATTCCGGACTGGAGCTGCTGCGGCTCCACCCCGGCCCATACCAAGGACCACACCCTGTCCGCCGCCCTGTCGGCCAGAAACCTCCAGCTCGTCGCCAACATGGGCATGACCGCCGCGGCCACGCCCTGCCCGAGCTGCCTGACCAACCTGCGCACCGCCAATCACCGCATCGAGGCCGCCCCGTTTAAGGCCAAGGTGGACAAGCTCCTCGACGAGCCCTACGGCGGGGACGTCAATGCCATCTCCGTGCTCCAGGCGCTGGTGGAAAACGTCGGCCTCGATACCATCAAGGCCGCCGTCCGCACCCCCTTAAAGGGCCTCAAGGTCGCCTGCTACTACGGCTGCATCATGAACCGGCCGCCCGAGCTCATGGCCTTTGACGACTGCGAAAACCCCATGGCCATGGACAACATCCTCGCCGCCTTGGGAGCCGAAGTCGTCCCCTTTCCGCTTAAGGTCGAGTGCTGCGGCGCTTCCTACGGCATTCCCCGGCCCGATGTGACGGCCAAGCTCTCGGGCAAGCTGTTGGAAGCAGCCGTCGGCGTCGGCGCGGACATGGTCGCCGTGGCCTGCCCCCTGTGCCAGATGAACCTTGATCTCCGGCAGAGCCAGGTCAATCGGGCCATGGGGACAAACTACCGTATTCCGGTGCCCTACTTCACCCAGCTCATGGGCGTGGCCATGAACATTGCGGACACGGAAATCGGATTCGGCAAGCTCAACGTCGATCCGAGGCCGGTCCTTTCCAGGGCCCTGTCGGGCGCGGACTAACAGGCGAGGGAGCATAGGCAATGCGAATTGGCGTTTTCGTCTGCCACTGCGGCAGCAACATCGAAGGCACGGTCGATACCGGGATCGTGGCCAAGACAGCCCTGGACTTTCCCGAGGTCGTCTTCGCCACGGACACCATGTACGCCTGCTCGGAACCCGGCCAGGACGGCATCATCCAGGCCATCAAAGACAAGAACCTTACCGGCGTGGTGGTGGCCTCCTGCACCCCGCGCATGCACGAGCCCACGTTCCGCCGGGCCGTCGAACGGGCGGGCCTTAACCGCTTCATGTTCGAAATGGCCAACATCCGGGAGCACGTCTCCTGGATCGGCAAGGACCGCGAGGCCAATACCAACAAGTCGGTCGATCTGGTGCGCATCGCCGTGGAAAAACTGCGCCGCGACGCACCGCTGATCCCCAGCAAGTTCTCCGTCAACAAGCGCGTGATGATCATCGGCGGCGGCGTGGCCGGCATCCAGGCGGCCCTCGACTGCGCCGACGGCGGCCTCGAAGTCGTCCTGGTCGAGCGCGACTCGTCGATTGGCGGCAAGATGGCCAAGCTCGACAAGACCTTTCCCACGGTCGACTGTTCGAGCTGCATCCTCGGCCCCAAGATGGTCGACGTGGCCCAGCATCCCAACATCACCCTGCACGCCTATTCCGAAGTGGACGCGATCAGCGGCTACGTCGGCAATTTCCAGGTGCAGGTGAAGAAAAAAGCCACCTACGTGGACTGGGAACTGTGCACCGGCTGCGGGGCCTGCATGGAGAAATGTCCGAGCAAGAAAAACCCCGACGTGTTCAACGAAAAAATCGGGCCTTGCACCTCCATCAACATCCCCTTCCCCCAGGCCATTCCGAAAAAGGCCTATATCGACGCCACCACCTGCCGCCAGTTCGTCAAGGGCAAGTGCGGCGTGTGCGCCAAGGTCTGTCCCACCGGAGCCATCCGCTACGACATGACCGATGAGATCGTCACCGAGGACGTGGGCGCCATTGTCGCCGCCACCGGCTACGACCTCTTCGACATCAGCAAGATCGCCGAGTACGGCGGCGGGCGCTACCCCGACGTCATCACCGGCCTGCAATACGAGCGTCTGCTGTCCGCCTCCGGTCCGACCGGCGGCCACATCAAGCGGCCCTCCGACGGCAAGGAACCGAAGAACATCGTCTTCATCCAGTGCGTCGGCTCGCGCGACAAGTCGCTCGACCGGCCCTACTGCTCGGGTTTCTGCTGCATGTACACGGCCAAGCAGACCATCCTGACCAAGGACCACATTCCGGATTCCCAGTCCTATGTCTTTTACATGGACATCCGCGCCCCCGGCAAAATGTACGACGAGTTCACCCGCCGGGCCATGGAGGAATACGGAGCGCGCTACATCCGCGGCCGCGTGGCCATGGTCTACCCCAAGGGCGACAAGCTCATGGTGCGCGGGGCCGACACCCTGGCCGGCACCCAGGTCGAGATCGAAGCCGATCTGGTCGTCCTGGCCGCCGGGGCCGAAGCGGCCAAGGGTGCGCCGCAGCTGGCCGAAAAGCTGCGCATCTCCTACGACAAATACGGCTTTTTCATGGAAAGCCATCCCAAGCTCAAGCCCGTGGAGACCAACACCGCCGGCGTCTATCTGGCCGGTTCCTGCCAGGGCCCCAAAGACATTCCCCAGTCTGTGGGCCAGGGCAGCGCCGCTGCCGCCAAGGTGCTGGCGCTGTTCTCCAAGGATATGCTGGAAAGCGACCCCCAGATCTCGCGCGTGGACATCAAGCGCTGCGTGGGCTGCGGCAAGTGCATCATGACCTGCCCGTTTAAAGCCATCAAGGAAGTCGAATTCCGGGGCCAGAAAAAGGCCGAGGTCATCGAGACCGTGTGCCAGGGCTGCGGCATCTGCACCTCGACCTGTCCCCAGGGGGCCATCCAGCTGTCGCACTTCACGGACAACCAAATCCTCGCGGAGGTCAACGCCTTATGCCAGTCCTGACCGGCAAGGAACTGCGGATCGTCGGATTCCTGTGCAACTGGTGCTCCTATGGCGGCGCGGATACGGCAGGCGTTGGACGATTCAACCAGCCCACCGACCTGCGGATCATCCGCGTGCCCTGCTCGGGCCGCATCGATCCCCTGTTCATCGCCAAAACCCTGATAGGCGGCGCTGACGGCGTGCTGGTTTCCGGCTGCCACCCGCGCGACTGCCACTACGCCGAAGGCAACTTCTACGCCCGTCGCCGTCTGGAAGTCCTCAAGCGCTTCCTGCCCATCCTCGGCATTGACCCGGGCCGGTTCGACTACACCTGGGTGTCGGCCTCGGAAGGCCAGCGCTGGCAGAAAGTGGTGACGGTTTTCACCGAACAGATTCACGCCCTGGGACCGGCGCCGCGCTTTGATGCCGTGGCTCCGGAGCTTTTGGCCAAGATCGCCGGGGCCATCGGCCAAGGAGGCAACCGTGTCGCGGCTTGAGGAACTCAAAACCCGCATCAGGGAGGCCCTGCCCGGCCTTGAATGCGTCATCGGCTGGCAACAGGGCTACGACGCCCTGCACAATACGCCGCTTTTCATGCGAAGCGACGCCGACGTGGACAAACTGACCTGGGGCGTGCTCAACGTCCACAACCCCGCCGTCTACCTGCCGACCATGGCCGGCAAGAAAGTCGGCGTGGTGGTTAAGGGCTGTGATTCCCGCTCGGTGGTGGAACTGCTCCAGGAAAAGCTCATCGACCGGGACAACGTGGTCATCTTCGCCGCCGGCTGCGACGGCGTGGTGGACCTGACCAAAGTCAAGGCCAAACTGGCTGCGGCCGGCGTCTCGGCCGGCAACGCCGAAAAGGTGGCCACCGACGGCAAGACCGTCTCGGTCACGGCCGGCGGCCAGACCGTGGCCATGCCCCTGGCCGAAGTCTGCGCCGACAAGTGCCTGCGCTGCCAGTTCCCCAACGCCGTGCTGGCCGACGTCTTTGTCGGCGACCCGGCCCCGCAGCCCACGCCAAACCCGACCGGCAACGCCGATCTCGACGCCCTGGACGCCATGAGCGTTGACGACCGCATGGCCTTCTGGCGCTACCATATGGACCGCTGCATCCGCTGCTACGCCTGCCGCAATGCCTGCCCCATGTGCGTGTGCCGCGACCACTGCATCGCCCAGAGCCGCGAGCCGCACTGGTTGTCCCAGGAAGATTCGGTCACGGAAAAACTCATGTTCCAGGTGGTGCACGCCATGCACCTGGCCGGCCGCTGCACGGAGTGTGGCGAGTGCCAGCGGGCCTGCCCCATGGATATCCCGGTTTTGGCCCTGAAAAAGCACTTAAACCGTACCATCCATGACCTGTTCAATTATCAGGCCGGCGTCGATGTGGCCGCCATCCCGCCGCTTTTGCAGTTCAAGCTCGAGGAAGACAACATCAAGGAGCGAGGCTGGTAATGGCCGCCAAATACATCTCCCGGGAGAAACTCCCCGAGTGGCTCAAGGCCCTGGCTGCCGAACGCCGGGTGCTCGTCCCCGTCGAGGAAGGCGGCAGCGTGGTGTTTCGGGCCTATGACCCGGCCCGCGCTCCGGTCTTTGGCAGCGATGCCACGGCCCCGCCCAAGGGCGCCGTCTTTCCGGCCAGCCAGGAGCTTTTCAGCTATGCCTGCGGCAAGGAAGGCGAGGACGCCAACCCCACCCTCAAACTCGAAGCCCATACCGAGGCCACCCCCACGGTGGTCTTCGGCTCCAAGCCCTGCGGCGCGCGCGGATTCCTGATCTTCGACCGCGTCTACATGGGCAAGAAGTATCCTGATCCGTATTACATCGCCGCCCGCGAAGCCACGGTGTTCGTCACCATGGCCTGCGACCGGGTGGAGAACACCTGCTTTTGCCACTGGGTGGGTTCCGGCCCGGCCGACGCCGCCGGTTCCGACCTGCTTTTAACCCCGGTGGACGGCGGCTATCTGGTCGAAGCGGTCAGCGACAAGGGCGCGCCGTTTCTGGACAGCCCGGTGCTGGCCGACGGCGCGGGCAAGACGGCCGAGGCCGAGGCCGTCAAGGCCAAGGCCCGGGAGGCGCTCGGCGAGGCCCCGGACATTGCCGACGCTCCCAAGGCCCTGCTTGGCCTGTTTGACGACCTGGAGTTCTGGCGCGACCAGTCGGACAAGTGCGTGAGCTGCGGGGCCTGCACCTACCTGTGCCCCACCTGCTACTGCTTCTCCATCACCGACGAAGGCGCGGGCCTGGCCGGCAAGCGGGTGCGCTCCTGGGACGCCTGTATGCACTTCCAGTTCACCCTGGAAGCCTCGGGCCACAACCCGCGTCCGACCAAGGCCCATCGCCTGAAAAACCGGGTGGGGCATAAGTTCAGCTATTATCCGACCCTGCATGATGGGTTGATCGCCTGTTGCGGCTGCGGCCGGTGCGTGAAAAGCTGCCCGGTTTCCGTGGACATCCGCGAAATCGTGCAAAACGCCGTCGCCAAGGCCAAGGCCTAGAGGTGTCCAGATGACCGATCCGTTCAATCCCTATCTGCCGGAAGTGGCCACCATCCTGGAGACCGTCCAGGAGACGCACAACATCATGACCTTCCGGGTGCGCTTCGACGATGCCGCCAAAATGGCCGCGTTCACCTTCGGCCCCGGCCAGGTGGGCCAGCTCTCGGCCCCGGGCATCGGCGAATCCACCTTTGTCATCAACTCGCCCCCCACCCGCATGGACTACCTCCAGTTCTCGGTCATGCGGACCGGCGAAGTGACCGGAAAACTGCACAACCTCGTGGCCGGCGACAAGATCGGCGTGCGGGCGCCGCTCGGCAAGCCCTTCCCGGTCGAGGACATGAAGGGCAAGGACATCGTGTTCGTCGGCGGCGGCATCGGCATGGCCCCGCTGCGCACGCTGTTCCTCTACATGCTCGACAACCGGGCCGACTTCGGCAAGATCCGGCTGCTCTACGGCGCGCGTTCGCCCCAGGACATGGCCTTTTCTTCCGAGCTGCCCGAGTGGACCTCGCGCAAGGACATCGAAACCACGCTCACCATCGACCGCGATGCCGAGGGCTGGGAACACAAGGTGGGCCTTATCCCCAACGTGCTCCTGGAAATGGCCCCGTCGGCCGAAAACTGCGTGGCGATTACCTGCGGCCCGCCGATCATGATCAAGTTCACCCTGGAAGCGCTCAAAAAGCTCAACTTCCCGGATGAGCAGATCCTGACCACTTTGGAAAAACGCATGAAGTGCGGCATCGGCATCTGCGGCCGCTGCAATATCGGCACGAGCTATGTCTGCGTGGATGGCCCGGTGTACACCTACGCCCAGCTCAAAGCCCTGCCCAACGAGTTGTAGAAACACCGCGCAGGACGCATAGGCCCGGGGGAGTACCCACTCCCCCTTCCCGGGGGTCCGGGGGGATGATCCCCCCGGCCGCCGGAGGCCTCTTACAAGGAGACGCTTTATGGCTCGTTTTTTCAGCGCCAGCGACATTGTCGGCACGGCCATTGAGATCGAGCGCCGCGGACGCAACGTCTATAGCAAGGCCGCCGCGGCCGCGACGAATCCGGACGTCAAAAGCTTCCTGGAGTTCTTCGCCGGCGAGGAAGCCCGCCACCAGGCCATCTTCGAGGCCATGGCCGGACGCATCGCCAAGATTGAGGTTCCGGCCGGCAGCAACGAAGAGGAATACATGGAATACGTCCAGGCCCTGCTCGACTCCCACGCCCTTTTCTGCGGCGGAGCCCCGGAGCAGGATCTGGCCGACGCGGCCGACCCCATTGCCGCCATCGAACTGGCCAGCCGGTTCGAGAAGGACACCATCCTCTACTTCCGCGAGATGATGGACCTGCTCCCCGTGGCCGAGTCCGGCATCGTCAAGCAATGCCTCGACGAGGAACGCGGCCACCTGCGCCAGTTGCGCGGGATGCTCGCCACCCTGCGTCGAAACGCCTAACCCGCAATCGGGGCGGGCGGACGGCCGGTCGCCCCGTTTTCCGCCATCCGGCCCTGCGCCGGCCTGCCCGCGCGGACAGGGTAAACCGCTTTGAGCCAGGGGGAAGACGACCATGTACCATGATGAGATCGGCTTCGACGCCATGACCCTGACCAGCCCCCTGGACAGCGACCCCGAGGCCCGGGCTGCCGACGGCCTGGAACAAGGCCTGTCCACGCGCCTGCTCGGCCTCGTTTTGGCCTCCGACCTGTTTGCCGCCCGCACCTGCTCGCCCAGGCAGTGGCAGGAAGGCCTGCCCCTGGCCGCCTGCTGGCCCGGCGCGACCCTTCGCGCCAGCGGCGAACGCCTGGACCAGGACGATCTCGACGCCTTTCTCGGCTGCCTGCTCCTGGCCTGGCGCAGCCAGACCCGGGGCTCGGCCCGCTTTTCCCTGCGCGATCTGGCCCGCCTGATCCGGCCCAAGGCCCGGCGGTTCGACGCCAGACGCCTGGAACGCTCGCTGTGGCGCTTGGCCGCCACCCGCATCGACATCGAGGACGCCGCCGGCAGCTATGCCCTGCAGGTCCGGCTGCTCAATACGCTCCTGTGCGACCGGGCCGCCGGCCTGTGCGCCCTGGACGTCAGCCCCCGGATGCTGGCCGCCTTTGACGACGCCCAGCGCATCGAACGCCTGCTGGCCGCCCGCGCTCCCCTGGGCAGTGACGGCTTCACCCGCTGGCTGGCCGCCTTCCTCTCCCACGGTCCGGCCGCCCTGCGCCTGGATTTCGCCGCCCTGCGCCGCCTGTCCGGCCTCACCCGCCAGCCCATGGCCGCTTTTCGCATCCGCGCCGTGGCCGCCCTGCAGGATTTTCTGGACCTCGGGTCCCTTGCCGCCATAGAGTCCGCCGGTCCCGACCGGCTCATCGTCTCCCGGCCCGTGGCCCGTGGCGAAGAACCGGCCTGCCTGCTTTTGTCCTAGCGGCCGTTTCCCATGGACGGCATCATGTCTGCGGCAGCAGGAGGGGATGAAAAATCCCGGGACGCAACAGACCAACCGGCCATAACCAGGGTCCAGGATCGGCTGTTGCCCGGCTCCAGGCGCTCCATGCCGTTTCGCCGGCTCACCCTCGATGTGGCCCGCGACGGCCGTGAATCCTTTATGACGCCCTCGCGGTTGCGGACCCCCTTGCCCAGACGCTCCATGGAACCCCACGCCGGCGACGCCCTGCCCCAGCCCCCGTCCCTGGAAGACCTGATCGGCATCGAGCACAGCAAGCTCGGGTTTTATCAGGAGCTGCGCCAGAAGGTGGAGGAGCTCAAAGACGCCCACCAGGAATCGGAGCTGCGCCGCCAGGAGATTGCCGCCATCCTCGACGGCATCACCGACATCATGATGGTGCTGACCAAAGACCTGCGCATCATCTCCGTCAACCACGTCTTCCACGAACTCTTCGACGTGCCGCGCCCCGAGGGCCAGCACTGTTACAAGCTTTTCCGGCAAAGCGGCACGCCCTGCCCCGAATGCCCGGCCCACCGCTCCTTTCGCTCCAACGCCGTGTGCCGCTGCATGGGCACATTCAAGATCCACGGCGTCCCCCGGCGCTTTGAGATGGTGGCCTCGCCCATCCACAATCCCGACAGCCCGGAATCGCGCATCCTCATTTTCAAGCGCGATGTGACCATGGAACACGAATACCAGGCCAAGTATTACCAGGCCGAAAAAATGGCCACCATCGGGATGCTGGCCGCCGGCGTGGCCCATGAGATCAACAACCCCCTGACGGCGGTGTACGGGCTGGCCGAGGGCATCCGCCGCCGCCTGCCGGCCATCGAGTCGGCCGTTGACGGCGAACTCTACGGCGACGTGGCCGAATACACCGAGACCATCCTCATGGAATGCCGCCGCTGCCGCGACATCGTGCGCTCCATGCTGTCGTTTTCCCGGCCCCACACCCTGGCCTTTTCGCCGGTGAGCCTCAACGAAGTGGTCATCGACACGCTCAATATCCTCAAGCGCCGCCTGGCGGAATGCGCCGCTGCCGGCCTTCGCCTCACCGTCAATATCCACGAAGGGCTGCCCACCGTGCCCGGCGACGAGGCCCAGCTCAAGCAGGTCCTGCTCAATTTGCTCGTCAACTCCATGGACGCCGTGGAGGGCGACGGCGAGATCACCATCACCACCCACCCGGAAAACGACAACACCGTCAACCTCTCGGTGGAAGATACCGGACGCGGCATCCCCCCGGAGAACATGGACAAGCTTTTCAACCCCTTTTTCACCACCAAGCCCGTGGGCAAGGGCCTGGGCATCGGGTTGTCCACCTGCTACAGCATCGTGCGCGAACACCACGGGGTCATCGAAGTGGCCAGCGAAGTCGGCATCGGCACGCATTTTACCGTGAAACTCCCCCTGGATAGCGGGCACCCCAGTGAATAGCACGTATTGCGTCCTCGTCGTCGATGACGAACCGTCCATCGGCAAGCTCCTGCTCAAGGAACTGACCACCCCGGCCCGGGCCGTCCATGTGGCTGCCTCGGCCCGTGAGGCCCGGGAGCTCCTGGCCAAAAACGAATACGAGGTGGCGGTCCTGGATATCCGCCTGCCCGACGCCAACGGCCTGGAACTCATGGTCGAACTGCGCCAGCGCCAGGAAGACCTGGAAACCATCCTCATCACCGGCCATGGGGCCATCGACACCGCGGTCGAGGCCATGAAGCTCGGGGCCTTTGACTACGTCACCAAGCCCTTTAATCTGGCCGAACTGGAACTGCTGATCGAACGGGCCTACCAGCGCACCTACCTGCGCCGGGAAAACCGCCGGCTGCGCCACTTCCAGGGCCAGACCCCGCCGGTGCAGCTGGTCGGCAACTCCCCGGCCATCAAGCAGGTGCGCTACCTCATCGAAAAGGTCGCCCCGACCGAAGTGCCGGTGCTCATTACCGGCGAATCCGGGGCCGGCAAGGAAGTGGCCGCCCACCTGATCCAGACCCTGTCCAAACGGGCGGACAAGCCGTTTTTCATCAAAAACTGCGCTACCCTGCAAAAGGAACTGGCCAGAAGCGAACTGTTTGGCCATCTGCGCGGCTCCTTTACCGGCGCGGTGGAGAACAGCGAAGGCTTCATGGCCTTTGCCAACAAGGGCACGCTTTTTCTCGACGAGATCGGCGAGTTGCCCATCGAGGTCCAGGCGGCCCTGCTGCGGGTCCTGGAAAACAAGACCTACCGCCGGGTGGGGGAAAAGGAAGAGCGCCGGGTGGACATCCGGCTGGTCTTTGCCACCAACCGCGAACTGGTCAAGGAAGTGGCCGAGGGCCGCTTCCACGAAGCACTTTTCCACCGCATCAACGTCTTTAATATCGAGATGCCGTCGCTGCGGGAACGCCGCGAGGACATTCCGCTGCTGGTCGAATTTTTCCTGTCGCGCTTAACGGCCGGACAGGCCCCCTTCCGCATTTCCGACCGGGCCATGAAATGCTTAACCGGCTACGACTGGCCGGGCAACGTGCGCGAACTGCGAAACGTCATGGAGCGCTCCATCATCCTGTCGGAAAACAGCCTCATCACCGAACACGCCCTGCCGCGCGAATTCCTGGAGCCGGCCCGGACCGAGGAAGAGATCCAGACCCTTGAAGCCAAGGAAAAGGAGCACATCGCCAAGGTGCTCAACTTCTACGACAACAACCGGTCGCTGGCGGCCGAGGCCCTGGGCATCTGCCGCAAGACCCTCTACCGCAAAATCCGCCAGTACAATCTGTTCTAGCCCACCTCTTGTGCCGGTCCCCTCTGGCGGGCCGGCGGCAAATACTCTAATTTCGAGCCGCCTTGTCCGGCCCTGCCCGGCCCGGGCCCGTCGCGGCCCAACTGCCGACGGACAACCCTCTTCCTCTGGAGACGCCATGCCTTGTCTGCTCCGCTCCCTCGTCTGTGCCGCCGTCCTGATGCTGGCCGTTGCCGGCCCGGCCCTGGCCAAGAAACAGCAACAGCCCCAGAACATCGACTTCGGCGCCATCACCTGCAAGGATTTCGTCATGGAGATTGCCGACGCTGACGAAGAATCCGCCGGCATCATCCTCATGTGGCTGGACGGCTACTTGAGCGGCGTCTCCGGCGACACCACGCTCAACTGGAAGACCCTGGAAAACTTCTCCGGCGCGCTCATGGACGCCTGCGCCAAGAAGCCCGGCAAGAAGGTCCTGGACGTGGCCAAGGAAGTCGGCATCAACTAGTTGCCGCCCGTGAACGCCCCGACCTCCCTGCTGCGCCGGCTTTTTGCCTCCACCCTGGCCACGGCCACGGCCCTGGTGGCCGTCATCTTGCTGCTGGCCACGGTGGGCTTTTACTTTTTCGAGCTGCGGGACAATCCCGACCGGACCCTGTTCGACGCCCTGTGGTGGGCCATGGTCACCCTGTCCACCGTGGGCTACGGCGACATCGTGCCGGTCACCGTGCCCGGGCGCATCATCGGCATGTGCATCATGGGCACGGGCATCGGCATCATGGCCGCCCTGACCGGTAATCTGGCCTCGGCCCTGATCGAACGCCGCAACCGCAAACGCCAGGGGTTAGCGCCTGTGAAAACCTCCGGACACTGCCTCGTCCTTGGCTACAACGCCCACGCAGCCGGGCTCATAAAGGCCCTGGCCGCCGCTGCCCCGCCCTCGCGGGGGCCGGTGGTGGTGCTTGTGGCCCAGATCACCCCGGAAGCCTTTGCCGAGGCGGCGGCCGACATCGGCCTGGAAAACCGCCTGGAATTCTGCCGCGGCAACCCGGCCCAGGAGACCGTCCTTGGCCGGGCCTCGCCGGCCACGGCCCGGGCCGCCTACATCCTGTCCCAAGACGGGCTGTCCCCGGAAGAAGCCGACCAGCAGACCCTGCTCGCCGCCCTGACCTTCCGGGGGCTGGCTCCCAAGGTCCAGCTCTATGCCGAGGCCCTGCTTGAGGCCAACCGCCAGCATCTGGCCCGGGCCGGGGTGGATGTGACCCTTATTCGCGGCGATCTGGCCGAACGGGCCCTGGGGGCCATGGGCGAACACCCGGCCTTGTGGCATTTCATGGAACGCCTGCTCGGGACGCCCGGCCACCGGGCCATGCAGGCCCGGCCGCTGGCCCACGAGGAGCGGGGCCTTCGCTGGTCCCAGCTGGTGGCCCGGTCCATGGCCGACGGCGGACTGCTCCCCGTGGCCGTCTTTCGCATCAAGCGCGACATCACCATCAAGGAACTCCTCGACGCCGACACCGCCCTTGACCAGTTCATCCTGGAACTCTTTGCCGCCTACGGCCAGGAAGGCCGCATCGGCAACCAGGGGCCGGTGGTACTGGTCAATCCCGGCGACGAGGTGGACTTAAACGCCTTTGACGGCTGCATCATCCTTGGCCGCGAGGCCGGCCCGTCCAGGGACCATGCCCCGGAACCGGCCGCACCCGGCCCGGCCGACAGCGGCGGAGCGCGCCATGAATAAGGATTCCTGGACCCGGGCGGAACTCTTCGCCCGCCTGTCCCCGGAAGAGCTGGCCCTGGTCGCCCCGGCCTTCGAGCCGGTCCATCTGCCGGCCGGCGCGGCCGTCATTGCCGAGGGCCAGCCCGGCGACGACATGTTCCTGTTGGTGGCCGGCCGGGTGCGGGTCAGCAAATCCATGATCTTAAAAGGCATTGCCGCGCCCGGCCTGGACGCCGAGCGCACCGAGAAGACGCTGGTGGAACTGGGCGACGCCCAAAGCCCGTTTTTCGGCGAGATGGCCCTTCTCGACCGGGACATCCGTTCGGCCACGGTCACCTGCCTGACCGACTGCCGGTTTTTGCGTATCGACCGCGACCGGTTTTTCACCTTCGTGGCGGAAAATCCGGTCATCGGGGTCAAGCTGCTGACCGTGCTGGCCCGGCGGCTGGCCGGCGTTGTGCGCAAAAACAACGTGGAACTGGTCAAGCTGACCACGGCCCTGGCCCTGGTCCTCAGCCGCCGGGGCATGGAGCGCAAATAGGCGGGGAGGCCTCCGGCGGCCGGGAGGGGTAACCCTC
>NZ_MLBG01000110.1 GCF_001936595.1 Desulfovibrio sp. DV
TCACCCGGGCGGCGGGCAGGGCGGCCCGGGCCCGCACGGCCATGGCCGTGTCGGCCACGGCCGCGTCCACGGCCAGGGCGGTGATGTCCCACAGGGGCGCGCTCACGCGGTGGGTCCGCCATCCGGGCCGGCGCCCGGCCCGGCGTCGGGTTCGCTGCCTGGCCCATCGTCATGGGCGACCGTCAAAAGCTTGGGCAAAACAGGGGAAAAAGCCATGGCGGCTATATCGGCAGCGGCCTTGGCCAGCTCGTCCGGGCTTTTGACCGTGATCTCCAGGGTCACGGCGTCGGACTCAAAGCCCTGGCTCGGCTTGACCTTGACCCGGCTGCCCCGGGCCAACTCCCGTGAAAGCGCCGTGAACCGGGCCTCCAGGGTGGTGAGCGCCGGGTAGCGCAGTCGGCGCAGGGCGGCCAGGACGCCGGCGGTCAGGTCATTGGGCGAAAGTCCCCGGCCAAGGAGCTCGGTTGCGCCGGACCGGGCCAAAAGGACGCCGGCCGGTTCGCCGGCCAGCCGTGCCGCCTCGCCAAGCCAGGTGAGCGCCCCGGAAAGGCTGCCCCGGGACCAGCGCACGGAGGACAGGAGCGGCAGCAGGGCGTCGAGGGTCTCGGGCGGCAGGGCGGCCAGCAGCCCGGCCGACCCGAGGGGCACATGGCCCGAGGCCAAGAGCGCGTCGAGGGTCGGCGGCAGGGCCAGCCACTGGGCCAGCAGCCGGCCCCGGCGGTCGTCCGGGGCAAAGAGATACGGCCCGGCCAGGCGCAGGGCGTCGTCGATGCTGCTGCTCTCGGCCGCGAAATAGCGTCCGGCGGCCACAGCCATGGCGTCGGTGACGGTCCGTCCGAGGTTGGAGGCCAGGTAGAAAAGCCCCAGGCGCACGGCCGGGGTGATGGCTGCGTCCCGGTCGTCGGCCTCGTCGGCGTCCGGCGGCCCGTCCAGGGAGACGGCCAGGGCGCACAGGGCGGTGCCCCGGCGTTCCCGCAGGGCGGCGGCCCGGCGCGAACCGGCGGCCAGGATGGGCCGGCCGCCGGTTTCCACCACCAGGGCCGGGGTGGTCTGGCCCAGGGTGGCCAGGGACTCAAGCAGGGCGTCGTCCGGCGGGGCGGCCCAGAACAGGTGCGGTGCGGCGATGTCGAGATCGCGCGGATGGAGAAAGAGTGGCTGCACGGTGTCGTTTTTCTTCCGGCTTTCCCGTAGCGTTCGTGATTACAAGACGTTGTCGTCTTGACAAGGGGTGACGCCTCATCCAATATGCTCAAACTCGTGGAAAAGCCAAGGGCCTGAAAATGCCCGGATTTCCGCGCCGATCTCTCGCTCGGTTCGCTTCGTCACCCAGCCGCCCCGGCGGCTTGCGATACGGTACAGGAAAAACGCCCTACGGCGTTTGGACCACGTGACAACGCCTAGCACAAGGGAGAAGGGAATGTCGGATAACCTCGCCAGCCAACGCACCTACGCCCTGATCGGCCACGGCGGATGCGGAAAGACCTCAGTGGCCGAGATGCTTCTTTTTACGACCGGAGCCGTGGCGCGCCTGGGCAAAATCGAGGAAGGCACCACCGCGCTTGATTACGAGCCTGAGGAAATCAAGCGTCGGGGCAGCACCCAGCCCGGCCTGGCCACCTTCCAGTACAACAAGAACCGGCATTTTCTCCTGGACATCCCCGGCGACGGCAGCTTCAACGGTGATCTGCCCTATCTGCTGCGGGCTGTCGACGGCGTGGTCTTTGTGGTCGACGCCGTGGACGGCGTCAAGCCGCTGACCAAAAAGCTCTGGGGCGAAGTGGCCAAACTCGGCCTGCCCACCATCTTTTTCATCAATAAAATGGACCGCGACCGGGCCGACTTCGACATGGCCCTGACCGGCATCCGGGAAAAGCTCGGGGTCAAGACCTATATCCAGAACCTGCCCATCGGCTCGAAAGAGGACTTCAAGGGCGTGGTCAACGTCCTGGAGGGCAAGGCCTATTTCTTCGACGACAAGGGCGGCATGGCCGAAGGTCCGATACCGGACGACATGGCCGACGAGGTCGAGACCCTGCATGAGACCATGATCGAGGAAGTGGCCGTTTCCGACGAGCAGCTCATGGAGCGCTATCTCGAAGGCGAGGCCATTCCCGTCGAGGAACTCCTGGCCGCCGTGCACGCGGCCACGCTCTCCGGCGCGCTGTGTCCGGTGTGCTGCGGCTCGGCCCTCAAGGCCATGGGCGGGCAGCGCCTGCTGGCCGCCATCCAGAACTACCTGCCCGGTCCCCTGGAAGCCGCCGGCGGCAACAAGACCATCACCATCGAAGGCGGGGAGCTCGTCGCTGCCGAGACCGGCCCGGTGGTTGCCTTTGTGGTCAAGACGCTCTTTGACCCCTTTGCCGGCCAGCTTTCCATTGTGCGCGTGCTTTCCGGCACCGTGACCACCAACCTGGAACTGTTAAACCCGGCCACGGGTTCTTCCGAACGCGCCGGCCAGATCCTTTTGCCGCTCGGCAAGGAAGCGGCCATTTCCAAGGAACCGGCCGGCCCGGGATCGGTCATTGCCCTGGCCAAGCTCAAGGACACCGCCACCGGCCACACCCTGTGCGACCCGAAAAAGCCGGTCGTGGTCCCGGCCCCGGTGCTGCCGCCGCCCATGATCTCCTACGCCCTGGCCCCGGCCGAGAAGGGCGATGAGGACAAGGTGTTTTCGGCCATGTCCAAGCTCCTTGACGAGGACATCACCCTGTCGATCACCCGCGACGAAGAGACCGGCGACATCCTCATTTCCGGCATGGGCCAGACCCATCTGGAGACGGCCGTGGAAAAGGCCCGGCGTCGCTACAAGGTGTCACCGGTGCTCAAGGCCCCGAAGATTCCCTACCGCGAGACGGTCAAGGGCAAGGTCGAGGTCCAGGGCCGCCACAAGAAGCAGACCGGCGGCCGCGGCCAGTTCGGCGACTGCTGGATTCGCATGGAGGGCCTGCCGCGCGGGTCCGGCTATGAGTTCGTGGACGCCATTGTCGGCGGAGCCATCCCGCGCCAGTATATCCCGGCCGTGGACAAGGGCGTGCAGGAATCCTCGGTGCGCGGCTTTTTGGCCGGCTATCCCCTGGTCGATTTCCGGGTCACGCTCTACGACGGGTCGTTTCACACCGTCGATTCCTCGGAAATGGCCTTCAAGATCGCCGGTTCCGTCGGCTTCAAGGCGGCCTGCGAGAAGCTCAAGATCTCCCTGCTCGAACCCATCGTGCTGGTGTCGGTGAGCTGCCCGGACGAATACATGGGCGACATCATCGGCGACCTGTCCAGCCGGCGCGGCAAGGTGCTGGGGTCCGATTCCACCGGCGGCATCACGGAAATCCAGGCCCATGTGCCCATGGCCGAGATGCAGGAATACGCCAAGACCCTCAGTTCCATGACCGGCGGCCAGGGCGCCTTCACCCTGGCCTTTGACCACTACGAGGAATGCCCGCCGCCCATTGCCGAAAAGGTGGTGGCCGAGGGCAAGAAGAAGGAAGAATAGCGGAACAGGAGTGGTGGAAGTGGGGGGCTGCCCCACGCCCCGCCGGGGGCATCATGCCCCCGGACCCCGAAAGGTGGGGCCGCGATCCGGCCGGATCGCGGCCCCACCGTCAGGTCTGGCGGTCGCAACGCAAGAAGCAGCAGTGAAAAGACGGAATAATGGCCCATATTCTCCTCATCGACGACGACGCCATCCTGCGCGAGACTTTTGGCAGCCTCATGCGCCGGCTCGGGCATATGCTCATCTGGGCCGGTTCCATGGAAGAAGGGCGGCTGGCCCTGGCCCGCGACCGGGTGGACGTGGTGCTCCTCGATCTGCGTCTGCCGGACGGCTACGGCCTGGACCTGATGGAGGAGATCAAATCCTCGCCGGACAGTCCCGAAGTCATCATCATCACCGGCCAGGAAGACCCGGAAGGGGCGGCCCTGGCGATCAAGTCCGGGGCCTGGGACTATATCCAAAAGCCCCTGACCCCGAACCGCGTCACCCTGCCGCTGACCCGCGCCCTGGAGTACCGGGCGCAAAAGGCGGCCAGGCGGCCGCGGGCGGTGCTCAAGCGCGAGGCCATTGTCGGCGGCGGCCCGGCCATGGAAGCCTGCCTCGATCTGGTGGCCCAGGCGGCCGACTCCGACGCCTCGGTGCTCATTACCGGCGAAACCGGCACGGGCAAGGAACTTTTTGCCCGGGCCATACATGCCAACTCCGCCCGGTCCCACAGCAATTTCGTGGTGGTGGACTGCGCCGCCCTGCCCGAGACCCTGGTTGAGAGCGTCCTTTTCGGCCATGTCAAAGGAGCCTTTACCGGGGCGGACCGCGACCGCGACGGGCTTTTCAAGCTGGCCGACGGCGGCACGCTGTTTCTCGATGAAATCGGCGAGCTTTCGCCCGGCATCCAGAAGACCTTCCTGCGCGTGCTCCAGGACGGCCGGTTCCGGCCGGTCGGGTCCAAGCACGAACTTTCCAGCGATTTCCGGCTGGTGGCCGCCACCAACCGCGACCTGTCGGTCATGGCCGCCATAGGCTCCTTCCGCGAGGATCTGCTCTATCGCCTGCGCACCATCGTCATCACCCTGCCCCCCCTGCGCGAGCGTCCCGAGGACATAAAGGCCCTGGCCAGCCATTACATGAACCGGCTGTGCGAACGCTACCGCCTGCCGACCAAGGGCTTTGCCGAGGAGTTCTTTCAGGCCCTGGCCGCTTATTCCTGGCCGGGCAACGTGCGCGACCTGTTTGGCACCATGGAGCGGGTGCTCCTGCAGTACCGAAACGAGCCGGTGCTCTACCCCAAGCATTTGCCGGATGAGATCCGCATCCAGGTGCTGCGGGCGGCCGGGGTGTGCGAGACGCCCGAGTCGTTTAGCCCCGGACCGGCCGAGCCGGCGGACGGGAGCCTGACGCCCTGGAAGGAATACCGCCGCCAGGCCATGGAGACAGTGGAGCGGGACTATCTGGCGGAACTGTTGCGGGCCAGCCGCGGCAACGTGGGCCGGGCTGCGGCCATAAGCGGCCTGTCGCCGTCGCGGCTTTACGATCTGTTTCGCAAGTACGGGCTGGCGACCCGGCCGTAGATGGTTGGGCCTGGGGCCGCCGCTTCTTCCCTCTTGGCAATCCCGGCGCAATCCCGTAGAAGCAGCGCCCGTCCGGAAAAACGGCCGGGGCGAGCGATTTTCCCGTACTTTTTTCCTGTTTTACCGTAATGCTGGACAGGTCGTGGCGGAATTTCGGGACAACCGATCCGCGATGTCTACTATCCTATTGAAAAATAGAGATAAATTTTTAGCGCCCAGACTGGCCGCCCTGGCACGGAAATTGGATTTAGAGCAGTGAGCAGAATGATACCTCCCTATCATTTTGACCTCTCCTTCATCTCCTGCGCGGGGGCTCTTCCGGAGCCCCCCTTTTTTTGAGCCCAAAGCCCCTGGAGAAACTCCGCGCCATGCGCTACCAAGGCCGTCATGTGGCATAAAAAGCTCTTTGCCCCGCTGGTTCTGCCCATCCACTTTTTTGCTGCCGCGATTTTGCTCGGGGCCGGCTTGCTGTGCCAGCCCATAAGCGCCAGCCATGAACCGGTGTCCTTTCTCGACGCGCTTTTTACCGCCACCTCTGCCGCCTGCGTCACGGGCCTGGCCGTCACCGACACCGGCACGACGTTTACCCGCTTCGGCCACACCGTCATCCTGGCCCTGATCCAGCTTGGGGGCCTGGGCATCATGACCTTTTCCACCCTGATCTTTTATCTCTGGCGACGCCGGGTGTCCCTGGCCGACCACATCGCCGTGGGCCAGAGCCTGCTCCATGACGCCAGTTTCCACCTGGGCCGGTTTCTCACCCGCATGGCCGTGGTCACGGTCTTTATCGAGGCCCTGGGCGCCCTTGGCCTCTATCTGTTCGATCCCGTGGGCTTTGCCCCCTTTTCCGCCGTGTTCCATTCCGTTTCCGCTTTTTGCAACGCCGGTTTCGGGCTTTTCCCGGACAACCTCATGCGCTACACCGGCCATCCCGGGATCAATCTGATCATCATGTGGCTCATCGTCAGCGGCGGCCTGGGCTTTGCCGTGCTCATCGAAGGCTACCGCGTGGCCCGAAACCGCCTGCTGCCGGGCGGCCGGGCCGAGGGCCGGCAGCAGCGTCTGTCCTGGTATGCCCGCACGGTCTTTGCCGTCTCGGCCTTTCTGGTCTTTGCCGGCGCGGCCATGATTTTTTGCGGCGAATTTCTCGGCAGCCGCTATCCGGAACTGCCCGCCCTGGACCGGATTGTGGCGGCGCTGTTCCAGTCCGTGTCCTGCCGCACGGCTGGATTCAACACCCTGGACATCGGGCGCATGGCCGACGCCTCCCTGGTCATCATGATCCTTTTGATGTTCATTGGCGGCTCGCCCGGCTCCTGTGCCGGCGGCATCAAGACGACCACCTTCCGGGTGCTGGCCGCCTTTGGCCGGGCCAAGATGTTTGGCCGCAAGCAGGCCGTGGTGGGGCGTTTTGCCGTGGACGACGACACCGTGGACCGGGCCGTCACCCTGACCATTTTCGCTGCCGGTCTGGTGCTTGGCTCAGTCCTGCTTATGTGTTTCACCGAGGGGGCTGTGGCCCCGCATGTGGAAGCCGGCGGCCGGTTTCTGGAAATTTTGTTCGAGGTGGTGTCGGCATTCGGCACGGTGGGGCTGTCCACGGGCATAACGCCCGGGCTCTCGCCGGCCGGCAAGCTCGTCATCATCATGCTCATGTTCGTGGGCCGGCTGGGGCCGATTTTGTTTCTTTCGGTGCTGCAGGGATTCCAGGAGCCGTTGCGCTACCGCTGGCCCGAGCAGAACATGATGATCGGGTAACGGCGCGCAACAGGCGGGCGGGCAGGAGACGGCATGGCCGACGAACGGGTTTGTATTATCGGGCTTGGCAAGTTCGGGTTTCATCTGGGCCGGTGCCTGGTGGAGCTTGGGCGCGAGGTGCTTGGCGTGGACGGCGACGCGGACAAGGTCAAAAACGCCCAGAACGTTTTCACCCAGGTCTACCAGCTCGACGCAAAGGACAAGCGCGCCCTGGAGCAGATCCATGTGGACGAGATGTCCCATGTGGTGGTCTCGGTTGGCCATTCCATGGAAGCGAGCATCCTTATTTCGCTCTATCTCAAGGAAATCGGCGTGCCCCAGGTCTGGGTCAAGGCCATCTCCACCGACCATGAGAAGCTGCTCAAAAAGATCGGCGTGGACACGGTTTTCATACCCGAGCGGTTTGCCGCCAAAAATATGGCCCATCAACTCGCCAGCCCCGGGCTGATCGAGTATCTTCCCATGGACAAGGATGTGGCGCTCAAGGAAATCGGCATTGACGGATGGGCCGGCCAGACCTTGCGCCATCTCGACCTGACCAACAAACATCAGGTCCAGGTCATCGCCAAAAAGTGCGCCGGCGAAGACCACTATTCCTTCATTCCGAGGGCTGACGAAGAATTGCGCCTGGGCGACAAGCTGGTTTTGGTCGGTCGCGAAGACCGGCTGGTCAAGCTGCGTCCCTGATTATACGGAGGTTTCATGCGTTTTGTTGATGAAGCATGGATTGTCGTCCGCTCCGGCAAGGGCGGACGTGGTGCGGTGTCCTTTCGCCGCGAGAAGTTCATTCCCCGGGGCGGACCGGACGGCGGCGACGGCGGCGAGGGCGGCGATCTCATCTTTCGGGCCAATCCCGATCTGGTGACCCTGTACGACCTGCGCCTCAAGCGGATTTACGAGGCCAAAAACGGCCAGGGCGGCATGGGCCGCCAGAAATGCGGCAAGGCGGCCGAGGACCTGTACATCGACGTGCCGGTCGGCACCGAGCTCTACGAGCTGCCGTCCCTTGGCAGCGACGGGCCGGCCCGGGTCGCCGACATTGCCGCGGCCGAATCCGCCGGCCTGGATGCGGTCCTGGCCGGGGACGACGCCGAGGCTGCTGCCGATGACGGGTTGGAGCTGGCTGACGACGCCGATCTGGCCGACGATGCGGAGTTGGCTGAGGACGGGGAGCTGGACGAGGAGGCCGAACCGGCTGACGAGGCCGACGCTGCCGCCGAGGAAGCCGATCCCGAGGCCGATGCCGCTGCCGAGGCGGCGCTCCTGGAAGCGGCCGCCACCGTGGCCCCGCAGCAGCTCAAACTGCTGGCCGATCTGGTCGAACCGGGCCAGACCTTCGTGGCCTGCCACGGCGGACGCGGCGGCAAGGGCAACCTGCACTTTGCCTCGTCCACCATGCGCACCCCGCGCTTCGCCCAGCCCGGCGAACCCGGCGAGGAACGCCGCGTGCGTCTGGTCCTCAAGGTCCTGGCCGACGTCGGCATCATCGGTCTGCCCAATGCCGGCAAATCGACCTTCATTGCCGCCGTGTCCCGGGCCAAGCCGAAAATCGCGCCCTATCCCTTCACCACGCTCACCCCCAACCTGGGCGTCATCGACCACGACGACGGCGTGCGGCGGCTGGTCCTGGCCGACATTCCGGGCCTGATCGAAGGGGCGCACCTGGGCCAGGGCCTGGGGCACCGCTTTTTGCGCCACGTCGAGCGCACCCGGGTGCTGCTCCATCTGGTCTCGGCCGAGGACGCCTCGCCCGAGGGCATTTTCGAGGCCTTTGACGTGGTGGACGAGGAACTGCGCCAGTTCGATCCGGCCCTGGCCCTGCGGCCGCAGATCCGCGTGATCAACAAGATCGACCTGCTCTCGCCCGAAGAACTGGCCGAGCGCCGGGCCGTTGCCGCCGCTTCGGGCCAGAAGGTGTTTTTCATGTCGGCCCTGACCGGACTGGGTATTCCCGCCGTGCTTCGGGCGATCTGGAAAGCCTCCACTCCCGAAGCCAAGGTCGTGGCCCCGGTGGAGAGCTGGCCCGATGCCGGCCCGGATGCCGGCGCTTCGGGTGGAACCGACGGGGGTCCGGAACTGATCTGATCGGTTTTTCACCCAGGCAAGGAACATCCAGACGGCCCCTTTGCGGCGACCCGGCACAGGCTGCCAGGCGCCGCAAAGGGGCTGTTCGGTGTTTGGCCTAGAACAGACCGCGAAGCAGCGACAGGACGAACAGGATCAGGAAGATGTAAAACAGGATTTTGGCGATGCCGCTGGCGGTGCGGGCGATGCCGGTAAAGCCCAGGACGCCGGCCAGCAGGGCGATAATCAGAAAGGCGATGGTCCAGGAAAGCATGGAAGTAGCCTCCGGTTGGGGTACGACTGGGAAGAAGGATTTCCCAGGCTCTCCCTATAGACCGGCTCTCGGCCCGCGGCAACAGCAGCGGGCCGTTTTCTTTACTGCTGCACCAATCGCAACAGAAATGACTTGAGATAATCCGTCTCGGCCATGGCCGGATGGGCCGGGTGGTCCGGGCCTTGGCGGCCCTGGTCGAGAATCTGGCCGCGCCGCCCCCGGGCCATGGCCGCCCGCAAGGCCGCCCGGCGCAGTTCGTAGGCGTCCACGTGCTGGGAGCACGAGCAGGTTAAAAGCAGCCCGTCCTCGGCCAGGACGTCCATGGCCAGCCGGTTGAGCCGCTCATAGACCTTAAGCCCGGCTTCCAGGTCTTTCTTGCGTTTGACCAGGGCCGGCGGGTCCAGGCTCACCACGTCAAAGGTGCGTCCGGCAGCGGCGCATTCTTCCAAAAAGGCGGCGGCATCGGCCCGCACCACCTCGACCCGGTCGGCCACGCCGTTTCGGGCCGCATTGTCGGCGGCCATGGCGCAGGCCGCCTCGGAAGAGTCCAGGCAGGTGACGGACGCCGCCCCGGCCAGGGCCGCGCGCACGGAAAACGCTCCGGCATAGGCAAAAAGGTCCAGCACCGTGCGGCCCCCGACCAGCCGGCACAGGCGCGAGCGGTTTTCCCGCATGTCGTAAAACCAGCCGGTTTTCTGGCCGCCAAGGGCCGGCACGGCAAAAAGCGCCCCGTCCTCGTTGATGGCAAGGTTTTCCGGGGCCGTGCCGTAGGCCACTTCCACGATCCGGGGCAGGCCCTCGAAGTCGCGGGTGGGGCTGTCGTTGCGCCAGATGACGGCGGACGGGGCCAGCTCGGCCAGGATGGCTTCCAGGATGAGCTCTTTGCGGCTGTCCATGCCGGCCGTGTTGAGCTGGCCGACAATGACGTCGCCGTAGCGGTCCAGGATCAGCCCCGGCACATGGTCGCCCTCGGAAAAGAGCAGGCGGTAATGCGGCGTGGGGTAGAGCCGGCTGCGTATGGCCAGGGCTTCGCGCAGCCGGGCCCGGAAAAAGTCGGCATCCAGGCGCGTCTCCGGGTCCTGGTCCATGATCCGGGCGCTGATAAGCGAGCCGGGGTTGACCGTGGCCACGCCGATGGGGCGGCCGCGCGAGGCGGTCACCACGGCCTCCTGGCCCGGGGTGAAGGCGGTCAGCGGGGTTTTTTTCGTATCCACCTCGTTGCTGAACACCCACAGGTGTCCGGCACGCAGGCGGCGTTCCTCGTTGTTTTTAAGCGTCAGTGTCGGTCGTTCCATGGCGCCACGGTACGGGAGGCCGGCGATTGTGGCAAGACGCGGCCGGCAAAGCCATTGCGGTCGATTGTCCACTGTCGTATGGATTGGATATTCATTGTCTTTGGCAAACAGCGGTGGCCGGTGGCGGACGTGGCCGCCTTCGGGGGTTGCGTGGGTTGGTTGTCCCTCCTTGTGTTGGGCTGGCTTGTGCTCGCGTCGGGCTGCGGCGGGGATGACCCGGTGCTGCTGGGGTTTTCCGGCCAGCTCACGGGCAGCCATGCCGATCTCGGGGTCCAGGGCCGCAATGGGGCAACCCTGGCCGTGGAAGCCGTCAATGCCCGGGGCGGCGTGGCCAGCCGGCCGCTTCGGCTGCTGGCCAGCGACGACGGGGACACGGCCCGGGGGGCCATCGACGCCGACACCACGCTCCTTAAGGCCGGGGCCGTGGCCATTATCGGCCACATGACCAGCTCCCAGACCCTGGCCGCCCTGCCTGTTGTTGCCGCTGCCGGCGGCGTCATGATTTCGCCAACCACCGCCACCCCGGAACTCTCCGGCAAAAAAGACAATTTCTTCCGCGTGATCCCTTCCAACGAAGCCTGGGGCGTGGCCCTTGGCCGGTATGCCGCCCGCCAGGGCCTGGCCCGGGTCTGTCTGGCCGGGGACACGGACAATGCCTCCTACACCGACAGTTTCCAGACCGCCTTTGAGCAGGCCTTTGCAGAAGCCGGCGGCGAGTTGGTCTGCCACTATTCGTTTTCCTCCAGCCGGGGGGCCGACTGGGGGGCGCTGCTGGATCAGGCGGCAGACAGCGGCGGGCAGGCCATCGTGGCCACGGCCGCAGCCCGGGACGTGGCTGCCCTGGCCCAGACCATGACCGCCCGCAACACCCGGCTGCCGCTCCTCTGCCCCACCTGGCCCTATACCCGGGAGATCCTGGCCATCGGCGGGCGCAGCGTCGACGGCATCGTCTTTGCCACCAGCTACTCCGAGGAAAACGACCGGCCCGAGTTCCGGGAGTTTGCCCGGCGCTATCGGGAGCGCTTCGGCTGGCCGCCCAGTTTCGCCGCCGCCTACGCCTATGAGGCCGTCACCGTGCTGGCCTCGGCCCTTTCGCGCACCGGCGGGGAGGCCAGGGGGCTTGGCCCGGCCCTGGCCGCAACCGGCCCGCAAACCGGGGTCATCAGCCCCTTTGCCCTGGACGAAAGCGGCGACGTGGCCCGCGACACCTTCCTTGTCACCATAAAGGACGGCCGGTTTACGTCCGTGGCCGGAGAATAGCTGCCGTGCGCCCGACGCCGATCAGCCGCATCCTCAGCCGCAGTCTCCTCGTGCGTCTGGTGGCTCCGGGACTGCTGTTGCTGGCGCTGATGGCTGCGGCCATGATTTCCATGCACTGGCGCACCATGGAACGGGACAACACCCGGTTGGCCGCAACGCTGGCCGCCTTTGTCGCAACCGCCCTGGATGAGGCCTTCCACATTCTGGAAACCTTTGTCGGCCGGGTGGCTCCGGATGGAGGGCCGGTGCGGCCCGAGGCGCTGTCCGACCTCCTGGCGGTTTCGCCGGCTTTTCGCCGGCTGCTCTGGATTACAGCCGACGGCACCGTGGCCCGGGCCGTGCCGTCGGGGTTGCAGGGAGCGGCCTTTCCCCTCGATTTCGACAACCGGCAGGACGGTCGGCTCCTGTTGTCGCGGCCCCTGCCCTCGCCCATAGACGGCCGGCTGGTGGTCTATCTCGGGGTGCGCGCCGCCACGGGCGGCATCCTGGCCGGAGAACTCGATCTGGCCGGGCTGGGCGAACGTCTGACCCAACTGGCCCCCCTGGCCGGCGGTCGCATCGTGGCCTGCGACGCCTATGGCAATCTCATTGTCCATCCCGACCCCCGGCGGGTGGCCGAGCAGACCAATATCGGCGACACGCCGCTTTTTGCCGCAGCCAAGGCCGGCAAAGGCCATCTGGTCTACCAGTCCGGCGGCCGGCTCTGGCTTGGGACGGTGGGGGTGGTGGACCAGTGCGGCTGGTTTGTGCTGCCCACGGTGCCGGTGTCGGATCTGGTGGCCCCGGCCCTGTACACGGTCGCGGTGCTGTTTGTCTTCATGGCCGGCGCGTTTGTGCTGGCCTCGGCGCAATTGCGCAAGGCCCTGCGGCAGCAGGTCGAGGAGCCGTTGGCCCGGTTTGCGGCCAGCCTGCCGGAGGGTAGCGGCGGGGGGGAGGGCGGCTCCGGGGCCTTTGCCGAACTGTGCGTCTTTGAAGGAGCCTTTGAGGACATGGCCCGGGGGCTGGTCAGAAACGAACGCCTGTTCCGGTCTTCCTTTGAGCAGGCGGCCGTGGGCATGGCCCATGTCTCACCGGACGGGCAGTGGCTGCTGGTCAACGAGCGGTTGTGCCAACTGGTCGGCTGTTCCCGCCAGGAACTCCTGGGGCATTCCCTGGTCGAGGCCATCGTCCCCCAGGACATGGCGGCCGTGGAAGCCCGGCTGCAGGAGAGTCTGGCCGGGCGGCTGGAGACGTTTGCCAGGGAGGGCCGCTGCATCCGCCCGGACGGGGTGTCGGTCCAGGTCAACCTGACCGTCTCCCTGGTGCGGGGCGACATGGGCCGGCCGGACTATTTCGTCTTCGTGGTCGAGGACGTGACCGAGCGCCGGGCAGCCGAGGAGGCCCTGCGCCAATCCCTTGAGGACAAGGAACTGCTCCTGCGGGAAGTCCACCACCGGGTGAAAAACAATCTGCAGGTCATTTCCAGCCTGTTTTTCCTCCAGGCCGAGGCCACGGACAATGCCGAGGCCCGTCTGGTGCTGCTGGAAAGCCGCACCCGCATTGCCTCCATGGCCCTGGTCCACGAGGGGCTCTACCGCACCGGGGATTTCGGCCGCATCGACGTGGCCGACTATGTCTCCCGGCTGGCCGGCCAGTTGGAAAACAGCCTCGGGCGAAGCGGGGGTGTCCGCTGCAAGCTCGGCCTGGAGCCGATTTTCCTGTCCATCGAGAAGGCTGCGCCGCTTGGGCTGGTGCTCAATGAACTGATCACCAACGCCATCAAACATGCCTACGGGCCGGGTGTGTCCGGCGAGGTGCAGGTGGCGGTGCGTCTTGCAGGCGGGGTCATGCGGGTGACGGTCGGCGACCAGGGCCAGGGGTTGCCGCCGGGCTTTTCCATCGAGGGCACGGAGAGCCTCGGGATGCAGCTGGTGGCCAACCTGACCCGGCAATTGCAGGGGGAGGTGCGGGCGGAAAATGCCGGCGGCGCGCTTTTTACCCTGACCTTTCCGGTGTGAGGGGATCAGGGCCGGGCGGGGATACCATGTGCAGCAGCCGCTCCAGTCCCAAAGCGTAAACCACTCGTTCCCCAATTTTCCCCGTTGAGGGGTCCGGGGGGATCATCCCCCCGGCCGCCGGAGGCATCTTCCCTCTTTCTCTCTCTTGTCCTCACCTAGCGCAGCACCGGGGCCAGCACCCGCGCCAGTACCCCCTGGACCTTGGAGATGGCCACGCCGTAGTTGGTCACCGGCACGCCCCGGCGCACGCATTCGCGGATGCGCCGCAGCATTTCCACCCGCCCGAGCATACACGAGCCGCAGTGCACGACCAGAGCGAACCGCTCCAGATCGTCGGGGAAATCGTGGCCGGTGTACATTTCAAACTGCACGTCCCGGCCCGTGTACTGGGAAATCCAGCGGGGTATCTTCACCCGGCCGATGTCGTCGGCCTGGGCATGGTGGGAGCAGGCCTCGGCCATCAGCACGGTGTCGCCGTCGCGCAACCGGTCGATGGCCGCAGCCCCGGCGGCCAGGGTGGGCAGGTCGCCCTTATAGCGGGCAAACAGTGTGGAAAAAGTGGTCAGCGGCACCGCGTCCGGCACGTCGCCCGACACCTTGAGGATCACCTGGGAGTCGGTGACCACCAGGGCCGGCGGCCGGCGCAGATTGTCCAGGGCCGCTTCCAGCTCCCGGTCCTTGACCGTGACGGCAATGCCGTCGCCGTCGAGGATCTCGCGCAACACCTGGACCTGGGGCAGGATCAGCCGCCCCTTGGGCGCAGCCAGATCAATGGGCACGACGCAGACCACAGTGTCGCCCTCGGTAAAGAGATCGCCGCAAAGGACCGGTTCGCGCAGGTTTTCGGCCGGGGCCAGGGCCATGATCGCTTCCTTGACCGCCACCGACCCCTGGCCGCTGGCGGCGCTTGCGGCCACTGTGCGGATGCCGTGCTCCCGGCACCAGGCCACGTCGGCCGCAGCCGGGGCGGCCAGATCGGTCTTGTTGAAAACGATGAGAAAGGCAATGTCGAGCTTGCGTATGTCCTCGATCATGTCCCGTTCCGGCTGGCCAAGGCCGGCGGCCGCGTCCACCACCACTACGGCAATGTCCGTGCGCCAGAGCACCTTTTTGGTGGCGGCGATGCGAAGCGCCCCGAGTTCGCCGGTGTCGTCGAGCCCGGCCGTGTCGTAGAGGGTCACCGGCCCAAGCGGCAACAGTTCGTAGGCCTTGGCCACGGGATCGGTGGTGGTGCCGGCGAAATCGGACACGATGGCCACGTCCTGGCCGGTGACGGCGTTAATAAGCGAAGACTTGCCGGCATTGCGGCGGCCGACAAAGGTGATGACCAGACGCACGCCTCGAGGGGCTTTTTCGGCGTTATTTTCAGCCATGGTGTCTCCTTTTGGACCCGCCGACAGCGGTGGAGGGCGTTTTCCCCACCCGGCGGACGGCTTCCCGGGCGGCTTCGACCCGCTGCCGGGCATCGGCCCGGAAGGCGTTTTTGCCGGGATAGATGGCGTAATCCGGGCTGACGGTTTCCGGGGTGAGCGAGGGCATGATGACATTGGCCCCGACGGTGAGTCCCTGTTCCCTGGCTCCGTCGCGCAGGGCGTTTAAGGCCGAGGTCGAGGGAATGTTGGCCAGGGGGGCCAGCAGGCGCAGGATGGCCATGGCCCGAAAGGCGGTCAGGATCGAGCCGGGGTGCTCGCGGCCAAAGGGCGTGTCGGGATGGGGCACGAAGGGGCCGACGGCGATCATGTCGAGGTCGAGATCGGCCAGCTGCAGGAGATCGGCGGCCAGGATGTCCGGCGTCATGCCGGGCAGGTCGGTGATGACCCCGGAACCGACCTCGTAGCCGGCCCGGCGCAGGGCGGCCAGGCGGTCAAGCCGGTCGGCCACGGTCAGCCCCGGGCGGCAGTGGGCGTAGAGGGCCTCGTCAAAGGTCTCGATTTTAAGCAGATAGCGGTCTGCGCCGCAGTCCCGCCAGTGGGCCAGCTCAGCCTCGGTCCGGTCGCCCAGGGACAGGGTGACGGCCACGTCGGAGTCGGCCTTGGCACCGGTGATGACCCGGGCAATGTCGTCGGCCGTGTAGCTGAAATCATCGCCGGACTGGACCACGATGGTGCCGATGGACAGTTCCCGGGCCAGCCCGGCGCAGGCCAGGATATCCTCGACCGTCAGGCGGTAGCGGTGGACGTTTTGGTTGGCCGCGCGCAGGCCGCAGTAGCGGCAGTTGTTGCGGCAGTGGTTGGAAAATTCCACCACCCCGCGCAGATAGACCTCGCCGGCGAAAATCTCCCGGTTAAGCGCCTCGGCTGCGGAAAAAAGTCCGGGATCATCAGCCCCGGCCAGCAATTGGGCGATTTCTGCCTGTCGCATGGCGACCATCCTTTTTTCTTGCGCCCCTTTCGCGTAGCGACTCGGCAACGCACCCGGTCAAATCAAACTTCCCCCAGGTGGGATTCCAAAGGGGTTACCCCTTTGGCCGCCGGAGGCACTCTTTTCTTCCTCTTCTCGAACACTTAGGCCAGACGGCGGGATACGGCCCGGGCGGCCAGGCAATCGCAGACCAGCCTATAGGCCCCGGCGTCCACGGCTTCCAGGGCGTCGGCCCGGCTGCCTTCCTCGGCCAACTCCAGCAGCCGGCCGGCGTCGGTGGGGATGACCAGCCACAGCCCAAGCGGCGCGGCCACCGGCGAATGGGCGTAGTGCCCGGCGATGACGGCATCGCTTACAACCAGCACCGGGACCAGGGGCAGGGCGGTGGTGACAAACAGACGCACCTTGTGGGGATGGCGCGAGGCCAGGGCGTCGAGATAGGAGGCGGACACGGAAAATTCCCGCTGCATGGCCGAGGCGGTCATGTCCTGGCGCAGCACCTGCCGAAACTCGTCCCAGTACGGCGGTCTGGCCACCGGATCGAGCGACACGACATCGAGCCGCTCAAATTCCGGGCGGCAAAGGGCTGCTTCCAGGGCGTCGGCCATGGCCCGGTCCCGGGCGAAATTGGAATAGACCGCAGCGTGGAAAAACAACCGATCCGACCGGGCCACGCGCCCTGGCAGCCCGACCGTCATCCAACCCCGCCGCCACCCAGGGATTTTCCCGTTCCATCTCCATCACTTCTTCTCCCCGTTGCAGGGGTCCGGGGGGATCATCCCCCCGGCCGCCGGAGGCATCTTCCGCCTTTTCTTCTTCACCTCCCCCCTGTTGCCGCAGGCAGGC
>NZ_MLBG01000111.1 GCF_001936595.1 Desulfovibrio sp. DV
CATCAATTTTTCCAAGGAAATCCTGGAAGCCGGGCATCACCGGTTTCTCGACCCGGCCCGGTTCGTCATCGAGGTGTTGGAGCATGTGGCCTGTGACGCGGCCTTTGCCGAACTGGTGCGCGGCATCCATGAAGCCGGCTACGTCCTGGCCCTGGACGACTATGTGGGTGATCCGTCCTTTGACCCGATCATGCCCTATATGACGTTTGTTAAGGTGGATTTCCTGGCGCTTCGCAACGATCCGGACCGCCTGGAGGCGGTGGTCGCCGCCAGTCTGGCGGCGGGCAAGACCGTGCTGGCCGAAAAAGTGGAAACCAAGGCGGATATCGACTGGTGCCGGGCCTGCGGCATTCCCCTGGCCCAGGGCTTTTATTACAGCCGGCCGCTGGTGGTCATGACCAAGATTCTGGAAGCCAACCAGGCCGTCAAGCTGAACCTCCTGGCCGAGGTCAGCCGGCCCGAACTGGATGTCCGGCGCATCCGGGACATCATCGGCTCCGACGTCTCCCTGGCCTACAAGCTCCTGCGCTACGTCAACACCGCCGGCTTCTATCGGGGCCAGCCCATTGAATCGCTGGAATTCGCCATCACCCGGCTGGGGCGAAACGCCCTGGCCAGCTGGGTGGCGGTCAACATGCTGGCCTCGCTTGGCGCCACACCCCACGACCGCGAACTGGCCTTTGCCTCGGCCGTGCGCGGCCGGTTCCTGGCCCTGGCCGATGCCCGGCGCACCGCCGGCCGGCCTCGCTGCCACGACGGCCAAAGCGTGTGCCTGCTCGGCCTGCTGTCGCTGCTTGACGCCATGCTCGGGATGCCCATGGACCAGGCCCTGGCCGGCATCACCATCGACGCCTCGACCCGAAGCGCCCTGCTCGGGGGCACCAGCGCCTGTTCCGCCTGCCTGGCCCTGGCGAGCGCCTATGACCAGGGCGGAAAGACCGCCGCTGCCGCCATGCAGGCCTTCGGCATTGCCCCGGATGCGGCCTCGCCCGCCTTTTTCGAGGCCCTGGCCTGGACGGCGGACATGTTCCGGTCCTGAACCCCGGCCGGATCAGATCATATAATTGGCCCCCTCGGCCTGCTGGCGCATCCGTTGTTCCTCTTCGACCAGATCCCGCAGGCTGCGCGTGTCATAGACCCGTTCCAGGGCTTCGCGGGCCGCGTCCCACAGCCCCCGAAACACGCATCCGCCGCGCAGGGGGCAGTCATGGCCCGGCCGCTCCTTGTGGCAGTCCACCGGGCTTATGGGACCGTCCATGAACCGGATGACCTCGCCCACACCCACCTCGGCCGCCGGCCGGGCCAGATAAAAGCCCCCGACCTTGCCCCGCTGGGAATCCACAAACCCTCCCTGGCGCAACTGGTGGAGAATCACTTCGAGAAATCGTTTGGGAATGGCCTGCCGTTCGGCAATCTCGCCGGCCGGGACCACTCCTTCCCCTTCCCGGCGGGCCAGCTCGAAAAGGGCCCGCAAGGCGTATTGGCACTTCTGGGTCACTGCCACGGCAGCCTCCTTTGCAGCGTACACGGCACTGCGACATCTCCGGATCGCCGGAACCGGCGTGCTGCCCACAACCTCCCGGCCATGGACGCCCCGGCGCGGCATCCGGCAAACAACGCATCCGGGCAAAACAAATGCTCCGGCCCCGGCACCATCCCCAAGGCATGGCCGGCAACCGGGGGAAGCCGTCCATGGGTGTTTGCGCTCGTCTATTGTATGGCTTACGCACACAGTTTCCACAACAGCCATGCCACCCCCGCGCCAGGCAATTGCCGCGCCCGGGTGGCCACGATAGATGACAAAACCGATCAATTCGATGATAGCCCATGCCAAAGGAACCGGTGGCGCGTCAAGGCGCAACCGACAAATCCGGGGCACCCCGCCCCACGGAGCGCACCATGAGCCACGACGAGAGCCGCCTTGGCGATGCCGCCCTGCTGCTGATCGACATTCAAAACGACTATTTTCCGGGCGGGGCCATGGCCCTGGTCCAGCCCGAAGCGGCCGCAGCCAGGGCCGCGTCGGCCCTGGAGACCTTCCGCCGGGCCGGCCGGCCGGTCATCCACATCCGCCACGAGGCGCTGCGTCCCGGAGCCACCTTCTTCCTGCCCGGCACGCCCGGGGCCGACATCCGGGCCGCCGTGGCCCCGCTGGCCACTGAGACCGTCATTACCAAGGCCTGGCCCAACAGCTTCCGCGACACCTCCCTTGGCGAGGTTGTGGCCCAGAGCGGGGCGTCCCGGCTGGTGGTGGCCGGCATGATGACCCACATGTGCGTGGACGCCACGGTCCGGGCCGGCTTCGATCTGGGCTATGCCGTGACGGTCCTGGCCGACGCCTGCGCCACCCGGGAGCTCTCCTTCGACGGACGCACGGTGGCTGCCGCCGATGTCCAGGCCGCCTTCCTGGCTGCGCTGGGGGCGGTCTATGCCGCTGTCGTGCCCACGGCGGCCCTGACGGACGCGGCAGCCACGGGGACCGGGGCAAACTGACCCGCCGATCCGGCCGATGGCACCGGCCGGGGCGGCGGCGAAACCGGGCCGGCTTGACCTTTTGCCCGGCCGCACTGTATTTCCCGACCAGATATCTGAAAGCGCCTGATCTCCCGGAGGGTTGCCGCCCCAGGCGGCGGCCCCGGCCGGACGCGCGCCCGGCAACGCCGGCTGCAAGCCGCCCCTGGCGTTGCGACAGCCCCGCCGGCCCGGCACACATCGAGGAACTTCATGCGGATCAGCAAGTTCGCCATTCCCGAAATCATTTTCGGCCGGGGGAGCATCGTCCACCTGGCTTCCTGCGCCAAACGCCTGGGCGCGCGCCGGGTGCTGCTGGTCAGCGACCAGGGCCTGGTCGGAGCCGGCTGGGTGGAGCGCATCCAGGAAATCCTGCGCGACAACGGCCTGGAATGGATCTTTTTCGACGCCGTCAATTCCAATCCCCGCGACCATCAGGTCCATGACGGGGCCGACATCTATGTGCGCGAACGGGCCGACGTCATTATTGCCGTGGGCGGCGGCAGCCCCATGGACGCGGCCAAGGGCATCGCCACCATCGTCGGCAACGGCGGCCGCATCAACGACTACGAAGGGGCCAACCGCATCATGCGGCCCCTGCCCCCCATGATCTTTCTGCCGACCACGGCCGGCTCGGGTTCCGACATCTCCCAGTTCTGCATCATTACCGATGTGGCCCGGCAGGTGAAGATGTCGATCATAAGCCGGTCGCTTGTGCCAAACGTGTCCATCATCGACCCGCTGGTCCTTTTGACCAAGAGCGAGGAACTGATCATTTCCTCGGCCATCGACGCCTTTGCCCACGCCGTCGAGTCCTATCTCTCGCTTCTGTCCTCGCCCTTTACCGAACACCAGGCCTTAAAGGCCATTCGCCTGATCGCCCACAATCTGCACCCGGCCCTGGAAGACCGTTCCATCGAAGCCCTGGAGAACCTGAGCATCGCCGCCACCTCGGCCGGCATGTCCTTTTCCAACGCCGGCCTGGGTATCGGCCACTCCCTGGCCCATTCCCTGGGCGGCCGGTTCGACGTGCTCCATGGCCTGGTCCACCCCATCCTGCTGCCGGCGGTCATGCGCTACAACCTGCCGACCAGCGTGGACAAGCTGGCCAACATCGGCCGCATTGTCTGCGGGCCGCGCATGTGCTCCAACGAATACATCGCCCAGGCCGGCATTGCCTGGCTGGAACGGTTCTGCGCCGACCTGCGCGTGCCGGTGCGCCTGCGCGACATCCTGCCCGACAACAGCTGTCTGGAGATCATTGCCAAGGCTGCGGTCAACGACGCCTGCACCCTGACCAACCCCCGACCGGCCAGTTGGGAGTCGCTCCTTGGCGTATGCCAGGAGGCCTGGTGATGGCCGGACGAGGGCCGTCCCTCGAAGATCTGATCGGCATCGAGCACAGCAAGCTGGGCTTTTTCCAGGAGTTGCGCCAGACCATCGAGGCCCTAAAAGACGCCAACACCCAGTCCACCCAGCGCCGCCGGGAAATCGCCGCCATCCTCGACGGCATCACCGACATCATGATGGTGCTTTCAAGCGACCTGCGCATCCTGTCGGTCAACCATGTCTTCCGCCAGACCTTTCCCGAGACGCCAAACCCCGAAGGAATGCACTGCTACCAGATCTTTCGCGGCGACGACCAGCCCTGCCCCAACTGCCCGGCCAGCGCCTCGTTTGCCACCGGCGACATCTGCCGCGAGACCGCTATTTTCAAGATCGGCGGCAAAAACACCCAGTTTGAGATGGTGGCCTCGCCCATCCGGCGGCCCGAGGCCCCGGAAAGCCACATCCTGGTGTTTAAGCGCGACGTCAGCCGGTAAAAAGACTACCAGGCCAAATTCTACCAGGCCGAAAAAATGGCCACCATCGGCATGTTGGCCACGGGCGTGGCCCACGAGGTCAATAATCCGCTGACAGCCATCTTCGGGTTTGCCGAGGGGTTGCGCCGCCGCCTGCCGGCGCTGAAGGAAAAAGTCGATCCCCGGGTGATGGAGGATGTGGAGGACTATGTGGCCACGATCCTTCGCGAATGCCGCCGCTGCCAGGATATCGTCACCACACTTTTGACCTTCAGCCGCCAGAAAACCGTGAGCTTTGCCGCCGTGAGCTTAAACGCCGTCGTCAACGACACGTTAAAGCTCCTGCGCAGCCACTTGAAGCAGCGCAGCCAGGCCAAGATCACCGTGCGCGTGGACTTAAGCGAAAACCTGCCCATGGTGCACGGCGACGAGCACCAGATCAAACAGGTCATGCTCAATTTGCTGGTCAACGCCATGGACGCCATCACCGGCCCCGGGCGCATCATCATCACCACCTTCCAGTCCTCCCAGGGGGCGGTGTGCCTGTCCGTGGAGGACTCCGGCTGCGGCGTCCCCACCGACCACATGGACAAACTGTTCGAACCGTTTTTCACCACCAAGCGCTCCGGCAAGGGCATCGGCATCGGGCTTTCCACCTGCATGTCCATCGTCAAAAAACACCAAGGGGAAATCACGGTGAAAAGCGAGCCGGGAAGCGGCGCCGTTTTTACCGTCAAGTTCCCCGTCAATACGGATAAAACCACGTGACCAGCCCTTACTCCGTTCTGGTGGTGGACGACGAACCGTCCATCGGCAAGCTGCTCAAAAAAGAATTGTCCACGCCGTCAAGAGCCGTGTCCGCTGCCGAAAGCGCCCAGCAGGCCCGGGAGATGCTGCGCCGCAACACCTACGAGGTGGCGGTGCTGGATCTGCGTCTGCCCGACGCCGACGGCCTCGACCTGCTGGTGGAGATCCGCCAGCACTCCCCGGACGTCGAAGTCATCATCATCACCGGCCACGGCAACATCGACAGCGCCGTGGAGGCCATGAAACTCGGGGCGTACGACTACATCACCAAGCCCTTTAACCTCGAAGAGCTGGAACTTGTGGTCGAGCGGGCCTACCAGCGGGCCTGCCTGCGCTTTGAAAACCGCCAGCTGCGCCACGCCCAGAGGCAGGCCCAGCCCCAGCAGATCGTCGGCAACTCCGCCGCCATCAAGCAGATCCGCTTTTTAATCGACAAGGTGGCCCCGACCGACGTGCCGGTGCTCATTACCGGCGAATCCGGGTCAGGCAAGGAAGTGGCGGCCACGGCCATCCAGGCCCGGTCCAAGCGGGCCGAGAAGCCCTACGTCATCAAGAACTGCGCCACGTTGCAAAAGGAACTGGCCCGCTCGGAACTCTTTGGCTACGTCAAGGGGTCGTTTACCGGGGCCACGGAAAACCGCGAAGGCCTTATGACCTTTGCCAACAAGGGCACGCTTTTTCTCGACGAGATTGGCGAGCTGCCCATGGAAGTCCAGGCCTCGCTGCTGCGCACGCTGGAAAACAAGACCTACCGCCGGGTGGGCGACAAGGACGAGCGCACCTCGGATATCCGCCTCCTTTTCGCCACCAACCGCAATCTGGCCAAGGAAGTCGAGGCCGGCCGGTTCCACGAGGCCCTGTTCCATCGCATCAACGTCTTTAATATCGAGCTGCCGCCCTTGCGCGAACGCAAGGAGGACATTCCGCTCCTGGTCGAATACTTCCTGGGCCGCATCGAGGGCGGCGGGGCCTACCGCGTCTCGGACAAGGCCATGGGGTGTCTGATCAACTACCACTGGCCGGGCAACATCCGGGAGCTGCGAAACGTCATCGAGCGCGGCGTAATCCTGTCCGAGGCCGGAGTCATCACGGAAAACGCCCTGCCCCGCGAACTGTCGCTCAAGGCCGAGGGCGAGAGCGACTTCCTGTCCCTGGAGGCCGTGGAACGCGAGCATATCGGCAAGGTGCTGGTCTGTTTCGGCAACAACCGCACGCTGGCTGCCACGGCCCTTGGCATCTCGCGAAAGACGCTCTACCGCAAAATTCGCGAATACAATCTCATGTAAGCTGTCCGGCCCTGCAACCCGGTCCACACACCCGCCCGACTTTGCCAAAGCCCGGACCGGCCGGACTCCCGTGTGCTCTTGCCTGTCCCGGCCGGGCCGTTTAGTATGGTATAATTCCAGGCGGCGGCCCCCAATGGCAAAGGGGCCGCTTGCACCCCCTTTGCAGGACCAAGCCGTTGCCGCCGCCCGGCTCCCGGCCAGCCGGTCACTGTCCATCAGCCGCGAGGTTCCATGACGGGAAGCATCGACATCGGGACCCTGGCGATCTGCCTGGGACTTGGCAACTTCATGCAGTTGCTGGCCTTTTTTATTCAATACCGGATCGACGAAAAACGCAAAGGCCCCGGCTGCTGGACGCTGGCCAGCGCCGTGCTCACCTGCGGTTTTGCAGTGAATTTCCTGCGCGACGTCCCCACCCTGCATAACGCCCCATAATCGTTTACAATCTGTCGATCATTGTCGGGCAAATCCTTATCTACGTCGGCATCGTGCGTTTCATGGGAGGCACGGAAAAACGCGCCCCCCTGCTTGTCGTTGCCGTCGCCGCCGCAGCAGCGGCCTTCTTTTTCACCTTTATCCACAACGACATCATCTCCCGCCGGATATACGGCTCCCTGATCTATGCCCTGCTCTGCCTCGCCTCCGGCCAGGCCCTGCTCAAATACAAGACCCCCGACATCGCCGTGGCCTCGCGCTCCCTCGCAGCCATCTTCATGGCCAACGGCCTGGCCCTGGCCACCCTGGCCGCCACCCCCGTCGTCGAAGCCCTGGGCCTGCCCTTTTTCCCGCGCCCCATCCCCATGGCCCTGACCTTTCTGATACTTATCCTCCTAAGCTGGCTGACCACCATCGGGCTCATCATCCTGGTCAACCAGAGACTCGCCGCCGAAAGCCAGGTGGCCCAAGAGAACATGCGCGCCTCCAAGCTCTTCCTGCAATCGGTCTTAAACGGCCTGACCGCCCACATCGCGCTCATCGACGCCAGCGGCGACATCATCCTGGTCAACGAGGCCTGGCGCGATTTCGCCAGGGATAACGGCCTCGCCCCCGAGCTTGCCGGCGAAGGGACCAACTACCTCTGCGCCTGCGACAACGCCACGGAAGCGGGTTCCTTTGCCGCCGGCATCCGTCAGGTGCTGGCCGGCGAGCTCGAACAGTTCACCATGGAATACCCCTGCCACGCCCCCCACCAGCCCCGCTGGTTCGTCGGCCGGGTCACGCCCTTTCCCGGGGACGGCCCGCGCCGGGTCGTGGTGGCCCACGAGGACATCTCCGAACGCAAACTGATGGAACTGGCCCTGGCCGAAACCAACCAGAAGCTTGGGGCCTTAAGCGCCACCGACGGCCTGACCGGCATCGCCAACCGCCGCCACTTCGACGAAGTCTTCGCCAGCGAGTACCCCCGCCATACCCGTTCCGGAATGACCCTGTCCCTGGTCATGCTCGATATCGACTATTTCAAGAACTACAACGATGCCTATGGCCATGCCAAAGGCGACGACTGCCTGGCCCAGGTTGCCGGGACCATCGCCCGGTCCCTCCAGCGCAAGACGGATCTGGCCGCCCGGTACGGCGGCGAGGAATTCATCTGCCTGCTGCCCGAGACGGAACTGGCCGGAGCGGCCACGGTGGCCGAGGACATCCGCCAAAGCGTCGCAAGGCTGGCCATACCCCATGCCCAGTCGGCCGCCGCCCCCGTCGTCACCGTCAGCGTCGGCGTCCTGGCCGCCAAATGCTCGCCCGGTGCAGTGCCCGGCGATCTCTACAAACAGGTCGACGCCCTGCTCTACCAGGCCAAGGCCAACGGCCGAAACCGGGTGGAAAGCGCTGGCCCGGCCCCCGATGCCGAGGCTGCCGCAGCCAGCCAGGGCATCATCCGCATCTTCTGGGACAACACCTTCGCCTCCGGCAACGAAACCATCGACCGGCAGCACAAGTTGCTCATCGCCCAGGCCAACGAGTTGCTCCTGCTGACAACGCAGAATCCTTCCTGTGCCGTGTTAAGCACCGCCATTGACACCGCTTTCCGGCATGTCGCCGAGCATTTCCGCGACGAGGAACGCATCCTTCAGGAAATCGGTTTTCCGGGACTGGCCGAACACGCTGCCGAACATCACCGCCTGTTGCAAAAGGGTCTGGCCCTGGCCACCGGCTGCACCGAGCCTGCCCCGTTTTCCGGCGATATCATCCGCTACATCGTCCATGATCTGGTCATGGAGCACATGCTCTCCGGCGATATCCAATACCACTTCTGCTTCAAGGCCAAAGCCTGACCTGGGCGGCCGCGTCCTGGACGCGTTGTGCGGTGCGGACCGGCCGCCTTGCACGGGTCAAAAGGAGCCGGGCCCGGCGCATCCCGTCGGCTCCCAAAGACGAAGCCCGGCCGCGAGCCAGCCCTTCCGGCCGGTTCATTTTTCATCCCCCAACAAATTCCTGCTATAACAGTTGATTAGCGCCCGGTTCAAAACGTCCGCCGGCGTGTTACGCTACCCCGCCCCTTTCGCTCCCCCGGTATGTATTTTGCTCTTGGTCACGAAAACACCCACGCCGCGTGTGGCCGTCCAGACTTGGACAGGCTGCCTGCGGCGCTGCGACGACGCGCGGGCTTCCCGTCCCCCAAACGGGCAGGCTGCCCCGCTTCGCCCGACCAAAGGAGTCTGCCATGGGAAGGCGAATCAGCCGGTGTCTGCTGGCGGCGGCCAGCCTCACTCTCACCCTGACCCTGCCCCCGGCAGCCACGGCCGGGGAACCAGCCGCCCGCTACGTCGGCAGCCAGGTCTGCGCCCCCTGCCATGCCGGCCAGCACGAACGCTTCATGCGCTATTCCAAAAAGGCCCATTCCTCGAAAAACCTGCGGCTTATGGCCAAGGGGCTCTCCGACCAGGAACTGACCAGCTGCTACGGCTGCCACACCACCGGCTACGGCCGGCCGGGCGGCTTTACGGATTTCACGGCCACGCCGCAGCTGGCCGACGCCGGCTGCGAGGTCTGCCATGGCCCGGGCTCGGTCCATGCCGCCTCGGGTGATCCGGCCGCCATCAAGGGCCGGCTCACCCTGGCCGACTGCGAGCCCTGCCACAACGACCCGCGTGTCCATTCCTTCGGCTACAAGCCGCTGCTTAATGCCGGCGCGCACTGACGCCTGTCCCGAAACCGCCCACGGGCGCGTCCGGGGCAGGGCTGCCAAACCCTGCCCGGCCGCGCCGGAGAACCGCCATGGCTGTCCCCCGCGTCCGATCCATCCGCGTAAAAGCCCTCATCCTGGTCAGTCTCGTGGCTGCCGCCGCCCTGGCCGGGCTCTTTGCCGCCAACACCCTGTGGCAGCGCGACATGACCCTGGCCCGTATCCGCCAGACCGGGGCAGCCGAGGCCGACCTGGTCAAGCTTATCGTCAGCGAACCCATGCTGGTCGGCGACAATGCCGCCACCACGGCCCAGTTCCAAAAAATTGCCGCGGTCGGGGAACGGTTCAAAGCGTTTTTGACCGACTTTTCCGGCCAGGTCACCTACGCCACCGACCAGGACGGCCTGCGCCGCCCCCTGGCCACCTCGGCCCCGGGACCGGCCCTGGCCGCCATGCTCACCCGCGCCCTGGAACGGGCCGAGGACGGCGACGGCCTGGAAACGGCCCCGGACGGGACGGCCCGCTTCGCCACGGTGCGGGCCATCAAAAACGATCCCCAGTGCCACCACTGCCACGGCGCGTCCCGGGCCATCCTCGGAGCCCTGGTCACCGTGGCCGACGTCAGTGGGGACATGGCCGCCCTGGCCGCCAACCAGCAGCGCACCGGCCTGCTCTCCCTGGCCGGGCTGGCCGGGCTGGTGGCCGGGCTGCTCCTTTTCATGAAACGCACCATCATCGACCGGCTGGCCTTTCTGGCCGACACCAGCCAACGCATGGCCACCGGCGACACGTCGGCCTGCCAGGAAGTGTCCAGCCGCATCGCGGCCCGGCAACAGCGCGGAACCATGGATGAAATATCCGTGCTCGGCTCGGCCCTGTGCACCCTGGTGGACAATTTGCGCCAGAAAATCGCCGAGGCCGACGAGAAGAGCCGGGAGGCGGCCGCCGAGGCCGACCGGGCCGGCGTCTGTCTGGCCGAGGCCGAAGCCGCCCGCGAGGCCGGGGCAACAGCCCGGCACGAAGGCTCGGTCCAGGCCGCCCGCACCCTGGAAGGCGTGCTGGTCCATCTGGGCGAGGCCACCGCCGCCCTGTCCGAAACCGTGGCCCAGGCCAGTTCCGGGGCCAGGGCCCAGAAGGATTCGGCCCAGGAGACGGCAGCCGCCATCGGCCAGATGAACGAAACCGTGCTCGATGTGTCCCGGACCGCGGCCGCTGCGGCCAAGACCTCGGCCGAGGCCAGGGACAAGGCCGACCAGGGGGCCGGCACGGTGCAGGAACTGGCCGGCTGCATCGACGGCGTGCAAAAGCTGGCCGAAGGCCTTCGCGGCGACATCATCGCCCTTGGCCGGGAGGCCCAGGGCATCGGCACCATCATAAACGTCATCTCGGACATTGCCGACCAGACCAATCTGCTGGCCTTGAATGCCGCCATCGAGGCGGCCCGGGCCGGGGAGGCCGGGCGCGGCTTTGCCGTGGTGGCCGACGAGGTGCGAAAGCTGGCCGAGAAGACCATGCTGGCCACCAAGGACGTGGAGCAGGCCATCACCGGCATCCAGGCCGGCACCAGGACCCATGTGGCCAGCGTGCAGGCGGCGGCGACAGCCATTGAAAACGCCTCGGGGCTGGCCCGGCGCTCGGGCGAGGCCCTTTCCGGCATCGTGGCCCTGGTCACCAAGGCCTCCCGGCAGGTGGCCAACATCGCCGCCTCCTGCGAGGACCAGTCGGCGGTCAGCGACGAGATCGGCCGGGCGGTGGACAGCATCAGCGCCATTTCCCAGGAAACGGCCGAGGCCATGGCCCAGGCCGACGCCGCTGTCGGCCGGCTGGCCACCCAGGCCGAGAGCCTCAAGCAGCTCACCGACGACATCCTGGCCCAGCCCGGCTGCCCGGCCCTGACCTGACCCCGGCCTTTGCGCGGCCGGCGGTGGAACGCCGCCGGCCGCCTGCCTGCTTCGCCGCCTGCCTGCTTCGCCCAGGGCACCGCCCGGTGCGGCCCAACCAGGCCGGCGTCCGCGCCGGACCGGGCCTTCCTGCCACCCGCCCTGCCCCCCGGACACCGAAGGACGGCGATCCGACGACCGCTGCCCACACTCCCCGCCGGCCCGGGCCGATGCCGCCTGCCCGGAATAGGGGATGCACTCCTTCCTAAAACGTGCTACGTTTGTCGCAATTTCCAGGCAATTTGCCCGCCATTGCGGACGGGCATTGTACAGGCGCAAAAGGGGTGACATTTTGACCCATTTTTTGCCGGCGGCTAGCGCACTTTGTCTTTGTAGTGGTAACGCACTGCAATCATTGTTGTTTTTAAAAAATGGCCAGCCCTGTCACCCATTTCCTCCTGCCGCGATTCCCCATCCCTGCCCACTGCCCCGGCGACCCGGGACGCTCCAAAAACACAACCATCTGATATTCAACAAAATTCTTCTATGGCCCGGTTATTGCTCAATGGGCAGCGAACGCACACGCGGCAGGCTGACGCCGGGAGGTAATACGGGCGGCCCAGCCGGAAGCAGCAAACCCCCTTAATTTGTGAAAATAATCACAAAAGCCGGGGAGGACAGGAACACACAAGGCCGACGCCAGTGCGACCGACCGGCAACCAGCCACCGGACCGCACGACGCGCCAAGCCCAACAGTATTGGACCCTCAAAACCCACAAGGAGAGGTGCCTCCGTATGCAAACTTCAACTTGTCAAGCAATCGGTGAGTGCCGGATGCCGGAACACGCCGTATTGCCGCAGCCACTGTACCGGGAAGTCGTGCAGTTCATCGACGCCCTTCCCCAGAAAGAAGGCCATCTGGTCACCGTGCTGCACAAAGCCCAAAGCGTCTTTGGCTATCTGCCCATCGAAGTGCAGCAGTTCGTCGCCGACCACATGGAAGTCCCCCTGGCCCAGGTCTACGGCGTGGTCAGTTTCTACACCTTTTTCACCATGGTCCCCAAGGGCAAGCATCCCATCTCCATCTGCATGGGCACGGCCTGCTTCGTCAAAGGCGCGGACAAGGTCGTCCATGCCTTCAAGGAGCAGCTCAAGATCGATATCGGCGACGTGACCCCTGATGGCAAGTTCTCCATCGACACCCTGCGCTGTGTCGGCGGCTGCGCCCTGGCCCCCATCGTCATGGTCGGCGAGAAGGTCTACGGCAACGTCACCCCCGGACAGGTCAAAAAGATCCTGGCCGATTTCTAACGGCCAAGGCCCTTGCACCATTCCATGCCCTGCCAGCCAAGGAGCGCCACATGAGCACCATCGCCACCATCGATGCCCTGCGGGCCAAGCGTGAAGAGATTCTCGCCCGCCAGAAGGCTCGCCAGAACAAAGTCCTTATAAACGTGTCCCTGGCCACCTGCTCCATCGCCGCCGGCGGCAAAGTCGCCCTGGAGGCCATCCAGGACGAAGTGGCCCTGAACGGCCTGACCAATGTGGAATTCATGCAGTCGGGCTGCATGACCTTCTGCTTCGCCGAACCCACCGTGGAGATCACCCTGCCCGGGAAGGATCCGGTCGTTTTCGGCGGCGTGGACGAGACCCGGGCGAGAGAGCTTGTCACCGAGTACGTCATGAAGGGCGAACCGGTCGAAGGCATCATCCCCGTCACCTACGAACGAGTAGTCCTGTAACGCCAATCGGGAGACGACACATGGCAGCGACGACGCAAATAAAGCAGCTTCGGATCGCCACCCGCAATTGCGGTTTCATCGATCCCGAAAGCCTTGACGATTATATCGCCCTGCGGGGCTACGAGGCCCTGGCCAAAGTCCTCACCATGACCCCGGCCGAGGTCGTGGAAGTCATCAAAACCGCCGGCCTGCGCGGCCGGGGCGGCGGCGGCTTCCCCACCGGCGTCAAATGGGGCATCGCGCTTTCCAACCAGGCCGACCAGAAATACATGGTCTGCAACGCCGACGAAGGCGACCCGGGCGCGTTCATGGACCGCGCCGTCCTTGAAGGCGACCCCCACTCCGTGGTCGAGGCCATGGCCATCGGCGGCTACGCCATCGGGGCCACCCAGGGCGCGGTCTACATCCGGGCCGAATATCCGTTGGCGATTAAGCGCCTGCGCAAGGCCATCGACGACGCCCGGGGCATGGGCCTTCTTGGCAAGAACATCTTCGGCTCGGGCTTTGATTTCGACATCGAGATCAAGTACGGAGCCGGCGCGTTCGTCTGCGGCGAGGAAACGGCGCTCATCCGCTCCATGGAAGGCCACCGGGGCGAACCTGTCAGCAAGCCGCCCTTCCCGGCCCAGTCCGGCTATTGGAAAAAGCCCACCATCGTCAACAACGTCGAGACCTTCGCCAATGTTCCGGCCATCATCTTAAAGGGCGCGGACTGGTTCTCCTCGATCGGCACGGCCACCTCCAAGGGCACCAAGGTGTTCGCCCTGGCCGGCAAGATCGTCAACGTGGGCCTCATCGAAGTGCCCATGGGCACCTCGCTTCGCGAAGTCATCTTCGACATCGGCGGCGGCTGCCCCGACGGCAAGGAATTCAAGGCCGTCCAGACCGGCGGCCCCTCCGGCGGCGCCCTGGCCCACAAGGACCTCGACGTGGCCATCGACTATGAGTCGCTCATTGCCCGCAAGTCCATGATGGGCTCCGGCGGCATGGTGGTCATGGACGAGGACGACTGCATGGTGTCGGTGGCCAAGTTCTTCCTGGACTTCACCATGGACGAGACCTGCGGCAAGTGCACCCCCTGCCGCATCGGTTCCAAGCGCCTGTTTGAAATGCTCGACAAGATCACCAAGGGCCACGGCACCCAGGCCGATCTGTCCCGGATGAAGGCCCTGTGCGAGTCCATCAAGGATACGGCCCTGTGCGGCCTGGGGCAGACCATGCCCAACCCCATCCTCTCCACCATGGACACCTTTGCCCACGAGTACGAAGCCCACGTCACCCAGAAGAAGTGCCCGGCCCACGTCTGCACGGCCATGCTGACCTACACCATCGACGCGGCCAAGTGCACCGGTTGTACCCTGTGCACCAAGGTCTGCCCGGTGGAGTGCATCTCCGGTACGAAAAAACAGCCCCACGTCATTGATGCCTCCAAGTGCATCAAGTGCGGCGCTTGCTACGACAAGTGCAAGTTTGACTCCGTCATCAAGCTGTAAGGCCGAAGGAGGTCTGCAATGTCCATGCTGACAGTAACTATAGACGGCAAAACAACCACCGTCCCGGCCGGCAGCACCATTCTGGATGCCGCCAAGAAGCTGGATGTCGATATCCCGACCTTGTGCTACCTGAACCTCGAAGACCTGCGGGTCAACAACAACGTCGCCTCCTGCCGCATCTGCGTGGTCGAGGTCGAAGGCCGCCGCAACCTGGCCCCGGCCTGCGCCACCCCGGCCAGCGACAACATGGTGGTCAAGACCAACACCTTGCGCGTCTTAAACGCCCGCAAGACCGTTCTTGAACTGCTGCTCTCCGACCACCCCAAGGACTGCCTCGTGTGCGCCAAGTCCGGCGAATGCGAACTGCAGGCCCTGGCCGAAAAGTTCGGCATCCGCGAGTCCCCCTATGACGGCGGCGAAATGTCCCACTATCGCAAGGACATCTCGGCTTCCATCATCCGCGATATGGACAAGTGCATCATGTGCCGCCGCTGCGAGACCATGTGCAACGACATCCAGACCTGCGGCGTGCTCTCCGGCGTCAACCGCGGCTTCACCGCCGTGGTCGCCCCGGCCTTTGAAATGAACCTGGCCGACACCGTCTGCACCAACTGCGGCCAGTGCGTGGCCGTGTGCCCGGTCGGCGCCCTGGTCGAACACGACCACAGCTGGGATGTCGTCGATGCCCTGGCCGACCCGGACAAGGTGGTCATCGTCCAGACCGCCCCGGCTGTCCGGGCCGCCCTTGGCGAAGACCTCGGCATCGCCCCGGGGACGTCCGTCACCGGCAAGATGGCCGCGGCCCTGCGCCGCCTCGGCTTTGACCACATCTTCGACACCGACTTCGCCGCCGACCTCACCATCATGGAAGAAGGTTCGGAATTCCTCGACCGCCTGACCCGCCATCTGGCCGGCGACCAGACGGCCAAACTGCCCATCCTGACCTCCTGCTGCCCCGGCTGGGTCAAGTTCTTCGAGCACAACTTCCCCGACATGCTCGACGTGCCCTCCACGGCCAAGTCGCCGCAGCAGATGTTCGGAGCCATCGCCAAGAGCTACTACGCCGAAATGCTCGGCATCCCGCGCGAAAAGCTCGTGGTCGTCTCGGTCATGCCCTGTCTGGCCAAGAAGTACGAACGCGCCCGGCCGGAATTCACCGTGGACGGCAACCCCGACGTGGATATCGTCATCTCCACCCGGGAACTGGCCCGGCTTATCAAACGCATGAACATCGATTTCGCCGGCCTGCCCGACGAAGATTTCGATGCGCCGCTCGGTGAATCCACCGGTGCGGCCCCGATCTTCGGCGTCACCGGCGGCGTCATCGAAGCCGCCCTGCGCACCGCCTACGAACTGGCCACCGGCGAAACGCTGCAAAAGGTCGAGTTCGAAGACGTGCGCGGCATGGAAGGGGTCAAGGTCGCAACCGTCCAGGTCGGTCCCCACGCCCTGCGCATCGGTATCGCCCATGGCCTGGGCAACGCCAGAAAGCTGCTCAACCGGGTGCGCGAAGGCGAAGTGTTCCACGCCATCGAAGTCATGGCCTGCCCCGGCGGCTGCATCGGCGGCGGCGGACAGCCCTACCACCACGGCGATATCGAACTGCTCAAGCTGCGCACCCAGGTGCTCTACGACGAAGACGCCGGCAAGCCGCTGCGCAAGTCGCACCAGAACCCGTACATCATCGAACTGTACGAAAAGTTCCTGGGCAAGCCGCTGTCCGAAAAGTCGCACCACCTGCTCCACACCCACTACTTCAAGCGCCAGCGCCTGTAGTAGCAGTAGTGGTAGAAGAAGAAGAAACTGGAGAGGCGCTGCCTCTCCAGACCTCTCCGCCGGGGGGGGATGCTCCCCCC
>NZ_MLBG01000112.1 GCF_001936595.1 Desulfovibrio sp. DV
AGAACCATCGATACAATACCAAGCAAGGGGGTCCGGGGGGGATTATCCCCCCCGGCGGGGCCTGGGGCAGCGCCCCAGTCTTAATAATTACATCGGGTAATCGAGCGCTTCGGGGATCATCACCTGGGTCAGCGCTGCTCCGGCGCGTTCGCGGGCCAGTCCCAGGCCGGCCAGGGACTTATCCAGTTCCTGGCGCAGCGGGCCAAAGGCGGCCAGATCGGCATCGGGCGTGGCGTAGCCGTGCACGAGGCCGGAGCACAGGCGCGCGGCTTCGCCGGCGGCGCGGGCGGCCTGCATCCGGGCGATGTCGTTGAAAAAGGCCATGTAGCCTTCCAGGCCCTCGGCCACCATGGGATTTTCCGGCCCCTTGGCGGCCAGTTCCAGCACGTCGAGGATGAAAAGCCGGCTGGCAATGAGCGGGCACAGGGCGTCGGCCAGCGGGAAGGTCACGGCCTGCCGGTTGCTGTGGTAGAGCTTCTTGCCGTCGGCGTCCTTGTTGGCGCACAGGAAGTCGAAGGTCTGCTTCCACAGGCGAAGGCCGGCGGCAACCGAGGCCGCGCCGGTCTCGGGATGGGTCCCGGCCACGCGGTCCATCTCGGCGATGTAGTTATCGACGTAGGCCTGGAAGATCTCGCTGGCCATGGTGATGCCAAGCTGGCGGCGCTGGACGCATTCCGGGCCTTCGTAAGTGGCTTCGAGCTGGGTGTCGTTCCACTTGTGAAACAGGAATCCGGGGCAGTCTTCGGTGATGCCGTAGCCGCCCATAAGGGCCACGGCCTCGCGCATGACGGTTGCGCCATGGCCGGTGTTCCAGAGCTTGCAGGCCGGGCACAGGACGCCGGCTTCGGCTTCAAGGGCCTGGAACCTGACCACCGGATCGGCGTCCAGGGCGGCAAAGCGGGCGGTGTCGCGGTCGGCCTCGGGGGTAAAGAGCAGGTTGACGTATTCGATGGCCTGGGGCTGGACCTTTTTAAGGGCCATCATCTGGCCGCGCACGCCGACCACGCCGTTTGCGGCCATGGCCGCGTCCTTGGCCTTTTCCGTGGGATCGAGGTGGTCAAACAGCCGGGCCGTGGCAAAGCCGAGGGAAGCCCCGGCTTCGCCGGCCGCCCAGACATCGGCCAGCCGGATGACGGCGTCCTGCTTCTGCTGCAGGCCGAGGTCGAACTTGGGCGAACCTTCGCCGCAGGCGTCGCCGCCCCGGAACCGGGTGCGCTGGTAGCGGATGACCGGCTCGATGGCCGAGAGGAGCTTGGCCGTGGTCATAAGGGCCACCGGCACGCGGGTGCGGTGGAACACGGCGGCAATGACCTCGGAGTGGGAATAATTGGGGACGATAGAGCCGTCCTTGACCGTATAGCCGCCGATGATGCGGCTGGCCGGCACCTTGAGGTTGAAAACCGGGTCGCGGGTGGAGGACAGCTGGTGCACCATTTTAAGCGTCGGCGCGCCGCGGTCGAACAAGCCCGGATCGGTCTCTTCCAGGATGATGATGCAGGAGGACTTGATGCGGGGATCGGCGGTGTCCACGGCAGCGGTGGCGTAATTGGCGAAATCCATGCCGGTGATGAAGCGGCCGCGTTTTTCCACGTGCAGGATCGGCTCCTGGCCGTCTTCCCAGGAATCGACGCGCACCTTGCCGGTCAGGACGCCGGTATCGACGCCGACGTAGGGAATGGGTTCGGTCAGGGCAAACGCGCCGCGCCAGGGGGCGCGATCCGGGGACGGGGCGCACAGGGTCATATAATGGTCGCGCTGCTCGGTGGTGCCGCGCTCGTGGATGGGCGACAGGGCCAGGTTGTTGGCCAGGGAGCAGGTGGCCGCCCCGGCATCGACCCAGGACAGCTCGAAAGCGACCAGGGACAGGGCCATATTTTTCGGGCCTTCGATGAAACCGCCCTGGTGGGGATCAAGAAAAACGGCGGTGATGCCGGCTTCGTCAAAGGCTTTCAGCAGCGAGTCCTTCTGCTCGGTCCATTCGTGGGAGTGGCGAACGCCGTCGGCCACCATGCGGGCGACAACGCCCCGGGCCACGCTGCGGGCCGACTGGACGGCCATCTGGAGATCGAAGCGGTCGGCGTAGCGCCACATGATTTGCCGGACATCGTCGCCCGGGAGAGTACGTAGGGTTTCCATAGGTCTCGCCTGGTTCGTGGTTTGAACGCGCGGGAGCGCTTTGATGCTCTGATAATAAAGTACGGGAAGCTAAAATATTCGGCCCCAGGCGTCAATCGGGCGCGGACAAACGCCTTGGTTGCGGCCGACGGCTGTCCGATTTCGGCCGGACCGGGGTTGTGTAAACAGCGACTGTTGGTTACGAATCGAACAATGGGGCGTATGCCCCGAAAAACTCGACAACCGGCGGGCATCCATGCCGTATGTCCTCACGTTTCACTTCGATCCCGATTTCGAACAGCGCCGGTTGCGCCCGAAGAATCGTGACGACGGAAGCGTTGACCAGTTCGACTTGGGGTACGTCCAAAACGTGGCCGTGGGCCAGCCCCTGGCCGAATGGATACCCCTGCCCCCAGAGGGGCACGCCGGGCACGAGGCCCCTGCCGCTGGCGCCATTGTTTCCGAAACCACCGCCTTTCCCCACGGCGAAGGCTGCCGCGTCGATCCCGACAATCCCCTGCGCCTATTGGCCAGCGTCAACGGCCATGTCGCCTTCATGGACGGCCGCATCACCGTGCGCGAAACCCTGGCCATCGGCTGCGACATCGATTTCCACACCGGCAATATCGTGGCGGTCGGCGACGTGCTTATTGGCGGCGACATCCGGGCCGGCTTCATGGTCATTGGCCGAAACGTCACGGTCAAAGGCACGGTGGTGTCCGCCCGCATCCGGGCCATGGGCAACATCACCTGCCACGGCGGCATCCAGGGCGGCAACCGGACCACGCTTCGGGCCGGCAAGAGCCTGAGGGCCAGATTCTGCGAGAACGCCGTGCTCCACGCCGGCGACAACATCCTCATCGACGGCTCATCCATGCACTGCCGGCTTTTTGCCGGCGAAAAACTGGCCGTCAAGGGCCGGCTGGCCGGGGGCGAGGTCTACTGCGGCGAAGCCGTCTACGTGGGCGAACAGCTCGGCGGCGGCGGCCAGAGCCAGACCCGGCTTTTGCTCGGCTACGACCCGGAGCGCATTCACAAAGACCAGCATCTCAAGGCCGGGATGCGCCAGACCCTGCTCGATATCGAGACCTACCGCCTGGATATGGGCCGCAGCGAAGACGCAGCCAGGGAATTCGGCCCGGCCCTGGAACAAAGCCTGCAACGCCTCAATACCTTCAAAAAACAGCTCAAAAAACTCTGGGACAACCCCGCTGCCATGCGCCGCTTCAGCAGTTGCCGGCTCATCGTGCCCGGCCGCATCGGCGCAAACGTGGAAATCTCCATCGGCGAGGCCACCCTGGCCGTGCCCGAAGACACCCGCGACGCCGTGCTGCGCTACCAGGATGGCGAGATCGTTGTGGAACACCCGGCCCTTCGCAAATAACCCGCCTTCCGCCTGATTGTTGCGGGGGCGGAAAAATGCCTCCGGCGGCCGGGGCGTTGCCCCGGACCCCACCGGGGGGATGATCCCCCCGGACCCCTGCAACTGGAGAAGTTTTTCAAAGGGTCTTGGCGCGGGCAGCCAGTATGGGCGTTGCCAGGGCCGGGCTAGGAGGTCTGCCGGTAGACCTCGCGGTCGTCGTGCTCCGCCGGTTCGAGGTCGAGCACTTCCTCGCCGCCGACATAGGGCATGAAGATGGGGTTTTCCACAGCCTTGAGCAGGTTGCTGATGGCCCCTTTGAGGCGGTTGATATTCTCGACGATGAGATTGACGTACTGCATCTTCTTTTCGACTTCCATGCGCTCCACGGTCAGGCCGATCAGATGGCGCATGGCGGCCGGGGCCAGATTGGGCCATGGGTCGGGCACCAGCTGCATGGCCTCGGCAATGAGCCCCGTGCCGATCTCGTCTTCGTTGTCCAGAAAATCCTCGTAATCTTCGAGAATGAGTTCCGCCCCGTTTTTCATGATGGCCAGCACGTTGTTGCCGACATGGGCCATGCCGCCGGCCGCCTTGGCCAGGGTGTCGCGGCCCAGTTCCAGGCGGCGTCCGACGGTGAGCGACACCACCCGGGCGCAGTCGGCCAGGAAGTCGGTCTCGTAGCGGTCGAAAAACCGGGTTTTGCGGGAATACAGCATCATGAGGCCAAAGGCCTTGCCGGCCGGCTCGCGCAGGAAAAAGGACAGACGGCAGCGGTAGCCTTCGAGATAGGGCACGCAGTCGATGGACTCGCCGCCGCGCTCGGGGCCAAGCAGGTTGTTGGACACCACAAACAGGGTCTTGGGATTGTTAACCGAGAGCATGACCGGATGGTGGGGCAGCGTCTCTTCCATGAACCGGACGAAAATGGGGGTGGCCCGGCCGGTGTGGGTGTTGGCCGCGATGTTGACCCAGTTGCCGTCCTCGTCGCGCAGACGGCACACGTACAGGTCGCCTTTGAGTTCCTTGAGCATCACTTCGGCGCTTTGCTCAAGAATTTCAGCGGCGGTCTGGAAATCCTGGCCGGCATTGATCAGTTCGTAAAGAATCTCAAGCATGAGCTTGGCTTTTTCGTGGGCTTTTTTGAGCAGCCCATAACGGTGCTCGAGCTGGGAAAAACCCGGGTTGGCCCGGCGCAGGCCCTCGATCTTCGAGGCCTTGAGCACGTCGAGTTCGCGGCGAAAGGCGGTCAGCGAAGTCAAAAGCGACTCCCAGTCCGACACCGGCCGGTCAGGGTCGCCAAGGGCCGGCATCATGGGCAGGACGTCCAGGGAGGTCTTGATGGAGAGCATGAGATCGGTGATGGCCACCCGCACGGCTTCCGGGGCGGAGCCGATGATATTTTGCATTCGCTCACGGGGATCGCAGCCCATGAGCTGGAGGGGGGTGGCCAGATAGCAGGAATCCGCTTTGAGAGTCATGACGCTTCCTTGAGGATTTGGCGCACCGGGCACGCCTTGTGTCCTTATATCGCGTCCACGGCCCCCTTGTCACCCTGCCTTGCCCGGCGACGGTCCGGGCTCCAATACGATGGTGTCAAAGCGCATGGTTTCAAGGTCGATGATGAGCGCCTTGCCGGCCAGGGCCGGCTTCCGACCGGCCAGCAGGCGGATGGCCTCGGAGGCCTGCAGGGCGGCCACAGCCATGACCGCCGGCGACGGACAGCCCAGCACGTCCTCGGCTGCCGTGCCGCCGCTCCCGCCAAACAGGTCGGCCGGGGAAGGACCGCCCGGCAGCACCGTGGCCACGATGGCGGTGTAGCCGGCCACGGCCCCGGTCACCAGCGCAATGCCCAACCCGGCGGCAGCGGCGACCAGGGCCGGCCGGTCGGCCAGCCCGCCCAGGGCATCCACAGCCACCTGGGCGCCGTCCAGAAGCGCGTCCATGCCGGCCCGGTCGAGAAAGGCCGCCTGGGCCACAAATTCCACGGACGGGTTGACGGCTGCGGCCCGCTCGGCGGCAAGGGCGGCCTTGGGCCGGCCAAGGGCGTCCAGACGGGAGAGCAGTTGGCGGTTCAGATTGCTTTCCTCGAACACGTCGCCGTCAGCGGCGTGGATCACCCCCACCCCGGCCCGCACGAGATTTTCCAGCAACCCGCCGCCCAGGCCGCCAAGGCCGACCAGGGCCGCCTTGGAGGCCAAAAGCCGGGCCTGTTCGGCCATGGAGAACGCCGTGAGATTGCGGGCGTAGCGCAGGGGGCAGATGCCGGAATCAAGGGCCGCGATCTCCACCCGGCGCGGGGCCAGGGCAAAGTCCCGGGCCAGCCCGGCCACAGCCGCGGCGTCGAGAAACCGACCGGCGCGGCCGTCGGGATAGGGCCGCTCACAACTGGCAGTCCGCAGGGCGGCAAGAAGAGCGGTGTCGGGCATGGCTTGCCGTCCTGGTTCAGCCCCCGGTGATGGGCGGCACGAAGGACACGACATCGCCCGGGGAAAGCGGGGTTTCCAGGGTGGCGGGGTTGCCGTTTATAAGCACGGCACCCAGGGCCTCGCCTTCGATGCCCAGACGGTCGGCCAGCTCGCCGGCGGTTTCACCGGGTCCGACCGAGGCCACGCCGCCGGGAGGTGCATAGGGGGCCAGGGTCGCCAGGGCACGGATAGTGACGGTATCGCTCACGCTTCGCCCTCCGGGGCTTCGGTCCAGCGGGACAGGGCAGCAACGATCTTCTGCGCCTGGTCCCGGCTGGAGATGGCAAATTTGGACTGCACGCGATAGGTGTCGCCGGATTTTTTATACCGGCGAATGGCGTAGCGGTCGGGACTGTAGGCATCCTTTTTGGGGTCCCACTGGACAAAGCGGAAAATGATGGTGGTCCAGGCCCCGCGGGTGAGGATGACCTTGTCGAGCTCCTTGGTCAGCTCGACGCCGTCTTCCTCGTAATTCACAGTCAAATCGTCAATAGTTTCGGCCACGTCGCACCTCGGTTAAGGGTTTTCAGACTGATGTTGCAGTTGGGAATCACGTTCGCGGCGACGTTCCTGGAGCCGGGCTTCGCGCCGCGCTGCGGCCTCGCGGTTGCGGCGGCGGTCGGACTCCGTCTCAAGGATCAGCGGCGGCACGGCCTGGGGCCGGCGTTCGGCGTCCAGAGCCACGTAGGTCAGGTAGGCCGAACCGGCGTGGCGGGTCTCGCCGGTGATGGGATTTTCACACTCCACCCGCACGCCCACTTCCATGGAGGTCGCGCCCACGAGGTTGACGGCGGCCATGAAGGTGACAACCTCGCCGATATAGGCGGGTTTCAAGAAATCCATGCGGTCGATGGAGGCGGTGACCACGGCCGAGCGGGCATGGCGTATGGCGCAGATGCCGCCGGCGGTGTCGATATATTTGAGGATGACGCCGCCGTGGACGTTGCCGGCGGGGTTGGCGTCGGACGGCAACATGCGCTGGGGCATGACCACGAGGCTGGCGGAAACGGACTTGGGTTCCAGCGAGCGTTTTTCCGGGGGGGTCATTTGGCGTTATACCCCTTTTCTTTCATGCATTCGTCAATAATTTCCTGCTGGCGGTCTTCGGCTTCGCCGGCGTTTTTGATAAGCGCCGTGGAGACGAAGGCCCGGGATTGGCACTGGCTGTAGTCGGCATCGACAGCCGATTGCGGCACATTGTCAGCCGTGGCTCCGATACTGCCGCAGCCCGTAGCCAGGGCGGCCAGGGACAGCGCGGCGGCGACGGCGAGATGTCGTAGCATGAAAAGCCTCCTTGGGGCCAAATGGCCTACGGGCCGGGATGGCCGCAGGAAATCCTTAGCGTTCCAAAGGGGGCGGGGTCAATGCGGGGGTGGCCCCGGACGGACGGCAAAATGCTGTTTCCTGCCTCCCCTGGACCGGCCTGACCCTTTTGCGTATACACTTGGCAACCATCCTTTCGTGTCCAGTGTCCGGTTTCCCGCTCGTCCCAACCGTTTAATCCCGCCCGTACGGCAAAGGATTCCGCCATGTCGCTTCTGCGCCGCCTCGCCGCAGCCGCCCTGCTCGTGGCCCTGTTCGCTCCGGCTCCCTCGGCCGACGCCTGCACCAGCATCCGCATAAAAACCACGGACGGCGGGGTTTTTTACGCCCGGACCATGGAATACGGCCAGGACCTCGGCTCCAAGGTGGCCATCATCCCCAAAGGCACGGCCTTCGTCGGCACCCTGCCCGACGGCGCATCCAAGGGCCTGGCCTTTACCGCCAAATACGGCTTCGTCGGCATGAACGCCCTTGGCATCAACAACTTAAGCGACGGCATGAACGAAAAGGGTCTGGTGGTCGGCGGCCTGCTCTTCCCGGGCTATGCCGGGTACGAGCCGTTTTCGCCCGATACCGCCGGCAACACCATTGCCCAGTTCGAAGTGGTCAACTGGCTGCTCTCCCAGTGCGCAACCGTAGCCGACGTGCGCCGCGACATCGCCAAGGTGCGCGTGTGCCAGGGCCCGACCACCTTAAACGGCGTGGCTGCCGGCCCCCTGCCCCTGCACTTTACCGTCCACGACGCCACCGGGGCCAGCATTGTCCTGGAATATGTCGACGGCAAGCTCAACATCCATGAGAACCCGATTGGCGTGCTGACCAACTCCCCGGATTTCACCTGGATGCTCACGTATTTAAGCAACACGGTCAATCTCTCGGCCGTAAACGTCCCGGCCCTGGATCTGGCCGGCTACGTCGTGCGCCAGACCGGCCAGGGTTCAGGCATGCTCGGGCTGCCCGGCGACTTCACCCCGCCCAGCCGCTTCGTGCGCATGGTGGCGCTGACCCAGTCCGCCCTGCCCGTAACCGGCCCGGATGCCGGCCTGGGTCTCGCCATGACCATCATCGGCAACGTGGACATTCCCAAGGGCGCGGTCCGCGAAAAAGATGCGTCCGAGGTCGTGTACGACGTCACCCAGTGGACCGCCGCGGCCGACACGGTCCGGGGCCGCTACTACTACCACACGGCCGCCGACAGGAACTGGCGCTATGTGGACCTGGGACAGGCCCTGGCTGCGGCCGGCGGACACATCCAGACCGTGGCCACCGACCTGCCCCCGGCCTATCCCAACATCACGGCCACGGCCCAACCGAGCAAGTAGCCGGGAGAGAGAAGACGAATAGCCTTGGCGGCCGGGGGATGATCCCCCCGGACCCCTGCAAAGGTTTTATTTGAATGGGTTCCTGGCGTAGGCCGGAAGTGCGCGCTTGACGGGAACCACCATTGCTCCGGCGGCCGGGGGGATTATCCCCCCGGCCGCCCTTGATGGGGAAAATTTTCAAAGGTTCTTGGCGCTGGTTGCCAATCCGGCCGGGTAGCGGCCGACAGGTACTTGCTTCTCGAAATTGTTGTCATAACATCGACCTTGACGCTCCACCCCGCCCCGCGTATCCGGCTGGCTCCCGCAGCACCGTCCAACCCGGCCCGATACGGCGGCAGGTCATGAGCACACCCCAAAACCCCCGCTTTTTTTCCTTTGAATTCGTCAGCCTCTGTCTGCTGATCTTTCTGTCCTACTGCAATATTTCCGTCTTTTACAGCCTCTACGTCTATTTCGAGGCCCTTGGCATCCCCCAGTCCTGGCGCGGCCTGTTAATCGGCGCGTCCTCCCTGGCCACCATGGCCACCTATCTGACCGTCAGCCCCTTTCTGACCACGCAAAACGCGGCCAGGACGGCGGCCGTCGGCATCGTGGTGCTGCTTGGTTGCGGGGGGGCGTATCTGACGGCCGCCTCACCGGCGGCACTGCTCGCCGTACGGCTGGCCAACGGCCTGGGGGTGGCCCTGGTTTCGGCCGGGGCCATGACGCTTTTAGTGGCCATCATTCCCCCGACCCGCAGCGGGCAGGCCTTTGGCGTCTATTCCGTGGCCATGCTCCTGCCCTACTCGGTCATGCCGCCGCTTTTCGACTGGCTTTCACCGGCCCATCTCGGCTACCCGCAGGGCTATGCCCTGGTGGCCCTGGCCCTGGCTCCGGCCCTGATCGTCCTGGCGGTCCTTGGCCGGCGCAGCCGGGGCCGGGGCCACAGCCACGGGACGCGGCCGAGTCTGGCCGCCATGGCGCAAAACGCCCGCAAGCGGCCGGTGGCCCAACTGCTGGCCGTCAACGCCATGTATTACCTGAGTTTTGCGTCGCTCTTCTTCCTGGCCAAGAGCCTGTTCCAGGCCCGGGGCCTGGCCGGGGTGGGCATCTTCTTTTCCATCCAGACCGGCTGCATGATCGCCCTGCGCGTCTTTGCCAACCGCATCTTCGATGTGGTGCCGAAAATCCAGCTCATCCGCTTTTGCTATGTCGTCACCGGAGCGACCTTTCTGTTGCTCTTTTTCACCCAGACCCAGGGACCGGCCTATCTGGCTGCGGTGCTCCTCGGCTGCGGCATGGGGGTGGGGTCGCCGTCGCTCAATGCCTTCATGTACGAGCTGTCGGAACCGGCATTCAAAGGCTTAAATGCCAACCTCATGATGCTCTCGCTGCAAGGCGGCAGCTTCCTCGGCCCGATTCTCGGCGGCGCGGCCGTGGCCGCTTACGGCTACGACGGGTTCCTGCTGGTCGGGGCGGTGGCCAGCTTCACCGGCATGGCCATGAGCCTTGGCCTGGGGTCAGCCCGCCCGGCCACAAGGTGAGAGAAGAGAAAGAGAAAGAGTGCCTCCGGCGGCCAAAGGGCAGTGCCCTTTGGAAACCCACCTGGGGTTCGTTTGATTGGACCGGATGCGTTGCCAAGTCGAGACGCGAAAGTTGCTTAACCACCGTTGCTCCGGCGGCCGGGGCCTGAAGCCCCCGGACCCCCCAAAGGGGTAAAGGGGAACGGCGATGCCGCGACCCTTGAATACCTTTTCCCGTGCGAGGGGTCCGGGGGGATCATCCCCCCGGTGGGGTCCGGGGCAAAGCCCCGGCCGCCGGAGGCATTCTTCCCTCTTTGCAATTCTTTTCTCAACGAAATTACCCGGCCACCAGCTTCACCACGGCATTGATGGCTCCCGGGCGCACGGTGTCGATGGTCATGAGCGCCGTCAGGACGATCAGGCCGACCACCGTCACCCAGGCCACGGCGTTAAAGACCGGGCCGTTGACGAATTTGCCCATGAGCCGCTTGTTGTTGATCAAAAGCAGCATGAGGATCAGGACAAAGGGCAGCATCACGCCGTTGACCACCTGGGACACGTACATGACGAACATGAGCGGCATCCCGGGGATGAGAATGGTGGCCGCGCCGATGCCGATGCTGATGGTGAACAGCCAGAAGAATTCCGGCGCGCGGCGGAAATCCTTGTCGATGCCCAGTTCCCAGCCCATGGCCTCGCAGATGTAGTAGGCCGTGGACAGGGGCAGGATGCCGGCGGCAAACAGTGACGCGTTTATCAGCCCCACGCCAAAGAGCCACGAGGCGTATTTCCCGACGAGCGGTTCAAGGGCCATGGCCGCGTCGGCCGCCGTCTCGATGGGCAACCCCTGGCGGTGGATGGAGGCAGCGCAGGCCACCACGATAAAAAGGGCCACGATGACGGCCAGGACGCAGCCGATGATGACGTCGAGGCGGGTGAAGCCGTAGTTCTCGGCGGTGATGCCCTTCTCGACCACGGCCGCCTGCTGGTAGAACTGCATCCAGGGGGCGATGGTGGTGCCTATAAGGGCTATCATCATGGCCACATAGTCGCCGTCGGCCCGAAAGGTCGGGGTGACGGCGGCCCGGGCCACCTCGCCCCAGGGCACGTCGGCCGAAAGCGCGGCCAGCGGGTAGACCAGATAGACCACGCAGACAATTAAAAAGACCCGCTCCACGATGCGATACGAGCCTTTGACGATGAGCAGCCAGACCAGGGCCGCGGCCAGGGGCACGGACAGGTACTTGGTGACGCCGAAAAGCTCGAGCCCCGCGGCGATACCGGCAAATTCCGAGATGGTGTTGCCGAGGTTGGTCAAAAACAGCGCGATCATGATGTAAAACGTGGTGCGCAGCCCAAAGGACTCGCGGATCAGGTCGGAGAGCCCCTTGCCGGTCACCGCGCCCATGCGGGCGCACATTTCCTGGATGACCACCAGGGAGATCGTGGTGGGAATGAGCATCCACAGGAGCGAATAGCCGTAGCGCGCCCCGGCCAGGGAATAGGTGGTGATGCCGCCGGCGTCGTTGTCCACGTTGGCGGTGATGATGCCGGGGCCGAGCAGGGCGAAAAAGAGCAGGATGTTTTTGCGCGAGAACTTGTTGAAAAACGGCATGGCAGACCTCAAAGCCTAATGGGCGGCGTACCGCGAACGGGTGACGGATTCGGGCAAAAATCGTTCGATGACCGCATCTGCCGGCACGATACCGACCATATGTCCATCCTCAAGCACCGGCACGGCCAGCAGATTATATTTGAAAATGAGCTCCATGACCTTGGCCGGTTCGTCCTGGACGCCGACGGCTTTGAGGCCCACGGTCATGATCTCGGCCACCGGGGTCTTGGGTGGGGACAGGAGCAGACGCTTGAGCGTCACCACCCCAAGGGGTGTTTCGTCGGCCCGGATCACGTAGATGTAGTAGACGTTCTCGATCTCGGCCCCGACCAGACGGATGTAATTGAGCGCCTCCTCGGCAGTCATGGCCGGGGGCACGAAGGCGAACATGTTGTTCATGAGACCGCCGGCCGTATCCTCCTCGTGCTCCAGAAGTTCCTGGACCATTTCCGCGTCTTCGGCGTCCATGAGGCCAAGCAGTTCCCGGGCCTTTTCCTCGGGCAGATCGGCCAGCAGGTCGGCGGCTTCGTCCGGCTCCATCTCTTCGAGGATGTCAGAGGCCATTTCGCTATCGAGCTGGCTGATGACCCGGCCGCCCACTTCGGGATCGAGTTCGCCCAGGGCCTCGCCCACGGTCTCGGGGTCAAGGGTCCCGATGACCGTGCCGGCCTCCTTGTGGGGCAGCTGGGCCAGAATCTCGGCAATGTCGGCCGGGTGCATGTCGGTTAAGCGCTCGCGGGCCACGGTCAGGGTCAGCTTGTCGGCGTTGGGATCGAGCTGGGCCACGAAACGCCAGTCGATCTCCCGGCTGGGCAGGGTCAGGCCAAGGCTTTTGGCCAGCCAGTTCCAGAAGCGCAGCTGGCCCAGCCGCCGGGCCATGCCGCGAAGGCCCACATCCACGGCCTCGATGAAAAGACTCGCCCCCCGGGCGTGCAGCTTGAGATCGTTGACGCGAACGATCTTGGCCCCGTCCACGTCCACAATCTGGCGGTCGAGGATGTCGCGGCGAAGCCTGATGTCGGCAATATCGCCGGTCTCCTCGCCCTCGGCCCAGGCACCCGCCTCGCCTGACAGGCCGGAAAGATCGGCCGAGACAATCACCGGGGTGAACAGATTGACGCAGCTCCAGGGCACAAAGCGCCGCCGGCCGCCGCTGCGGATGAAAAGCCCGGACACCACAGGCAGGGTCTTGCCGGGCACCAGCCCAAGATCGGTGAGCCGGCCGAGTTCGACGCCCGAAGGGTCGATGACCGGACGGCCGAGCACCGCACTGACATAAAGATCGTTCATGACCAAGCCTCCCCCCGGGCAGCAGGCACGGCACAGGGCCGTCCCGCAAATCGCCAGGGCTTGCACCGACGGACGTCAGGAAGTCCGCCGCTGCGACCAGACGCAAAGGGACCAAAAACGCGTTGCGGCCAAGGCCGCGTCACGGCCCTACGACGAGGGCAGGGGGCTTGCTGAGGGAGGTTCCTGGGCTGTGCCGGAGGTGGCGGCGCACAGCCGGCGCGAGACAGGGAAAAGTACGGCCGCCCCGAGCCGGATGCCGGCACGGGGGGAAAGCCCTGAGGCGAAATGTTCAGACCCGATGAAAAACGTGTTCATCTGGCGCCTCCTTGTGCCGCCGCCTGCCGGCGGCGACCCTGGCGCGCCCGGATGGGGCGGCAGCGGCGCGTAAAGCGGCAGGAAGCGTTATCGCGTAACGGTCAGCGGATAAACGTGCGGGGAAAAGCGACTACTACTGTACGGCTCGTCCATTATTTCCTCAAAAGGTTCCATGGTTTGAGGGGGTGTGTATGCCCGGACGGCAGTCTTGTCAACGCTTGCGGCATCGCCAATGGAAACGGGCAGTTGCCGGCAAGGCCCGGCTGCCGTATGCTCAGGTGAGATCGCCAGAACCGGAGGCACCCTCCATGGCCGACGACGCCACCCGCCAATACCTGACCTTTACTTTGTGCGGCGAACACTTCGCCCTGCCCTCGCTGCTCGTGTCCGAAGTCCTGGACATGCCCACGGTGACCGTGGTGCCCCTGGCCCCGGAATATCTGCGCGGCGTGGTCAACCTGCGCGGCAATGCTGCAACTGTGGTGGATCTGGGCCGCAAACTCGAACTGGAGTCCGGCTCGAAGGATCCCACCTGCCTGATCATCGTCGAACGCGACTACGACGGCGACACCCTGGCCGTGGCCGCCCTGGCCCACGCCGTCCACGAGGTGGTGGAAATCGCCGACGCCGACATCGCCCCGCCCCCGGACATGGGATTGGCCGTGCCCACCCGCTTCGTGCGCGGGCTGGCCCGACTCGATGGCACGTTCACCATCGTCCTGGACGCCGACCGCCTCTTTTCCCTGGAAGAACTCTCTGCCGGCGGTGGGGAGTTGTAGGAAAAAAGAGCCTCCGGCGGCCGGGGGGATGATCCCCCCGGACCCCTGCAATGGGAAAAGTTTTTAGACGGGATGCTGAGCGCTCTGTCGTCATCTCCGGTCGGTCGTGGCCAACGCCGTCTGCGCCTGACGCGCATGAAGGCCTCCTGCCTCATTTCCCGGAGGGATAAAGCCTCCGGTAAAGCATGGCGTTGGTGGTGATGCGGCGCACATAGTCCCGGGTCTCGGTGTAGGGGATAAACTCCGTAAAAAGCTCCTCGCCAAGCCGCCCGAACCCGGCGTTCCATATGGCCACCCGGTTTTGCCCGGCATTGTAGGAGGCCAGCGTCGCCGCCAAAGTCCCCTCCTCGGCCAGCCGTTCCCGGAAAAACGCCACCCCGAGCCGGATGTTGACCACCGGACTAAACAGATCCGCCCGGTCGGGCCGGATGCCGATTTTTTTGCCCACAGTCTTGGCCGTCTCCGGCATGAGCTGCATAAGCCCCACCGCCCCGGCCCCGGACACGGCCTTGGGATCGAAAAAACTCTCCTGGCGAATAAGCGAATAGATGATGTCGGGGTCGATGCCCGAGCCGGCCAGGGCAGCCGTCACCTCGCCGGCGTAGGCCCGGGGATAGAGGGCGTCGCGCAGCGGCCCCAACTCGGCCGGCGTGCCGCGCAGCAGGCAGGCCCCGAAGGTGCGCCAGGCCGTGCGCATGGCTGCCGTGCGCCGTCCGGCCTCCATGGCGGCGTGGATATGGGCCATGGCCAGATCGGCCCGGTCCGGGGCGGCCTTGGCGGCAAAATTCCAGCACCATCTCGGCCAGGGCCGGCAACCCGGCGTCGGCCAGGGCATAGGCCTTGCCGAGCGTGGCCGTCACAGCCGGCGACGGCGGGGCCGCCGCGTCCGGACAACGCGGCGGCTTGGTCGGCGACGAGGCCACCATCCGCTCCCCCACATCCCCGGCCCCGGCCAGGGCAGCCGCAGCCCGGCCGCCGTAATAGGTGTTGGGCCGGGCCGCAGCCACCTCCATCCAGATCGCGGCCGCCTCCTGAGCGCGTCCCAGCCCGGCCAGGGCCCGGCCGCGCCAATAGCGGGCCCCGTCGGCCCAGTCATCCTCGGGAAACCGCCCGGCAAAGGCGGCCAGATCGACTTCGGCCCCGGCAAAATCCCCGGTGACGTAGCGCAAAAGCGCCGTGAGCGTGGCTCCCTGGGCGGCCAGATCCGGGCCGACAGCCAGCCCCTGCAACCGTCCGGCCGCCTCCAGGGCCTCGGCAAAGCGGCCCCGTTCGGCCAAAAGCAGGGCCAGATGCCGGGCCGCAGCCTCGCGCAGGGGATCATCGCGGCCGGGCGCAGCCAGCACTTCGCGAAGGAGCGCCTCCATGCGCCGGCCATCCTCCGGCTCAAGGGACCGCCACAGGCAGCGGGCCTGATGGTAACGGGCCCAGCCGGCCAGCGAACCGGCCGGATCAACGGCAATGGCCTTGGCAAAGGCGTCGAAAGCGGCCTTGGGCCGGCGCAGGCGGTAGTGGGCCTTGCCCCGGACATAGTCGGCCCGGGCGGCCTGGGCCGGGGTCCAGCCGGCGCGGGGGGCAAGCAGCGTCAGCGCCGCCTCGGCCCCGCCCTTTTCCACCAGCCCCTCGGCCAACAGCAGCACCGTGTCCGGGGCATCGGGATCAAAGCCGCCGGCTCCGCCGGGTTCGGCCAACAGCCGCCGGGCCAGGGCAATGCCGGAAGCGGCGGATTTGGAAACCGGAAAAGTCAGGGCCAGATGGCGCAGATAATCCTGGGCCTTCTGGCGCTCCCCCAGATTGGCCGCAGCCACGGCCGCCCGCAGCCAGACCTCCGGGGCAAGGGACGGTTCGGCGTCGGTGAGCCAGCTTTCGGCCAAAGCCAGGGTCCGGTCGTGGCGGCCGGCCCGGGCCGCGCTTTCCAGGGCCAGATACAGGGCGTCGCGGCCCAGAAAGGAATTGGCCGCCCGGGCGCTTAGGCCGTCCAGGGCCGCCAGGGCGGCCGGGGCGTCGCCGGCCAGATACAAGCCAAGACCCTGGTAATAGGCGGCCACGTCGGCCTGGTCCCCGGCCTTGGGCAGCACCGCCCCCAGCCGGGCCGCGCCCTGGCG
>NZ_MLBG01000113.1 GCF_001936595.1 Desulfovibrio sp. DV
ACTGCGGCCGATTTTTTTTGGTGAACAGGAAGGCTTTTTAGGTCGCCACGTCGGTGAGACGGCCGGTGCGGATCTCGGCCAGGGCCGGATCGGCTTTGGGCACATCCGCCTCCTGCGTTTGCAGGGCCGAGGCTGAGGTGATGGAGAAGGGACGCCGGCTGGCCGGCTCCAGGCCGTCGGCAAACGCGATGGAATGGTACCCGTCGGAAACGCCCAGCATGAAGTCGCCCATGATCCTTCTCCTTGTGCGCCGCGTTACTTGGTCACGTCGGCCTTGAGCTGCTTGGCCAGGTCCGAAATCTTGGCCATGGCGGCCTTGTGGGCCTCGGCATCCAGTCCGGCGGTCAGCGCGTCGGCCGTGGCGGCCATTTCCGCCAGACGATCGGCCACCATCTGTTTGCGAATCTTGGCCGGCAGCCCTTCAATCGCCGTGACCTTGGCGTCCAGGGCCGCGACCTTGGCCGGCATGTCGGCCACAGACTGGACAACCGTGCTCATCTTGGCGTCCAGGGCCACGTACACGCCCAAAGCCAGAATAATGGCCAAAAGGCCGATGACAAGGCCGGCACGGGCCGAATTGGCGGTTTCCCGCTCCGCGACAATGGGGTTGTTGACCTTGCTCTCGACGTCGTCTCCGTACATAGCCCGGACTTTCTTTTCCATGCCAAGCATAGGGTGTCTCCTCCGAGGCAAAATTAGAATTCAAATACCATTAACCCAAAGCGATTTAGGGCTCAATGGAAATAAGCCCGCGCCGGGGTTTCCCGGAAAGATTTCCTCCATCCCGGACGGAAATCGCCACATCGTGACAGAAACTGGCTGGTTTGGGGCCGCTATTCGTGGACTTATGGGTCTTGAGGGCGGCGGGAACGACCGCCGCGAAAGGAGACCCGAACATGATCCTGCGCTGCCGACTCTGCCACGCCGACATTGCCGTCTTTGACCCCGCCCGCCTGAACCTGCCGTTTGCAAGCGCCATGTTCGGACCGCTCGCGCCGGGGTTTGCGCCGCCCTTTGCTCCCGGCACGGCCTGGGAGGAGATGCGTTGTCCCCACTGCCGGCATCATCCCCAGGGCTACGATCCGGCCGGACAGGGGAGCCTGGCCACCGATGCCGGCGAATGGACCCTGCCCCGGCCCGCTGCCGCCCACGCCAAACACACGTCCGCCAAACGGGGGAACTGATGTCCGACGTCGCCAGCCAGCTCCTGCCAAGCGCCGATAGGCCCGACCTCGTCGGCCGCCGCGTCTTCGAACTTCTCGAAACCGTGGTGCGCGACAAGGCCGCCCAGGGTTTGACCGAGGCCTGGACCCACTACTACCGTTTGGGCCGCAACCGTTCCTGGCAGGGGCCGGCCCAGCCCGGCGTGCCCCAGCTCGGGGCCAACCTGCTCCACCTGCACCGCCAGCGCACCGTCAACATGCTCACCGACAACCACCCGACGTTTAACGTCAGCCGGGTGGGGCCGGCCGGGGACGAGAGAGTGTTTTCCGTCCTTGAGCGCGCCGCTGCCTGGTGGTGGAACGAGCAGGAACAGCAGGCGGTCTACGAGCGCTCGGTCATCAACGGCGAAACCTATGGCGTGGCCGTGGAAAAGGTCGTTTTCGACCCGGAGCTGGAATACGGCCTGGGCGAGGTGCGCACGATCAGCGTCGATCCCTTTGCCTTTGGCGTCTACCCGACCAACTGCCTGGACCTCCAGGAAGCCGAGGCCGTGCTCCATTTCGCCCCCATGAGCCTGCGCCAGGCCGCCAGGCGCTGGCCCGAGGCGGCCGGAAAACTCAGAAGCGATGCCGACATGCTGGCCGATCTCGGCGACGGCCGCCGGGAGATCATGCTCGGCGACGGCCGTCGCCAGGGCCTTTTCGCCCGCTTTGGCGAACTGGTCCGGACCCTGGCCGGGGCCGGCCAGGGGGACGGGTTTGGCCAGGATACGACCCTTGTGTGCGAGTGTTGGGTACGCGACTACACCATGACCGAGGCCGGTCCGCTCTATCCGGGCTTTATCCGCTGCGTCACCGTGGCCGGTCCCGGCACCCTGGTCCTGTCCGACCGGCCCAATCCGTCCATCAACCCGGCCCTGACCCCGGGACAGGCCATGGCCAGCTACCTCTATGACCGCTTTCCCTTTGCCCTGGCCAATTCCCTGACCGACCCGGCCAGCCTGTGGGGGGCGTCCGACTTCGAGCAGTTGGCCGAGCTCCAGCTCGAGATCAACAAGTGCCTGTCCCAGCTCACCTATCACAAGGATCGTTGCGCCCGGCCCAAGATCATCAATCCCCGGGATTCCGGGGTGGCCAATGCCGCCTTCACCAACCGCCAGGGCATCGTCAACCCGACCTCCATGGCCGCCGCCCAGGGCATCCGGTATCTGGAATTTGCCAACAACACCAAGGACATCGAAAGCGTGCTTGGCATCTACCGGGAACTGTTCAGCCAGCTCGCCGGCATCGGCGAACTGGAGCGCGCCGCCGCCCCGGACCATCCGGTCGTGGCCTACAAGGCCATCGCGGCGCTCATCGAACAGGCAGCGACCCTGCTTCGCGGCAAGATTCGCAATTACTCCAGGCTGGTGCGCGAACGCGGCCGGATGTTTTTAAGCCACATGCAAAACTGGTACACCGAGGAACGCTGGATCACCTTTGCCGAGAACGGCTCCGTGACCGTGGAGCCGGTCTACGGGCACAACTGCCGCGTCCCGGCCCGTCTCACCGTCGTTTCCGGTTCCACCATGCCCGTCTCAAGGGTGCAGCAGCGCGAGGAAGCCCTGGCCCTGTACGAAATGGGGGCCATCGACCGCCAGGATCTGCTGGAAAAGCTCGACTGGAACAGCCGCGCCGCCGTGCTTGGGCGCATGGAGCCGGAGGCAAATCGAGGGGGCGCTGCCGCCTCGAGCTCCCCTGCCGGGGGGCGATAATCCCCCCCGGACCCCCTTGGCGGGGAAAGGGGGGAGAGGACACGCCCAAGAAGCGTAGGTCGCAATTATTTTGGCGAAAGGGCTGGTTGGCAGAGTCAGGCCGCCACGGCCAAACACCAAGCACCGAGGGAATGCCATGCCACTCTATGATTTTACCTGCCGCGTGTGCGGCCGGATGTTTGAAGCCATGGCCGCCATGGACGCCGGGGAAGGGATTTGCCCCTGCGGCGGCTCGGCCAAACGGCTCCTTTCTGTCGGTCGGGGCTACCGGGCCGATGGCGACTGGATCGGCTCGGTTGCCGCCGTGGTCGAGAAGGATTCGGACAAACCCCATGTCCGGGCCTTTCTGGCCGACCCCAGCCGGGCCAACTACCGTCGCTGGATGCGCGGTGAGGGCATCCGGCCCCTGGAAGACGGCGAAGGCCGGCCCCGGGCAACGACGGCCCCGGCCGTTGGCCGCGAAGTCCTGGAACGCTTCAAGGCCCGACGCGGTTGTGCATAACAGCAAGATATATTGAGACAAAGAGTGCCTCCGGCGGCCAAAGGGGTGACCCCTTTGGAATCCCTCATGGAAGACAATGGGGTACGGGGGCAGAGTGTAGTGTCTGCCGCAACTCGTTACAAATTTTCCCCTTTGCAGGGGTCCGGGGGGGATCATCCCCCCGGCCGCCGGAGGCTCTCTTATGCGCTTTCACGGAGCTGCCGACGCGTATGGCTGGTATCGCCGCCGCCGCTGTGAACTGGCCCGGGGCGGGGCCTTGCCCAGGGAGTTTTACCATGCCCGGCCGGCTGCCGATGCCGCCATTGCCCTGGCCGACCTGGAACGGATGCTTTGCCGCCTGGGCCGTACCGGCCAAAAGGCGCTGACCGATCGCAACGCCGATTATCCCGCCACGGCAGCGCGCTTTGAAACCCTGCTGCGGGAGGGGAGCTATCTCATGCCGTAGCCGGCCCGCATCGAGTGTCCGCGACAAGGCCCGGTACGCAAGCGCGCACCGGGCTTTTTGCGTCAACCAACAGCCTGCAAGGGGAGGCCATGGAATCCGAAGCCACTGTCAAATCCGGGAGCGTCCCGGCCGGGGACCCCGGCATCGCCGGCCTGGAGTCGGTGTTTGTCGACCTGGAAAAACGCCTGGATGATCTGGTCGAGGCCCGTCTCGACGCGGTTTCGGCCAGACGCCAGGAGGCCGAGCGGGCCGAACTGGCCGAACAGTTTGCCCTGCGCCATCCCGATTTCCGGGAACTGGCGGGGAACGGCGCTTTGGCCGCTCAGCGGCGGGACAATCCGCTGCTCGACGACGTGGGCGCCTACTACGCCCACCATCTGTCCGTCGAGCGGGAGGCCGCTGCCGGGGAATTGGCCAAGGCCCGGGCCGAAGCCGAAACCGAGGCCGAGGCCCGCACCATCGAACGGGTGCGTTCCAAGCGTCTGGCCGCCGCCCTTGGCGCATCGTCGTCCGCAACCGCCCAGGCCCGCACGGCCGGTGTGGATGCCGACCTGGCCGCGCCGGAGAAATTCGGCGGCATAAACGCCGTCCTGGCTGCCCGCATGGCCGCTCGTCGCCGCGACGCCGGCCTGTAAACCAGAGGAGGATACCGCATGTCCCTTTCGCTTACCGAAATCGAGTCCATCACCAGTGATTACTTCGCCGCTGCCGGCGGCCGGGCCGTGGACATCTATTTCCGCAACTCTTTTCTCCTGGACCTCCTCATGAACCGGCAGGCCGGGCTGTTCGAGCGGCCGGGCGGCGGTGAAAAAATCCGCGTGCCCCTGTCCTATTCCGATGCCGAAGGCGGCTTTTTCACCCGGGCCGACACGCTCTCCAGCGACGACCGGGTGACCATCAATGCCGCGGCCTTCAACTGGAAGCACGCCTACGGCAACGCCACCGTCTACCTGACCGACGAGGTGGCGGCGGCCGGCGACTATGCCGTGGTCCAGTTCGTCACCCAGAAGATCGAGACCGCCCAGCGCACCTGCTCCGGCTGGCTGGCCGCCACGCTCTATTCCGCTGCCGGCGACGAGGCCCCGACCCTGACCGGCCTTCGCGCCCTGACCGGCAGCGACGGCGACAAGCCCTACGGCGGCATCGCCGAGAACGATCTGGTGGCGGCCGACGGCACCAAGCCCTGGAAGGGCGTGACCATCGACGCGGCCGAGCCCATGAGCCTTGAGGTGCTGCAAACCCTGCGCAGCGCCGCCAAGGTGTCCGACGGCCGCGACGGCAAGCCCAACGTGGCCGTGACCACCGAGTCGCTCTACAACAAGGTTTCGCGCATCCTCCAGGTGCAGCAGCGCTTTGTCACCGACGACGGCGTGGCCCAGGCCGGCTTTGCCCATCTGGTTTACGAAGGCATGGTCCTGGCCGCCGACGATTACTGCCCGGCCGGACACGTCTTTGCCGTCAACACCAACCACCTGGGTTTTGCCATCCACCAAAACGGCTTTTTCGCCCGCCAGCCCTGGGTCGATCTGGCCGGTCCGGCCGGACGGGCCATGAAGATCCTGTGGCACGGCAACCTGATCTGCTCCAACAGAAAGGCCCACGCCTGCCACGCCAACCTGTCCTAGCCCGCTTAACGACAACACTTCGGAGGAAAAAATGGCCCAACCCATGAAGCTCTCCTTCACCCAGGACGTGGGCGAAACCTCGCCGGCCAAACGTGAAGCCATCGGTGCCCTGCGCATCACTGCCGACGGGCGCAAGTTCCGCTATGCCAAGGCCGCTTCCGCCAGCATCGACGCCGGTTCTCTGGCCCTGGCCCCGGTGGCCGAGGCCCAGCACGTCAACCGGCCGGCCACCCCGGCCTCGGTTGGCGAGCGCGTGGTCCAGGTGACCGTCGGCGCCAGTCCCGTGGCTGAAAACGCCTATGAGGACGGCTACCTGCAGGTGGCCGACAGCGACGGCCAGGGCCGGCAGTATCGCATCCTCTCCAACACCGCTTGCCCGGCCGGCGGCACGGTCATCTGCACCCTGGCCGAGCCGGTGCGGGCGGCGCTGACCACCGATTCCCGCGTGTCGCTCATTCCCTCGCCCTGGTGCGGGGTCGCCGCTTCGGCCACCGAGGAGAATCTGCCGGCCGGCGTGGCCACCTGCGACGTGCCGGCCGGGCATTACTTCTTTGCCCAGACCGGCGGTGTCGGCTGTTGCCTGGCCGCCGGCACCGCCGCCGTCGGCTCCATGCTCGTGCCCGGAGCCGCGCCCGGGAGCCTGGCCGCCATGAACGCCACCTTGGATGTGGACCAGCCCGTGGCCGGCGTGGCCTTTGCCGCCGCCTTTGCCGACGGCAAGCACCAGCCCTGTCTGCTGACCATCGATTAGCCCCAACCGGCAAACCTCACGGAGCAACACATGGCTTTGGCCGCAATCTCCCTGCCCCGGGCCAACACCGAGGGGCTTCGCCGCGCATTGCCCGACACCCTGGCCAGTCTCACGGCTGAAGTGGCCGGCATCATCGGCGATCCGGGCGTGTCCGAGGAAGATATCGTCCGGGCGCTCGGACGCGGCCTGTACGCAGCCGCCGGGGCCGCGCGCCTGCCGGATCTGGCCACCCGGGCCAGGATCAGCCTGGAACCGGGGCAGGCCGATGCGGCCCTGCCGGCGGATTTGATGCACGGACCTGTCTCTGCCTTCCTCCTCCCCGCCGGCGGCCGGGTCCGGTTGGCCCCGGATCTGGCCGCCCTGAGGCGGCTTTGGCCGCATGACTCCCCCGGCCGGGTGCGCTTTGGCGCAGTGGCCGGCGGTCGGCTTCATGTCCGGCCCGTGCCCCGGGAGGGCGTTGGCATTGAGATCGACTATTACCGGTTGCCCCAACCCCTGGCCGGGGCGGGCGACAAACCCGAGGGACTGCCGCCCCATCTGGCCGGACCGCTGCTGGTCGCCTTTGCCTGCCGGGAGCTTTTCGAGCGCCTGGAGGAGGGGGCCGACGGCAACAAGGTCCAGACCCTGGCCTTTGGCCGGCGCTACGAGGCGCTATTGGCCGAACTGGCCGCCTTGTACGGGCCGCAACAGACCGAACCTGTGGACGTGCCAAGCGCTAACGATCCTTACGGCTTCGGGGGGGATTGGCCGTGAGCCGGGCGCTTCGCCTGACAACCTGCCTGGGACTTGGCGCGTCGGCGGCGCTCCAGGGCTTGGTCTGCGACCCGGAAACCGGCCGGTACGAACTGGCCGAGGCCGTCAACGTGGATGTGGTGGCCGGTCGCGTGGTGCGCCGGCCGGGCCTCACCCGCCTGGCCGGGTACGGCTTTTCGGATCTCTTTTCCGATGGAGCCGAACTCTACGGCGTGTGCTGCGACGGGCTGTACCACATTCCCGGCCAGGGCGAACCGGCGCTTCTGCGCGGCGGCCTGACTCCGGGCGCACCCATGGCCTTTGTCGCGGTAGGCGGGGACGTCTTCTTCGCCAACGGCTGCGAAATCGGCCGCATCCGCCAGGGAGTTGCCGAGGCCTGGGCCGGGGAGCGCTACCACGGCCCGGACCGTATCGGCCGCTATGGACCGCCGCCGGTCGGACACGCCCTGGCCTACCATGCCGGGCGCATCTGGATTGCGGTGGGAAATTGCGTCCACTTCACCGAAGGGGCCGGGCTTTTGGACTGGGTGGACGGCCTGGGCGGCTTTTTGCCGCCCTTTGTCGGACGCATCCGGATGCTGGCCCCGGTTGGCGGCGGCCTTTTCGTCGGCGACGACGCCGGCGTGGTCCATGTGGCCGGGACCGATCCGAAAAAGATGACCTTTGTCCGGGTGGCCCGGGCCGCGCCCCTGCCGGGCAGCCTGGCGCTGCTGCCGGCCGGCCGCCACGACGCCGTGGCCGGCAGCGGCCTGGACGGCGACGCCGCTGTCTGGGCCGCAACCGACGGCATCCATCTGGGGCTGCCCGGCGGGCGGGTCAGGCGTGTCGCGGCCGCCCCCATCCCGGCCGCCAGCCGGGTGGCTGCCGTGGCCACCCGCGGCCGCTACCTGCTGTTTGCAAATCCGTAAACGCCACACGGCGACAACCTTTTGCCCAAGGAGATTTCATGGCTCTGCGTCTTTCCACCGGCCTTCGCAACATGCTGCTTGGCACGGCCAGCTTCACCTCCATCATGGCAAACGGCGTCATCCGCATTTTCCCGGGGGTGCAGCCGGCCAGCGCCGACGATGGCGAAGGGGCCAGTCCGCTTTTGGAAATCACCGTCTCCTCCGGGGCCTTCACCCCGGGCGCGCCGACCAATGGCTTGAACTTCGCCGCTCCCTCGGCCGGAGCCTGCGCCAAGGCCTCGGGCGAAGTCTGGTCCGGCGCGGCCACCGCCTCGGGTACGGCCGGCTGGTTCCGGTTCTATGCCAATGACCGCACCGCCGGAGCCGATGCCGGCCACGCCCGGTTCGACGGCTCGGTGTCCACCTCCGGCGCCCAGCTTAACATGTCGAGCACGGCCATCACCGCCGGTGCCACCACCACCATCGACAGCTTCGTGGTCACCATGCCGGCGAGTTAAAGGGGGGAGAGAGAGAAGAAGAAAAATAAAGAGGAAGAATGCCTCCGGCGGCCAAAGGGCTGAGCCCTTTGGAATCCCACCTGGGGTTCGTTTGATTGGACCGGGTGCGTTGCCGAGTCGAGACGCGAAAGTTGCTTCTTGAGCATGGCGGGAACCACCGTTGCTCTGATGACAGGGGGCCGGGAATGATCCCGGCCCCGATAAAACCGTCAACCGAGGGCGCGCGCCCGCAAGGAAAGGCCATGTCCGAGATGTATCCGCAGTCGCTGCCCTGCCGCTTTGCAGGGTTTCCGGCCCGCATTGCGGTGGTGTGCGGCCGGGCCTTTTCCGAGGCCCGCAGCACGCCCTATTCCTTCGGCAGCCGGGTCACCCTGGCCCAGACCCCGAAAAGCGGCCAGACCTTCGGTGAATTGGCTGTTGGCGCGGTGCTGCCGACCACGGAGATCATCTACGCCGACACCGGGTGCGATGACGTCTTTAACCTCAAAATCTCCCATTACGGCTATGGCCGGTTCTATGCAGCCGATGCCGCTGCGGCCTTTTTCACCCTGGCCGTGGTCAAGGGAATGCGGGTGGAAGCCTCCGGCGTCTGCCGCGCCTTTGAAACCGTGGATATCTGGAACACCCTGGTTCCGGTTGCCAGAGACCTGTCCGTGCCGCCGCAGACACCTGATGCCGTGTGGCTCCAGGACGCCGATGACAACAATCGGGTGCGCGTCGCCTGGTTCGCCGGTTCCGTGCCGCCGGGCGGGCGCATTGTGTCCGGTCATCTCCAACTCGGCGGCGACCTCTCCCTCCAAGCCTAGGGTGGCGAACGGCAAGGACAGCCACAGCCTTTGTCGGCGCAACAGGCTTAAATAACAGTTTTATTTATAAAAAAGTGCCGCTTGTTGCAAGCGCAAGCCGAGGACGGCCCCATGACAAGCTCCGTGGTCTACTACCAGACCGGCCAGGACGTGGCCACTGTGGTCCCTGATCCGGCCCAGACCGTTTTTTACCGCGATCTGCTCCTGGTGCACCGTTTCCGGGATGCTTTTGGCCATGTGGCGGATAATGCCGACGTCCTGGTTATGGCCCAGGGGGAGGTATTTTACTCCACAAACGGCGTCCCCGGTCCCGAAGAAGTGCGCAATTTCTATGTGGGCAACGGCGACGGGCGAAACGGCTGCTGGTCGCCTGAGCCGCGAAACGCCGCCCCGGAATATGTGGGCGTGCACTTTGTCGATCCGGTGCGGGTCACCGGCTTCCAGTTTTCCTCGGGGCTGGTCAACGGCACGTATTGTCCCTTTGGATACGGGCCCTGCGCCTATCCCACGGATTTTCTGCTCCAGGCCTCAAACGACGGGAGCGAGTGGACCACGCTGTTTGCCGCGGCCGACTTTGCCGGAATGCGTGTGGCCACCCGAAGCCCCTTTTACGACGAGGAATCGTCGTGGTGGCAGGACGGCGTTTTTCTGTCCGATCGCCTGGATATCCCAAACGATCATTTCTACCGCAGCTATCGGCTGGTGGTGACGGGTTTTAAACCCGACAAGAAGGGCTTTTACAACATTACCGAGCTCATCTTTTACGGTGTTGCGGCCTGATCTGGCCGGGAAACAACAACGAGGGTCCGCTATGGAACATGTCGATACTCCGGTCCCGGCCCTGGTGACGCAGCCGGCGGCCGGCGATGGCCTTTTCGTGCCGGCCGCAGCGGCCCGGCCGGACCGGCCCATCCCTGCGCCCTTTGCCGGACTGCGCTGGCGGTTTGTGCCGGAACCGGCCCGGCCGGGGAGGCCCCATGCCAAGCCTTGACGACTATCTGTTGTTTCTGGAGCCGGTCCCGGACGAGGCCGTGGCCGCTGCCGGGCTGATCGCCCTGGCCGCCGGGGCGGCAGGCACCGGCACCTGCGGCGTCACCACCCAGGCCGCCGGCCTGCTGTTGCCTGTGCCGGGTCTGGCTGCCGCCGGTTCCTGGCGGCCGCTTGGCCTTTGTCCGCTGCCGCTACCCCTGGCCCTGGCCGGGGAAAACGGCTGGCATCCGGGTTGGGCGGAAGTGGCCCTGCCCGGTCTTTTGGGCCTTGGCGCGGGATCGGTGCCGGCCCTGGCCGAGGCTGTGCTGCCGCCGTTTTTCACCTTGTCCGGGAGCGGTGCGGCCGGTGCGGCCGGTCTGCCCCTGGCTGTGCGTGCCGGGTCCGGCCTTGGCCGCACGGCCGGGGGCGCGCTGTGGCTGTCGTCCCTGGCCGCCCGGGGCCAGAGCTGTTCCCTGGACAGCCCGGCCGGCGGCGCGGCCACGGCCTCGGCTTCGGTCGTGGCCCTGCTTGGCCGGGGTGATCCTGATCTGGCCGAGGCTGTGGCCGGGATTGCGCCCGGCGACCCTGATGCGGCCGCTGCCGCCGTCCTTGCCCTGGTGGCCGGCCGCATTGCCTACGTGGCCGACGCGGACAAGGATGTCTGGCGCTGCGCCGCCGCCACCCTGGCCCGGGGGCAGGGCGACTGCGAGGACGGGGCTTTGCTCCTGCATGGCCTGCTGCTGGCTGCCGGGCTGCCGGCCGACCGCATTGTCACCGCCTTTGGCCGGGTGGGGGTGGACCGGTCCGGCCACGCCTGGGTGGCCTGGAGACGGGTGGGCGACGGCCGGTGGGTGGCCCTGGACTGGACCCTTGGCAGCCGGCAGGGCCCGGTGGCCGGCTTGCCGGTCCTGGGCGATCCCGGGCCGTATGTCTGGGTGGACTACGCCTTGACTGCCGCAGCCTTTTTCACCGTGCGCCAGGAGCCCGGGGTGTTTTTTGCCCGGGGCACGGGCGAGCGGATCGGGTTACCGGCCTTAACCTGCACCGCCTCGGGCTGCTTTGGGGCGGCCGGGGCGGTGGCGTTCCCGGCCGGGACTGGGGCGTCGGGCCTTGCCGGGGCCGGGGGTGGGTGCACCCTTGCCCGGCTGGAAGCGTCGGCTGCGGGCCGGTTCGGCTGGGGTGCGGCGGTCCTGCCGGCCTTTGCCGTCCAGGGGGTGGCCGGGGGCACGGCCGGGGCACTGTTGCCGATGGTGGCTGCTGCGGCCCTGGCTGGCGGTGGCGCAGCCGGGCGTATCCGGTTGCCGCGGCCGGTTGGTCTCGGCACTGCCTGCCTGGCCGCCCGCAGCACCGGGGGCTGCCGCCTGCCCCGGACGGGCTGTGCCGGCCGGGGTCTGGCCGGTGGTTTGGGCGCGGCCGGCTGCGACTGGCCGCTTTGGCGTCTTTGCGGTCGCGGCCTGATTGGCGCTCTGGGCCGGGGCGCGGCCCTGGCTCCGATGCCTGTGCCGTGTGGCCTGGGCCTGGCTGTCAGCCGGGGCAGCGGGGCGGTCGGGCTTGACGGCTGGAAGCTGGCCAGCCTTGGCCGCACAACCGGGGATGCGTGGTTGGCCCGACGCGGCAACGGGGAGGAATGGGCATGACGGCATACGGATGTTCCCTGGAACTGGAGAGCGGGGCGCTGACCACCATGGCCGGGCTGCCGGTCGTTGCCGCCTGTCTGCACGGCGGGCGGGTGGTGGTGAGCGATGGCGTGTTTCTGGGCTGTATTGGCGGCGACACGGACGACGGTATGCCCATTGCCGCGCATCTGGCCCTGCCCCCGGTCGATGCCGGCGTCCCGTCGCGGCTGCTGGCCGTGGCGGTCGAGGGCGTGGCTGGCGGCCGGCTGACCATCGAGGCCCGAAGCGACGCCAGCAGCGAACTTGACGGCGAGGCCGGGCCGGGCAGTCCTTGCGGGCTGCCCGGCCGCACCACGGCGCGGCTGCCTCGGGGGCTTGGCCGTACCTGGGAACTGCGTCTGGCCGGCGAGGATGGTGCGGTTTTGGATATCGCCGCCATCGAATTGATTCTGCTGCCCCTGGACCGGAGGTCGTGATGGAAACGGATTTTCGTCCCGCGCCCCGGCTGCGTCTGGTTGGCGATGCCGGCCTGCTGGCCCCGCTTCGCCGCGACGCACTGCGGGAACTTGACGTCATGCACCGGGAAAACGTCCTTGATCTGCCTGTCTACGACCGGCATGTGGCCCTGGAAACCGGGGAACGCATCCTCTGCCGCCGGCTGGGGGATCAGGATTATATCGAGATCCTCGGGGCGCGCGGCGGCGAAGCCGAGGCCCGCGGGAGTGCGCCACCTGTCCGCCGGCCCGGTGTGACGGGCGAGTTCTACGCCATCCCGGACTGTCTGGCCCGGTACGAGGGCCTGGATAGCCTGCAAAACGCCGTGCCGGACGGCGAACTGGCCGGCTGGACCCTGGGCCTTGGTTCGGCCGTGAGCATCGTCCCGGCAGGCGAGGCCGGGCTGCCTGCCTACGCCGGACTGCCGCAGGCCGGCATCACCCGGGAGGTGGGGGTGTTTCGGCTGCCGGGCGGGGCGGCCTCCGGCCTGCTCTACGGCCGGGGGCACATCCCTGACGACGCGCCTTTTTCCGTGAGCTGTCTGGTGCGCTTAAACGCCCCTCTGGAGTACGACTATGTGTTCGACGCCAGAGGTGTTTTGAACCCGATTCGGACCTACCTGCTGCGAAGCGGGGACGGGACGGCCTTTGTCCACGACTGTCCGGGCGATCTGTCTCCGCTGATCGGGTTTTGCTCGCCCCATCTCCACCCGGACTGGGAAGAGGACCTGACCTATCCCTGGCCGCCCTGGAATGACGACTTTGCCGCCAACACCGACCGGCTCACCGGAGCGCGGCGGGCGTCGGCGGTCTGCGACGGCGCACCCACCCTGGCCGGGGAGGGCTACCGCGACGCTGCCGGCAACGCCTACCCCCATCCCGACGGCTTTGAGATGGGCCTGCAGGCGGCCGGCCTGTTCATAAGCGGCGGCAACCGGCTGCTGGCTGCCCGGCTGTCCCATTTCGAGAGCCAGTTCGGCGTGGTCCCGGCCGTGTCCGATCCGCTGGAACTCGGGCTGTGGCACCATGTGGTCATGACCCATGAGGCCGACGGCACCGTGCAGTTGTTCGTCACCCGCGAGGACGAGGCCCAGGGCACGGCCTACACCGGGACCATGCCCCTTTGCGCCCTGGATGCGGCCTGCACCTACCAGGCCAGCGGGGTCAACGCCTGGACGCTTCGAAACGAAAAGGACGGCGAGGCCATTGGCGCTTACCGCATGAATCCGGCCATGGACGTGGCCCTGCCGCGTTTTTTCCACTACGCCCTGTCGCCCGGCCAGGCCTGGCTGCTGTCCCTGGAGGCGCTGACCGGGATTTTCGTGGCCGATGACCATGAGGTGGCCCAGGCCGCAGCCCTGGGTCTTGTCCCCGTCACCATTGCCAAGGAGGCCTCATGAGCGATTCCAGCGGCGCGGCCGGCATTGTCCGCAACAAGTTCGATACGGCTCAGAATTACGCCAACGATGCCTGGGTTTCGGCCATCAGTTTTCTGGGCCGGTTAAGCGGCGTGGCCCGTCTGACCTATCCCGATGTGGCCCTGCCCGATCTGCCGGGGGCGCCGCAGTATCCGGGTGTGCCCGCCCCGCCGCAGCTTGGGTCCGTGGCCCTGGAGGCCGTGGCCGCCCCGGCCGTGCCCCGGCTGGCCGGCCTTGACCTCGAGGGTCTGGAAATGCCCCGGTTCACCCTGGTGCCGCCGGACATCATCCTGCCTGAGACGCCGGAAATGGTCCTGCCCGAGGCTCCGGGGCAGGTCCCCAATCTGCCCGAGATCGAGCTGCCGCCGGACCCGGCCATCGTGTTGCCCGATCCGCCGGTCTTTGCCGAGTTGCCTTTCCCGGAACTGCCCGCCGCCATCACCCCGGTCTTTGAGGGCGAGCGGCCGCCCATGCCGGCCCTGGTCGCTCCGGGCAATCTGTTCATCCTGCCGCCGGATGCGGCCTATGATTCGTCCCTGCGCGCCGCCCTGGCCGAGCGCCTGGAGGCCGAGGTCCGAAGCGGCGGGGCCGGCTTTGGCCCGGAACTGGAAGACGGACTCTGGCAGCGGGCCAGACGGCGCATGGAAGATGCGCTGGCGGAAAAACTCGCCGGCATTGCCGACGAGTTTGCCGCCCGGGGCGCGTCCGGCCTGTCCGGTCCCATGGCCGTCATGCTGCGGGCGGCGGCCAAGGACGCGGCCGAGGCCCTGGCCGGGCACAACCTGGACATCCTGGCCCGGCAGGCCGAACTGGCCGGCCAGAACGGCCGGGGGGCGGTGGAACAGGCCCTGGCCCTCGAAGCCCAGGGCATCGAACTTTTTAACCAGTCCGCTGCCCGGGCTTTTGAGGGGGCCAAGGCCCTGGCCCAGTTCGGCTACGAGGCGCTTGGGGCCGAAGTGGCCGTGCACAATGCCCAGTTGGCCCGCTATCAGGCCGACGCCGCCGTGTTTGAAGCGCGCATCCGGGCCTCTCTGGCCGAACTGGAAGGGGCCAAGGTGCGCATCGAAGGGGCGCGGCTGGCTGGCGAGGCCCAGAAGCGGGCGGCCGACCTGTATCTGGCCGAGCTGTCCGGGGTGACGGCCCTTATTGGCCTGTACAAGGCCCGTATGGAAGGTGCGGCCGCCAAATCGGCCCTGGGCCGGGATAGGCTGGCCGCCTACGAGTCGCAGGTGGCCGGCTATGTGGCGGCGGTCAACGCCAACACCGCCCGGTTTAATGCCCACGCCGCGGCCATGGCCGGCCAGGAAGCCAAGGCCCGCCTGTTTGCCGAGCAGGTGCGGGCCTTTGGGGCCGAGGTGGATGCAGCCAGGGTGACGGCCGAGACGCGCCTTGCCGTGGCCTCCCGGGATAACGAAGTGCGCCTTGACGCCTACAAGGCCGACGTCGCCCGGTTTGAGGCCGAGTTGCGCCAGGCCCAGGCTCGGGCGGACATTTTGCTCAAGGACAAGGAGCTGGCCCTTGGCGTCTACGATGCCGGCCTTAAGGCCGGCCAGGCCGAGGCCGAACTGCGCTCCCGCGACCACGGCGCCCAGGTGGACGCCTTTTTAAAATCGGCGGAGGTGTCGATAAAACAGGCGGATATGTTGCTGCAAAACTCCCTTGGCGAGCTGCGCCTGGAATCGGAAAAAATCCGGTCCGGGGCCCAGGTCTCGGCCCAGATGGCTGCCAGCGCGCTCAATTCCGTCAATGCCTCGGCCCAGATCGGCTACAGCGAATCCATTGGCGAGCGCACCTCGACCTCGACCACCGAGTCCACCCAGCGTTCGGTGAGCGAGACCACGTCCAAGTCCAACGGCTCCCGCGAAAGCATCAACCACAACTACAATTATCGGGTGTAGAGCGGTGTCTGAACACAAAGCGGGAAGTGGCAAGGCAACAGAGAAGACAGGGGAGTGCCTCCGGCGGCCAAAGGGCAGTGCCCTTTGGAAACCCACAAGGAAGAGTTGAAAGGGCGCAATCCTCGCGCCGGTTACAACGGCTGTCCGGCTTGCCAGGGCGCGCTTCGGAAACGAGGTGCGC
>NZ_MLBG01000114.1 GCF_001936595.1 Desulfovibrio sp. DV
ACATCTTCGCTCTCCCTTCTCCCCCCAAGGACATCCTAGCCATGCAGCGACAATTTGGGATCATCGGGCATCCGTTGGGCCATACGTTAAGTCCCTTGGTGCACAACTGGGGGTTTTCGCGTTTTGACCTGGACGGGCGGTACCGGCCGTGGCCGACGTTGCCTGAGGAACTGGCGGCGTTCATGGTGCGGTTGCGGCAGACACCCATTGAGGGGTTGAGTGTCACCATTCCGCACAAGACGGCGGTCATGGGCTATGTGGACGCGGTGACCGAGCTTGGGCAGGCGGTTGGGGCCGTCAACACGCTTTATTGGCGCGACGGGGTGCTTTGGGCCGACAATACCGATGTCGAGGGCTTTTGCCGGCCGCTGGCCGTTCGGGGCATTGCGCCGAAGAAGGCCCTGGTTCTGGGGGCTGGCGGCGCGGCCCGGGCAGCGGTGGCCGGCTTGGCCCGTCGGATGGGTGTGGCCGAGGTGGCCGTTACCGCGCGCACCTTGGAAAAAGCCGAGGCGCTGGCCCGGGAATTTGGCGTAACGGCCGTGGCCTGGGACGACCGGGCGCAGTGGGGAGCGGATTTTGTGGCCAACGCCACGCCCATGGGCATGGCCGGGCGGTTCGAAGGCGTGTCGCCCTATCCGGCCGGGGCGCTCGGGCCGCGCACGGTGGTCTTTGATCTGGTCTATAATCCCCATGAAACGCAGCTGGTCCTGGATGCCGTGGCGGCCGGGGCCTGCCTGGTGCCGGGCATCGAGATGTTTCTCTACCAGGCCGTGGAGCAGTTCCGGTTGTGGACCGGACTGACCCTGCCTGACGACGAATTGCGGCCGCTTCTTTTGGAAGCGCTGTATGGCAACGACTCCCCCGGGGAGACGGAGGATGACATCACATGATGGACACGCTTCGCGCCCTGGTGCGCTTTTTCGAGTCTGTGGGGCAGGTTGCGGCGCTGGTGCTGCTGGTGGCCGTGGTGGTCGGCGTGGCCCTTTTCATCTGGCTTGGCATGGTGAGCCGCAAAATGCCGCCTTCGGTGTCGCCGACCGGTGGCCCGCTGCGGTCCGATGGCACAAAGCCCAACTGGGTTTCGAGCACGGCCCGCAAGAACGATATTTTGCATTATATCGCCCCGCGGGCCAGCGCCGAAAACCCCATCCCGACCCTGGTCGAGGTTTTGAAGCAGGGCCGTTATACCGTGGTCGTCGCCACCGAGCGGTATATCCAGGCAACAGCCCGGTCGTCCCGGTTTGGCTTCATTGACGACATGGAATTTCTCTACGATCCGGCTGCCGGCCTGCTCCATGCCCGCTCGGCCTCCCGGGTGGGGCGCAGCGATCTGGGCATGAACCGCCGCCGCCTGACCGAAATTTTTAAGGAAGCCGGGCTGTAGCAGCCGCCGCCTCGTTGGAACGCACGCCAAGCGGCAACGCCGTTCCCCCGTAACCCCCTGCCTTCAGGTGGGATTCCAAAGGGCTCAGCCCTTTGGCCGCCGGAGGCATCTTCTGCCTTCTCTTCTCATTTATTGGCTGTGAATGGTCAACTGGGACCCGGTCTGGAGAGCGCCGCCGCTCTTGATGTTGTTCCAGGCCATGAGCGAGGACGGGTCCACATTGAATTTCTTGGCAATGCCCCACAGGGTGTCGCCGGGGCCGACCTTGTAATTGACGGACTTGCCGGCGGCCTTGGCGGCCGGTTTGGCTGCCTGGGCTTGTGCCGCAGGCGCGGCCTGGGGCTTGGCGGCCGGGGCGGGAGCCGGCTGGAACGGGGTCTGGGCAAAGGTCTTGGCGGCCGGCGGCTGGGGCAACGCGGCCGGCTTGGCGGCCTTGTCGTTTTTGGCTGGTTCGCGCGGGGCCGGTGCGGCGGCCTGGACCGGCAGGGGAGCCGGGGCCTTGGCCGAGCCGGGCAGGGTGAGCCTGTCGCCGGGGCGCAGTTTGTCGCTGCCCCGGTTGGCGGCGGCGAGTTGCTTGGCGTCGATGCCCTGGCTGCGGGCGATGGAGTGCAGGGTATCGCCGGCTTTGACCGTATAGGAGCCGGCCGAAGCGGTCTGGACCGGGACCGGGGCCGGGGCGGCTGGCTCGGGCACTTTTTGGCCGGGCTTTTTCGGGATGCTCAGACGCTTGCCGACCAGGAGTTCCTTGGGCGAGCGCAGGCTGTTGGCGGCCATGAGTTCCTGGGTGGAGACGCCGTGTTTGGCGGCGATGGAGCCGACGGTCTCGCCTTTGGCCACGGTGTGGTTGGTATCGGCCTCGGCCAGACCGGCCGGTGCGCCGGGCTTGCCGGCCGGGACGGGTTGGGCCGCGGCAGCGGCAGCCTGACCGCCCGGAATGTTGAGCCAGGACCCCTGGGTGAGGCGGCCGGCGTGTTTCATCTTGTTGGCGGCCAGGAGGTCCTGGGTGGAAACGCCGTATTTGCGGGCCACGCTGCCCACGCTGTCGCCCTTGTTGACGCGGTGGCGCTGGGGCTTGGCCGCGGCAAACGGTTTGGGGGCACAGGCGTCGGGTCCTTCGGCCAGGGCCGAATTGTCGGCACCCGAAGCGCTGAGCGCCACCCGCACGGTCTGTCCGGGCGGCAGGGTTTCGGGCAGGGAGGCGTTTAACTGGCGCAGTTCGGCCACGGGCATGCCGGACTTGCGGGCAATGTTCCACCAGGTGTCCCCGGCCTCGGCGGTGTAGGTTTGCCCTCCGGCCGGCGGATAATTGCCGGGATTACTTAAAAAAGCCAGGGCGACCTGCTCCTTGGCCACAGGCACGTAGACGTTGACGGTCATGTCCGGCGGGCTGACCTGCCGGCGAAAGCCCGGGTTGTACTCGCGAAACTGTTCCCAGGGCATGGAGCAGGCCTGGGCCAGGGCGGCCAGATCGGTGCCGCCGGGCGCCGGAACCTCTTTGAGGTTGGGGCCGGCCTGCCAGTTGACCTTTTTAAAGCCCAGGGTGTCGAGGTTCTGGAAGATCTTGAGGACCGCCAGGAATTTCGGCACGTAGTGGCGGGTTTCTTCCTTGAGGAGCTTGGGGTCTTTGGCGATGTCGAAGAAGTCGCACTGGCCGCTGGCGGCCATGACCCGGGAGATCTTGCCTTCGCCGGCATTGTAGGCGGCCAGGGCCAGATTCCAGTCGCCAAACATCTGGTAGAGTTTGGTTAAGTATTTGGCGGCGGCCACGGTGGATTTGTAGGGATCGCGGCGCTCGTCCACCCACCAGTCGACGGTGAGGCCAAAGCGGCGGCCGGTGTAGGGCATAAACTGCCACATGCCGCCTGCGCCGACCGGCGAGTAGGCCATGGTGTTGTAGCCGGATTCAATAAAGGGCAGGGCGATCAAGTCCGGCGGCAGGTTGTAGCTGGCCAAGACAGCCCGCACATAGGGCAGATGCGGTTCGGCCCGGCGCAGCCAGGTATCCATGGAGCCGCGTTTGTCGATGGAGAAGTACTGGAGAAAGACCTGCACTTCTTCATTTTCTTTGACGTCGAGGTCGAACTGGATGGCTCCGCGCGAGGCCAGGGCCTTTTTCTCCTGCTCGGTCAGGGGCCGGCCGCGCTGGAGATTTTGCAAAATCTGGCTGGTATTCCAGAGTTCCGGCTCCAGGTTGGCCTTCATATCGGCGTTGGACTTGTCGTATTGCTTCCCGGAACACCCGGAGAGCAGCAGAAAGGCGGGGAGAAGGACGAAAAGGAGATATCGGCCCATGCACCATACTCCAAAAGGAAAAAAGACCGGAAGGCGGGTTTCGCCGTCCCGAGGAGGTTGTCGAAGGAGGTTTAATAGACTCAATCTATTAATAATTCTGTACGCTTTAGTCCAAAGTTGACGAAAACGCAAGGAAAAAGAACTTGTGGTTACGGGCGGTTTGCGGCATTTTGCGGCATGACCAAAAATGATCGCAATCGCCGGCCGTCCCCGAACCGCCGGCCTGATGGCCCGTCTGAACAGCGCGATGACCGACGCTCAAATTCCGGTTCCGAAAAACGCAACGCGTCCGGTTCCGGCTCCGAAAAACGCAATACTTCCGGTCCCAGCCGACCGTCCAGCCGACCGCCGGCCCGCAAGGCCGGGCCGCGCGACGACCAGCGCTCCGACCGTCCGGCCGGAGGGCGCGGCGATTCCCGCGACCGCGGGGGCGACCAGCGGCCAAGCCGTCCCTCCGGCCCGCGCAGTGACTCCCGCGACCGCACCGACGACCAGGGCCGTCCCCGTCGCGACGGCGACCAGCGCCCGACCCGTTCCTCCGGCCCGCGCGGCGATTCCCGCGAGCGCACCGGCGACCAGGGCCGCCCCAGGCGCGAGGGGGACCAGCGCCCCGGAGCGCGGGGGGATTCCCGCGACCGTGACAACGACCAGGGCCGTCCCCGTCGCGACGGCGACCAGCGGCCGGGCCGTTCCACCGGTCCGCGCGGCGATTCCCGCGAGCGCACCGGCGACCAGGGCCGTCCCCGGCGTGAGAGCGACCAGCGCCCCGGCCCGCGCGGGGAAAAGCGCGAGCGCACCGATGACCAGAGCCGTCCCCGCCGCGACAACGACCAGCGCCCCGAGCGCCAGTCCGACCGCCGCGACGGCTTCAAGGGCAAGCCCGAAGGCGACCGCCAGCAGGCCTACGATGCCGGCCGCCGCTATGGCGAACGGCCCGGGCGCGAGGACGAGGCGCGTCCCCAGGTCCGCACCGAGGCTGTGCCCACCGTGCTGCCCGAGGACATCCTGCCGGGCAGAAAGCCGGTGCGGGAGCTGATCGAGCAAAGCCCACAGAGTGTGGATGACGTGCTGCTGCGCCAGGGCCTTCGCGGCGCGGACGTGGACGCCATCGTTACCGCCTGCATGGCCGCCGGGGTGCGCTACCGGTTCATGCCGGCCGGCGACATGGATAAAATCTATCCCGGCAACCATCAGGGCTTCCTGGCCCGCCTGTCCGCCGGCGATCTGGCCAGCCTGGAAGACGTGCTTTTGGCCACCAAAAACGCGCCGCTGCCGGTTTCCCTGGCCCTTGACCGGGTGCAGGACCCGGGCAATGTCGGCACCCTGGCCCGTACGCTTTTTGCCCTGGGCGGCGGCGGCCTGATCGTGCCCAAGCACGAAGGCGCGCGGCTTGGACCGGGTGCGGCCAAGGCTTCGGCCGGGACGCTTTCCCGTTTGCCGGTGGCCAAGGTGTCCAATCTGGCCCGGGCCTTGGACGAGGCCCGCGAGGCCGGATTCACCATCATCGGCGCGGCCGGCGAGGCCGAAGCCCTGAATGTCTATACGGCCACGCCGGATTTCCCCATCATCCTGGTGCTTGGCAGCGAGGACGAGGGCATCCGGCCCGGCGTGCTCAAACGCTGCCAGAGCGTCTACCGCATTCCCCAGGCCCGGCCCCTGGACTCCATCAACGTGGCCCAGGCCGGGGCGATCATTCTGGGACGTCTGGCCTCGATTCTGGATCAGGGGAACTGATCCGGTCGCTGCATTCGGCCAGGGAGGCGCGTCTGGGGCGGGTGACCGCCCAGGGCGCTTCCCAGGCCGGTGGGGCGCAGTAGGCCGCTCCCGGCAGCACCACCCGCCAGGCGTGCAGCCGCATGGGCGGCGCGCCGCCGCCGTACTTGGCGTCGCCAACCAGGGGATAGCCCCGGGAGGCCAGCTGGGCGCGAATCTGATGCGTCCGTCCGGTTTCCAGGCGCACTTCCACCAGACTGGCGGTGGGCATGACGGCCAAAAGCCGCACCTTGGCCACGGCCTCTTTGCCGGTCTCGCCGGACACCATCCGTTCCTTTCCCGGGCCACCTTCCTTGGCCAGCCTGTCGCGAAGCGTCACCCACTCGTTTTCCTCGCCCAGAAGCCACCGTCCCCAGACCCAGGCCAGGTAGTCCTTGCGGGCCTGTCCGGACAGCATGGCGTCGTGGATATGGCGCAGCGCCCGGTAGCTTTTGGCCACCAGAAGCAGGCCGGTCGTATCGCGGTCCAGACGATGGGCCGGGGTGGGGCGAAAGGGTGCGTCAGGATAGCGGGTGTTTAGAAGCGTGGTCAGAGCCACGGTGTGGCCGGAGCCGGGATGCACGGGCAGGCCGGCGGGTTTGAGCACCACCAGCAATTCGTCGTCTTCGTGCAGGATGTCCAGGGCCGGATGGCCGGGTGTTGCCGCCCTGGCCCGGCCGGCCGGCGACGGGGCCGGTTTGCCGGCGGGCCTGGCCCGGCCGGGTGTCGCTGGCGTGTCTGGCGTCTTTGGCCTGTCGCCGGGACCGGGACGCGGCCCCGGGGTGCCGGCTTGGGCCTGACCCGGCCCGCCGGTTCCGTCGGGGTCATAGGGCGGCACGCGCACGAGCTGGCCCTGGCCCACCCGGTCAAAAGGTTTGCAGCGTTTGCCGTCGAGGCGCACCTGTCCGGTGCGGATAAATTTCTGCAAAACGGCCTGGGGCAGGCCCGCCCCCAGACGCCGGGCCAGGTATTGCAAGAGCTTCTGGCCGGCCTCGGCCGGGGTGACGGTGAAGGTCTGGACGGGAGTTTTCATAGTGCGGCACTGACACCGGGCGTATCCAGACAGGGGGGATGAAACCCCCCGTACACGTTTCCAGGGGAGCGCGCGGGGAACCCCTTTTTCAGCGGGGGTCCCCGCGTGTCTTCGCTTCTCGTTTTCTGCCTCGCTGCCCCCGGCTAGGGGGCGAGCTTGAAGCGGTTGGAATCAACGATGAGCATGACCATCGAATCCTGGCCCAGGCCGTTATGGTCCTGGGAGGACAGGGTATAGACGCCGGAGACGCCGACCACCCGTTCGAGTTTCTCAAGCGCGGCGCGCAGGGCCTCGGGGTCGGCCTTGCCGGCCTTTTCCAGGCCCGCCCGCAGAAGGGTCAGGGCGTCGTAGGCATAGCCGGAGTGGGTATTGAGCGGAAACTTCTCCTGGATGCCGTTGTCCTTGTAGGCCTTGATAAACGATTCGATGACGATTTTTTGCGGGTCTTCGTCGGGCAGGGATTCCGGGGCCATGAGCTTGGTGCCGGGCATCACCGTGCCGCCGGCCGTTTCGCCGGCCATATCCAGGTAGCTGGGGCCGGGCTGGCCGTGGCTTTGCACCAACAGCGGGCGTTCGCCGGGCAGGGCCGCGAAGTTCTTGGCCGCGATGGCCCCGGCCGGTCCGATGGTCCAGACCACGGCGGCCTGGGGCTTGGCGGCCTGGAGCTTGAATGCCTGGGCCGAGAAGTCCGTGCCCTTGTTGTCAAAGCTCTCTTCGGCCACGATCTCGATACCGAATTTGGCGGCATTGGCCTTGAGTTCGGCCAGACCGTCCTGGCCAAAGGCGTCTTTGGAGCTGAGCACCGCGATTTTCGTGATGTTTTTGCCCTTCAGGTAGTCATAAATCTTGGCCACGGCCGTGGCCGTGCGCTGCGGGGCCTTGAACGTCCAGTCGTAGGGGCCGAACTTGTCGCCGGCAATAACGGCGTCGCCGCCAACGGTCATGATGACCGGGACATGCTTTTCCTCGGTGTACTTTTTGACAGCCAGCCCTTCGCCGGTGGACGTGGGGCCGATGATCGCCAGGACCTTGTCGCCCTCGACCAGTTGGCGGGCCTGGCGCAGGGCCACGTCCGGGGAGGATTCGGTGTCGTAGGCGATGAGTTTAAGCGGCCGGCCAAGCACGCCGCCCATGTCGTTGATCTGCTTGACGGTCATTTCGGCCACGAGCTTGCTCGGCGTGCCAACCACGGCGGCCGGCCCGGACTGGGCGAAAAGCCCGCCGATGATGATGGGTTCGCCGGTTGCCTGGGCGAAAAGGCCTGTGGCGGGCAGGCACAGCAGGGCAGCAAGCAGGAGCAGGACTTTGACCATGGGGAAGCCTCCGATACGGTGTGGTCTCAGCAAGAGCGGCAGAAGATTTTTACCGTATCGGGGGGCGTTGTAAATCATTTTTGCAAGGTGCCCCCTGCCAACGGGGGTAACGTCGGCAGGGGGAAGACGAGGCAGAGAAGGTCCCGCTCAAGACAGGAAGGGGAAAAATGTCGCCAGAAAAGGTAATGCGCTAAGGATTGTCCCAATTATTTCTGAAGTTTTTGCGATGGTATTGTTGGTTGCCTTGATTTTTTGGTCCAGAGCGTTGAGCTCACGTGAAAATCCATGAAGCGTGGCACTGGCCGCATTATAAATGGGGTTGTCCATATTGCTGGCTATAGTCGAAAGGTCAGTGGCCAGTGAGCCGGCATAAATGGCTGTTTCGTTGAGCAATTCATGCTTGTAGGATGTTAGGGCGTAAGCAATATTCAGACATGTTGAAAGATACGTCGCTTTTGAAGCAAGGTTGCTCAGGTATTTGTACGGAGTGACAGAAGTGTCTGGTGTGGACAAAGTCGATTGATACTGCTCAATGCTGCGGTTGAGTTCATCGATGTCAGCTCCCGATTGGGTAGCTATGACGGAAGATGTAATAACTTGTAGCTTTGCATTGATATGCTGGGCGTCGATAAGTGTTCCGATCAAGTATTTCGTTGTGCTGTCGTTGCTGTACTCCTTCAGTTTTTTTAGGATATCGATAAACACATCAAGAGAGCCAGTTTCCAGGGGGTGGCTTGTTTTTTTAATTCAAACTCAAGTATGGCCTTCTGAAGCAACGTTTGAATGTTTGTATTCATGATTTATTCTCCTTTGCCCCAAGGATATTAAGGGCTGATTCTATAGTTTGAATTTGAAGAGAAATGTTCGTCAGAGATGTTGAGAGACTGCCACTGTCATCATCGAGAGCCTTTTCAAGGTCGGCGTGAAGCTGTGAATAGCTTGCAAGCATTGCGGTGGTCTCGTCCAAAAGCAGGCAAGTGAGTTCAAACTTGTGCTTCTTTTGTATCAACTCTTGGAGCGCGTTGAATCGCTCTGTCGCCTTTTTTTTGTCAGCGGCCTTGATTTCGTCGAATTTTTTTTGATCTTGAGCAAGGGTTGTATGGTAATAATTGACTACTGCTAACGCAACTGCTCCAGATGGAGCGTTTGGCGGCGAGCATGAGCCAATGTCTATAGCCATATGCCGCAATACTTCCTGCAAAGTAGGCGTAGCCTGGGAAATAATGTATTTTACCTTTGCATTCCTTGCTTTCTCAAGGCCATAGATCGCAATTGCTGCAGCACCGTCAGCTATCTTAGAAAACGAAATTGTTGCAAGTTTTGGATACATTTTTGATATAATGCTTGTGTTGGCTGTATCCATTGCTTTCCCAAATGACTTTATATTTGTATTAAGATCTGATATGCTCGAACTGGACATAATAGCCTTGAGAGAATTTGAGTACATGGAAAGGTATTGAAGAAAAGCTACCCTGACTCGGAAGTTTTCGGCATAGTGTGCTTGGAACGGGCTTAAGTTGTCGATGCCATAATTCTCTTTAAGAACCAACAGGCGTTGGCCGCTCGAATCAATTGCCCGGAGTAGCTGGTCTGTCTCATGGTACTGGGACTGTGGCAAACTGAGTAATTCTATCTTTGGAAGGTCTTGAGTGATTGATGACGTCACTTTCTGGAAACTATCAAACTGGGCGACGGCTTTTTTGGGTGTTGCGTTGCAGCCAGTCATTCCAAGGATCAGAATAGAGGAAATCAGGAACCAGAAGTACTGAAGCGATGCTTTGTCTTTCCGCCAGCACATGTCCATGGTGTTCCCCTCGAAATAAGTTTAATTGAAATAACACCACAAAAAACTATTATAATATATCGATTCATCTAATTCATGAGGCGTAAATACCAATATGACAGAATCTGTCAACGGCTTGTACAGAGGAGATTGGAAAAAACGGGGGAAGGGTGCGAAAGGAAAACGCTTATTTTTTCATGCGCCAGTAGCCGGCGAGCAGGGCCGCGCCGAGCAACAGTCCGTTGACCAGGGTGCGGGCGTCGCCAAGCACCGACAGCCAGCCCATGGCCGTTTCCAGGACAAGGGCGGCCAGGATGGGCCGCAGCAGATTGCCCGGGCCGCCAATGACGAGGAATAAAAGCGCTTTGAGCGACAGTTCCAGGTGGAACTGCTCGGGGCTGATAAAGCCGGTGTAGTGGCCGTGGACTACCCCGGCGGCGGCGGAAAGGCCGCCGCCCAGGCCAAAGGACAGGGAGCGCACCGAGGCCCGGTCGATGCCAAGGCTCGAAGCGGCCTGGCTGTCGTCGCGGCAGGCGGCCAGGGCCCGGCCAAGCCGGCTGTCGCGCAGGGCCAAAAAGACGTAGGACCCCACGGCCAGAAGGCCGGCAAACAGGAAAAAGGTCAGCTTGTCGCCCCCAAGCTCCCCGATGCCCGGCAGAGCCAGCCGGCTGTCGGCCATGAGCCCGGCCGAACCGCCGGTGGTGCCCTCAAGGGTCAGCACGAGGTTGGTAAATACCAGGGACACGCACAGGGTGGCCATGGCCAGAAAGCCTTCGCCCAACCGTTCCATGGGACGGCTCAGCGCCGCAGCCAAAAGGCCCGTGCCAAGCACCACCGCCGGGACAATGAGCAGGCTGGCCCCGGGAAAGCGGGCATGGAGCAACACCGAACCGTAAGCCCCAAGCCCGGCAAAGGCCGCCTGGGCCAGGGAAATCTGGCCGCCAAGGCCGAGGCAGAAATTGAGCGCCAGGACATTGACCGCCAAAAACAGGTGCTGGTTGACGGCCAGCAGCCGAAAGCCGGGCGTGAAAAGCCCGATGGCGGCCAGGGCGGCAAAAAACAGGGCCAGCGAGGTGCGGCGCGATGCGTCCATGGCTTACGGGCGCTCGTCGTGCTGTCGCGGGGCGGCCACGAGCAGGATGATGATCAGGGCATAGATGGCGGTTTCCTTGACTTCACCGGACAAGGTCAGCACCAGCGCCGCCTCGGCCAGCCCCAGGACAATGCCGCCGGCAAACACTTTGCCAAGTGAGGTGTAGCCGCCGATGGTGGCCGCGGCAAAGCCCTTGAGGCCAAGGCCAAGCCCCATGTCGTAGCGCAGCCCGGTCTGGGGGCCAACGGCCAGGGCGGCCAGGGAGGCCAGCGCCCCGGCCAGGGCAAAGGACAGGGCGTGGCAAAAGACCGTATCAACCCCCTGGAGCCGCGCCCCCACGGCATTCTGGGCCGTGGCCCGAAGCCCCCGGCCCAGGCGGGTGCGGTTTAAAAAAAGGCCCAGCACCACCATGCACACCACGGCCAGGACCAGGGCCGTGGCTGTATCGCGTCCGAGAAAAAGCGGTCCCAGGCGCAGGTCGGGCATGGGGATCAGGCGGGGCGGCATGAGCGGATTTTTGCCCCAGGCCAGGATGGCCACGCCCTGGAAGACGAGGCTGGCCGCCACGGTGAGCATGAGCTGGCGCAAGGGCGCGGCCCGAAGGGTCAGGCCAAGGGTGGTGGCGAAAAGCGCCCGGCCAAGGAGATAGCCGGCCAGACTGGCGGCCAGCAGGGCCAGCAGCGGCGGCAGGTTCATGACGCCGGATAAGCTGGTGATAATGAGCCCGCCAAGCAACAGCAACTCGCCCTGGGCGAAGTTGATGAGCCGGCTGGCGGAAAAGATCAGGGAAAAGCCCAGGGCCATGATGCCGTAGACGGCCCCCAGGGCCAGTCCCGAATTGACGATCTGGGCCAGATACAAGGCGAACAAGGCGACCTCGGCAAACCAGGGTTACAGACGCGAAAAACGGGGGAACCGCAGCACGATGCGGTTCCCCCGTCGTGGTGTCAAGGGGCGGGGCTATTCGGACTGGTCGATGCCGTATTCGCCGGGCTGGCTCAGGCTCGAAGCGTCGAGCTTGTAGGCCAGCACGATGGTGCGGCGGGCGTAGACGCCGGCAGCGCCCGGCCAGGTATTGAGGCACACCACCAGTTCCTTCTGGCCGTCGTTGTCGATGTCGGCCAGGGAGTAGCCGGTGATGGTGCCCTTGATGCGCCGGGTCTTCCACAGGAGGTTCATGCCGACGCCATCCCAGTACAGGGCATGGATTTCGCCCTGGGAGAAGGTGCGGAAGGTCTCGAAGAACTGGGCGGCCAGGGAGATGTTCTTGCTGACCAGCACCTCGTAGCGCTCATCCTTGTCCAGATTGGAGACGATCATGGGCAGCGGGATGTAGTAATACGTCCAGAGGTGGTCGGTCTTGGGCTTTTCCATCGGGGCCATGAGCGGGTCGAATTCCAGGCCGACGGCCGAGCCGCAGTACTGTTCTTCGGTGGCGGCCACGCGCTCGCCCTTGGCGGTATAGACCACGATGCGGTCCTGGTCGTCGTTTATGATGACCTTGTAGCCGCTTTTTTCAGGCACAAAGGCAAAGTTGAACGGGTTGGCCTTGCTCGGCAGGGGGATGCGGGTGGACAGCTGGGGCTGGCCGCCGGAGAAAATGACGTTGTGCACGCCCGAGACGAAGATTTCCTTCGGCTCGCCCTTGGAGCCGATCAACTGGCGGTTGAAGTCCGGAGCAATGGCCGCCACGTTGAGGTACAGCTTGATGTCTTTTTGCGTCTCGACCAGCTTGTTGCCGTCAAGGCTCAAGATGAACGAACGCGGCTCCTTGAAGTAGCTGGCCGAAACAATGATCTCGGCCTTGCCGTCGCCGTTGACATCAATGGCGCTGATATTGAGCAGCATGAGGTTGGGCGGGGTCTGGTACTTGGCGATCGGCATCAGCTGGCGGTCTTTGTAGCTGAAGGTCTCAATCGAGTTCTGGGCCAGGATGGCCACCTCGTTTTGCCCGTCGCCATTGAAGTCGGCGATGGCGATGCCGCGGGAGACGATGGGCATGGACTGGCTGCGCCACACGCCCGGGGTCTCGGAGGGACCGGCATAGCGGAAGCTCGGGTTGAGGTAGGCCTTCTGGTTTTCACTGGTCTGGTTGACCACGAAATCCGGATTGAGCTGGTTGATCGAGTCGCCGCCCTTGCCCCCGGCCGACGCAGCCGGGCGCTGGAAAATTTCATTGTTGAGCGCCTGGGCCGTGCGCTCCATGGACGGAATCAGATCGGCAATCTTGGTGTTGAGCGACTTGGGCCATTTCTTGCCGTCGCGGCCAACCACCATGATGTCCACACTGGCCTGTTCGCCGGAAACCGTCACCGAACCATAGGCGAGGAAATCCACGCCAAGTTCGCCAGCCGTTTTCTTGGCTTCGGAGTCGGAAGCCGGAGCCTTGGCCAGTTTGTTGCCGGCTTTGGCTTTGTCCATGGGGGCGAGATGGCCGGGCCAGTTCATTCGCGATTCGAGCATGCTCTGCACGCCCTGGCCCAGATACTGGTATTTCTCAGGCCCATGAACGGTAAACGGGGCTACGGCAAACGTCTTGACCTCAGCGGCCAACACGGACGCCGGCAGGCACAGCAGGGCCGCAACCAGCAGGACAAGGCGACGGAAAAGCATCATAAGGGTTCCTCCGGGTCCATATCGGACCGTGTTCTCCGGGGACGTGGCGTCGGCAGATCGAAGCCGGACCGCCGCGAGGCCCTGCATTACTATCAAGCCAGGGGCGTTGCAAGGCCCGGCAAGCCTCTTTCCTTCGTCCACACGTCTGGTCATGTCGTGCGCGACTCCATCCGGTTACGCCCCTTCTCGCCTTCGTCGCCCAAACCTTGCCGCAACGTCACCCAATCGCCGCCCCCGGCCCTTGCCTAATCGCCCGGCCAAGGCTACCCCTCTGCGGCCCAACTCCCGGAGGAACTGCGCCCATGGTTCGCAGACCGTTTCTGACCCTGGCCCTGGCCATCCTGCTCTTGTCCGCCCGCTCGCCGCTCCCAGCCGCCGGACTGTCCGCCACTCCCGACACCATCGTCGTTGCCGCCAAGACGACCCTGCGACAGACGGACCGCAAACTTCTCGGCATCAATCTCAATTATCTTTTGGACAATGACGCCAACCGCCCCCCCGGAGCCCGCCCCCTGGCCCGCTCCCTGGCCGATCTCGGCATCGGCTCCCTGCGCTACCCGGGCGGGGCCAAATCCGACGTGACCCTCTGGGCCGCGCCACCCTACCGCAAACCCAAACCCACCCTGGCCCGGTTCGGTCCCGATGAATGGCCCTCCAATGATCGCCGGGTCTACGATCTCGGGGCCAAACATTTTACCACCACGCCCCTGGACTTCGACGCCTTTATCAAACTGTGCCGCGAAACCGGGGCCGAACCCGTGGTGGTCATCCCCCACGACGCCATGTACCGGCCGGCCGCCGACGGCTCCACCGCACCCGATATGGCCACCCTGCTGCAAAACGCCGTGTCGCTCGTGCGCTACGCCAATATCGAACGCGGCTATGGCGTCAAATATTTCGAAATCGGCAACGAATCCTATTTCTACGTCTACGACGGCGGCTCCCGGGCCAAGGACTACGCCCGCGACCTCACCCTGTTTGCCGCCGCCATGAAAGGCGTCGATCCCACAATCAAAATCGGAGCCAACGGGCCGGTCGGAGCAACAGACGTCGGCAGTCTCGACAACATGATGGGCGAACAGACCATCTGGTGGCAGGCCGTCTTCGCCGGGGCCGGGTCCAGCATCGATTTCGTCTCCGTCCATGAATACCCCTGCTACGAATGGTTCGGCTACGACCCCTACCGCACCCAGCCCGCCCCCATGCTCGGCGTCGGCGAAATCGACAAGGCCGCCCGCGCCTACGGCCCCACCGGACTGGCCGAACGCCTGCGCTACCTGCTCACCGAAATAAACTCCGCCGACTGGTACGGACATCCCCAGAATTCCGGCTGGAAACACGAAAACACCCTCGGCCACGCCCTCGTCCTGTTTGATATGCTCGCCCAGGCCATAAGCGACCCCCGCGTCGTCACCGCCCAGATCTGGGCCACCCGCTGGCTCAATAATGGCCAAAATCCCGAACTCTGGGACGCACTCGACGCCAACAACCAACCCCTGCCAACCGGCACCGCCGTCAAACTCCTGGCCGACCACCTCGGTTCGCGTATCGTCGCCAGCACCGATATCCCCGGCATCCGCACCTTCGCTACCCGAAACGATCGCAAAAAAGAACTCACCCTCTTTCTTATCAATAAAGATACCCCCCGACAGGCCACCGTCCGCCTCGACGGCGCAAAACCCGGTAAACATGCCTCCCAGGCCGTCTGGTCCGGCCAAGGCCCCGACGATAAACACCCCCGCCTGCACTGGCAAAACACCATCCCCACCACCGGCAACGAACTGCACCTGAACCTGCCGGCCGTGTCGTTGACTATTTTGACAGTGCCTCTGGTGTAGGTGGCTGTAGGTGGTAGGGAGGGGAGAAAGGCGGAAGAGAATCGGGGCTTTGCCCCGAACCCCACCGGGGGGATGATCCCCCCGGACCCCTGCGATGGGGTGGGTGGGCGTGTGGGCGTGTGGGCGTGTGGGCGTGTGGGCGTGTGGGGTGGT
>NZ_MLBG01000115.1 GCF_001936595.1 Desulfovibrio sp. DV
CGCGGCCGCCGGGGGGCGGACGGTCCGCCGGACAGGACAGGCCCTATCCTTTTGGCCGCACAAATTCCACCCCAAGCATACTCACATCGTCGCGGGGCGGGGCGGCCTGGCAAAACTCCCAGGCGGACTGGCGAAGGGCTGCCAGCAGGTCCCCGACCGGGCTGGTGGCGTATTTGGCCACCACCGCATCGATGCGCTCCTCGCCGAAATATTCGCCGGTGGCCGAGCGGCTGTCGGCCAGACCGTCGCTGAGCGACAGGATCTTGTCGCCCGGGGCCAGGGTCAGTTCCCCGGGCGGCACGGGACCAAGGCCCGAGAGGCCGATGATGGTGCCGCGCCTGGGCAGCGGCGTGGCCACGCCCTTGGCCGTTATGTGCTGGGGGGCTGGATGGCCGGCGTTGCCGTAGCGGGCGTAGCCGGTGCGCAGGTCGATGGTCATGAAGAAAATCGTGAAAAATTTCTGGAATTTGGTGAAAGGGAACTCGTCATTGAGCCGCCCGAGGACCACTTCCGGGGGCACCACGTCGATGTGGCCGTCCGAGCGGTCGATCAGGGTCGAGCGCTGGTAGTGCATGAAATTGTAGACCGAATGGGCCACCAGCGACGAGGCCACGCCGTGCCCGGACACGTCGAGCATGTACAGGCCCACGTGGTTGGGGCCGAGCGGAAAGACGTTGAAGATGTCGCCGCCGATGTTGTCGCAGGGCAGAAACTCCCAGGCAAAGCGCAACGAGTCCGACATGGTGAAGCGCCGGGGCAGAAGGCTCTGCTGGATCTCGGCTGCCGCATCGAGGTCCTTTTGATGCCGGGTGTGCTTTTTGACCAGATCTTCTTTTTGCTTCTCGAAAAGGGTCATGTCCTGGATGTTGAGGATGATATCGCCGCTTGGCATGGTGGAAAAATGGATCTGGCAGATTCTCCCCTGGCCGTTCTTGTCGGCAAACGGGTACAGCCGCCGCCAGACATGGCCCGGGGCCGGGCGGGAGGTGAAGATGTCGGCCAGATCGGCCCGGGCGGCCTCGTTGGGGAACACGATGTCCAGCCAGCGGTCGGCAGTGGTGTAGGTGTCGGCCGGCAGGCCGAAAATGCGTTCCATGCCCGGCGAGACAAAGGTGAAACGGCCGCCCGGACCGGCCACGGCAATGCCGTCATGGGAATATTCCAGGATGGCGGCGATGTATTCCTTCTCGGCGTGCAGTTCCCGTTCCCGGGCCTTGCGTTCGTCGATGGCCCGCTTGAGGCGCAGGGCCGAATCCACCCGGGCCAAAAGCTCGGGGCGGCACGGCGGTTTTTTGATGTAGTCCATGGCCCCGGCGGCAAAGGCCTCGGCCAACGAGGCGTCGTCCTCGGCCACGGTGATGACGATGACCGGCACGTCGGCCATGGCCGGGTCGGCCTTGATGCGCCGGGTGGCGGCCAATCCGCCCATGCCGGGCATGATGAGGTCCATGAGGATGAGGTCCGGGGCGTAGCCGGGGGCCAGGGCGGCCAGACAGTCTTCTCCCGAGGAGAAACAGCTGATGTCGCCGTAGCCGGCCAGCAAGCCCGAGAGATAGGCCCTGAAGGTTTCGGAGTCGTCGACGACGCTGACCTGCATGGCGGACGGCTAGGCCGAAGGAGTGTGGTCGGTGGAGGACACGGCGAAATAGTCCGAAAGCCGCAGCATATCGAGGAGCTTTTTAATCGGCGGGGCCGGGTCGGCCACGGCCATGGTCTTGCCCCGCTCCTGGCACAGCCGGCGAAGGCCGATCAAAAAGCCCACCCCGGAGCTATCCATGAAGCTCACGTCCGACAGATCGATGACCAGGCTGGACGCAGTGGTCTCCAGGGCCAGTCGCTCGACCTCGGCCTTGCATTCGCCGACAGCGTCCATGATGATTTCACCAGACAGGCGTACGGTCAGGGTCTGATCTGTTTCGTGGCATGTGAACTGCATCGGCCAGCTCCCTCTCAGGGCCGGTCGGCCCGAAATCTTACCGGGACAGGCTACCAGCCTTGCGGGCAAAAACCAACGCCTTGGGCGGGGATTTTGCCGACTTTCCGGATTGTACAACGGAATTGATACGAAGGATTGAAATCCTTCGTCAAGCGTTCCTTCCCGGCCCTTCCCGGCCGGACAGGCCCTGGGCCAGCCGGCCCAGGGTGGCCAGGGCCTGTTCCACGGCCGGGGTCCAGACGTGGCCATAACTTAAGCGCAGGAAATGCTTGAACTGGTCGCAGCTGGAAAAGATGTTGCCCGGAGCCACGCCGATGCCCTGGGCCTTGGCCTCGTAAAAAAGGGCGATGGAGTCCACGCTGTCGGGCATCTGCACCCAGACCACCGAGCCGCCGGCCGGGTGGGTCACCCGGGTGCCCTCGGGGAAGTGGCGAAGGACGCGCTCTTCGGTCATGCGGGCCTGGCGTTCGAGCACCGAGCGGGTGTTGCGCAGATGGCGGTCGAACCCGCCCTGGGCCAGATACAGGGCCGCCGTCAACTGGGTGGGGCTGGCGCAGCAGACATTGGTGGTGGCCTTTATTTCAAAGGCCCGGGCGGCGTGGCGGCCGGGGAGCATGTAGCCCAGCCGGAACCCCGGGGCCAGGGTCTTGGAAAACGACGAGCAGTGCAGCACGTTGCCGCTGGCGTCAAACGAACGCAGGCAGCGCGGCCGGCGCTCGGTAAAGTGCAGGTCGCCGTACACGTCGTCCTCGATGACCGGCACGCCGCGTTCGGCCAAAAGGGCCGCCATCTCGGCCTTGGCCGCATCGGGAATAAGCGAACCGTCGGGATTGTTGAAATTGGGCGTCAGGATCACCGCCCGCAGGTCGAAGCGGTCGAGGGCCTGGCGCAGCTCGGCCGGGCGCACTCCGCCGTCCGGATAGGAGGGCAGCTCCACCGCCCGCAGGCCCAGGTTTTCCAGCAACTGCAGGAAACAGTAGTAGGTCGGGGCCGGGATGGCCACATTGTCCCCGGGCCGGGTCACCGAGCGCAGGGCCAGATACAGGGCTTCCATGGCCCCGCTCGTGATCATCACGTCCTCGGCCCCGGCCTCGATGCCGGCATCGGCCAGCCGCCAGGCGATCTGCCGGCGAAGCTCCAGGTTGCCGCACACGCTTTCATACGAGGTGACCCGGTCGTCGCCGGCCGCCACCTTGGCCAGAAGCCGGGCCAGCTGCTTGGTCGGCAACAGCGCCTCGTCGGTGCGGGCGACGCCAAGGGGCACAATGTCGCGCCGGGCCATGCCGTCGAGCACCTCGCGGATAAGCGCCCCCCGGGTCACGGTGGTCGGGGCCGCCGTCGGCCGGGCCGAGCCCTGGGGAACCGCCCGCCGGGGAGGCATCTGGCGCACGAAAAAACCGGACTTGGGCCGGGCCTCCACCATGCCGCGCCGTTCCAGCTCCAGATAGGCCTGGTTGACCGTGGAGACGCTGACGCCCAGGCGGTTTCCCAGGGCGCGCAGGGACGGGATGCGCTCGCCGGCTTTGAGTTCCCCGGCTTCAATGAGCTTCACAATGTGTTTTTCCACAGCCACATAGCGGAAAAGTCCGGCATCTGCTTCCGACAGCGTCATGGCAGCCCCCTGGCGTTTGGTCGGGACGAAACTGTTATGCACGATTTTTTTGAAAACTGTATCTGTGATGGTAACAGAGAATGTGGTCCAAGGGAAGCACGCCGGGGGCCGTCGCCGCCGGGTGAGCCAAAGGAGCGGGCCATGTTTGCAGATCGGATGCGGGAAGACAGGGCGCTTGACGCCGCGCGGCCGGGGATCATCGACGAATGGCTGTCAGGCTGGCGCGACAGCCGGATGCTTCGGGTGCTGGCCGAGGCCGGGTCCAAACTGTTCGCACCGGGGAAAAGCCTTTATTTCCGGCTGGGACAGGGCAAGTATCTGGCGCTGACCGGCGTGCGCTATTGCCGGGTGACCTGCGCCAAGGGCGTGGTCTGGGTGACGGCCTCGGGCGACGGACGCGACAGGGTGCTGACGCCGGGCCAGAGCCTGACCCTGGGCAACGCCGGCAAGGTGGTCATTTCCGGGCGCGGCGAGTCCTCGGAAGTCAAGGTGCGCTGGGACTAGGCCGCGATTTCGCCGTATTGTCGCCTGGCCGTGTTGCTGCCGGGGGCGCAAGCTGGTAGGCCATGGGGTCAAGGAGTACGCCATGGAAGACCGCTGCCCCGTCTCTGACGCCGATACCGCCATCACTGTGCTTGGGCCGGCCAAGATTCCTTCGCCGCTGCCCTACTGCCGGTTCGACGACGACACGGCAAGGGTGCGCCTGGAACTCGACGCCAGCGATTTCGGACCCGGACGCGGCCCATGCCTGGCCGATTTCGAACTGGCCGGCCCGCGCGGACGCATCTATTTCGATTCCTCCAAGGTCAAGGTGGCCATCGTCACCTGCGGCGGGCTGTGCCCGGGCCTAAACGACGTCATCCGGGCCATCGTCATGGAGTGCCACCACAACTACCATGTGGCCGGAGTGCTCGGCATCCGGTTCGGCCTGCAAGGCTTTATCGAGTCCTACGGCCATGCCCCGATGGAGCTGACGCCCCAAAGCGTTTCCGACATCCACCAGTTCGGCGGCACCATGCTCGGCTCGAGCCGGGGACCGCAAAAGCCCGAGGACATCGTGGATTCGCTGGAGCGCCTCAATGTCGGCATCCTCTTTGTCATCGGCGGCGACGGCACCATGAAGGCCGCCCGGCGCATCCAGGAGGAAATCGCCCGGCGCCGGTCGAAGATAAGCGTCATCGGCGTGCCCAAGACCATCGACAACGACGTCAATCTGGTCACCAAGTCGTTTGGCTTCGACACGGCCGTGGAAAAGGCCACCGAGGCCATCCGCTGCGCCCACACCGAGGCCATCGGCGCGCTCAACGGCGTCGGCGTGGTCAAGGTCATGGGCCGGGAATCCGGGTTCATTGCCGCCCAGGCCACCCTGGCCCTCAAAGAGGTCAACTACGTCCTGGTGCCGGAATGCTCCTTTACCCTGAACGGGGAGCGGGGCCTGCTGCCGTCCCTGGAAGCGCGCCTTCGGGCCCGCAAGCACGCGGTCATCGTGGTGGCCGAGGGCGCGGGGCAAAACCTGCTGCCCGATACCGGCGCGCGCGACGCCTCGGGCAATCCCGTGCTCGGCGACATCGCCCAATACCTGTGCGGGGAGATCGAGGCTTATTTCCGGGACCGGCAGATGCCCCTCACGCTTAAATTCATCGATCCGAGCTACATCATCCGGTCCGTGCCGGCCAATGCCAACGACCGGGTCTACTGCGGCTTTCTGGGCCAGAACGCGGTCCACGCCGCCATGGCCGGCAAGACTGGCATGGTGGTGTCCCGGCTCTTTGACCGCTACGTCCACCTGCCGCTCGATCTGGTCACGCTCAAGCGCAAAAAGCTCAATATCTTCTCGGATTACTGGCGTTCGGTGCTCGAATCCACCGGCCAGCACGAGGTGACGCCCTTTACCGACGCCCCGGTCGTGTTCTGCCCGGCCTGAGGCGGCCTGCCTGATCGGCCAAGACGGCGGAGGCGGAAGCCTTCGCCGTTTTTTAATAGTCCCACTTCCAGTTGACGCCGACACCCTGCTTGTTGTCGGTCCCCACCCGGCTGTCCACGGTGATGTTGGGGGTGACCTGCACCTCCACGGACACGGCCCCGCTTTGCGCCCCCATGCCCTGTTCGACCCCGACGGTTACCCCCTTGAAAATTTCCTTGCCGGCCTTGATCACGGTGCCGGCCATGCCGGCCTTGCCCGGGACAATGGTCAGCTGGTCCAGGCCGATGATGCGCCGGGTGCGGGCCAGGATGCTGGTCGGTGTGCCGCCGGCATAGAGGGAGGCGGCGGCCTGGGCCAGCTGGGCCGCCTGGATGGGCGAGAGGGAGCCGGCGCTTTGGCCAAAGAGCAGGCGCGAGAGGATTTCATCCCGGGGCAGGGCCGGGGTGGAGGTCAGGTTGATGTTTGGCGATGTGGCGTCGCCGGTGATGGCGATGCCGGCGGTGATGCTGTCCTTTGTGGTTTCGGCCCGGATATCGAAGGCCGGCGTTGGCGGGGACGCGCCGGTAAAGCTCAGTTCGCCCTTGGTGATTTCAAGCGTGCTGCCAAGCAGGTCCAGGCTGCCCTTGGCCACGGTGTACGTGCCGATCACCACCGGTTCGGCCGCAGTGCCGGTGATGGCCAGCTGGCCGGTCCAGCGCGATTCGAGGCCCATGCCCCGGACATAGACGGCCGGTCCCAGGAGGACCTTGAGGTCGAGGTCGATGTGGCGGGCGGCAGCCGGCGGGACGGCCTTGGCCTTTGTTTTGGGGGCGGCCGGGTCATTGATATAGGTGACCGGGATGACGGCCACATCCGGGGGCAGCGAGGTCGGCAGGTTGATGTCGGCCGGGCCGACGGTGATGGTTCCGGCCGCCCGCATGTGGTCAAGGGTGCCGGACACGGCCACGGAGCCGTCGGCCGCGGCCGTGGCCAGATCGAGGCCGACCACGCGCAGCCGGGCCAGGGTGAGTTTTAGGTCCACCGGGTCTCTGGTCGGGTCGGTAAAACCGACTTTGCCGGCCAGGGTGAAGCTGCCGCCCCGGCCGTCCTCGCCCGAGGCCTTGGCAATGGTCAGGACGCCGCCGGCGGCTTCGGCCCGCAGGGTCACGTTGGTGAGCACCAAGCCGGCATCGGCGTTTTCCACCCGGTTGGCGGCCAGGGCCAGGGCACCGGTGGCGGTCGGGGCGGCCACGGTGCCGCCCAGGGCCAGATCGGCGCTTAAACGGCCGGTCAGCCGGGTATTGAAACGGGCCAGCACGGCCGCCAGATCGGACAGGTCGGAATCGGCGGCGATCCGGCCGGACAGTGCCCCGCTTGGGGGCAGGTCAAAGGCGGCCGGGGCCAGGGACAGGCGCACCGGCAGCCCGGCCTGGACCGTGATGGCGTCGGCACCGTTTTTGCCGCCCTTGCCGGTCAGGCCGGCCGTCAGGTCCAGGCGGGTGGCGGAACACGTGGCCTTGGCCCAGAGGCTGACCGCCGGCAGGCCCTGTCCCTGTTCCGCAGCCAGCCGCACCCCCGAGAGTTTGGCCTGGGCCGCCACCTGCGGTTTGGCCGGGCTGCCGGACAGGGTGGCGCTGCCATCGGCCGTGCCGTCGATGCCGGGCAGGCCGAAGAGGGCCAAAAGGGGCAGGGGGAAGCGTTCCACGCTGACCTTGCCGGCGGCTTCGGCCGGGCTGTAGCCGCCGGCGGCCGTCACCCGGGCCTTGTCAAAGGCCAGGGCCAGCCCGTCTACCCGGGCCGCGCCGCTGCCGAAGGTGAGGGTGGCCGGGGCGCTTAAGGCGAAGGCATGGCCTTCCAGGCGGCCGGACAGGGTTTGCAGGCTCAGGCGCTGGCGGCCGGCCTCGGCCGGGGCGAGGTTCCCGCGCACCGAGGCGTCGAGGCCCATCCGGCCGTTTATGCGCCCCTTGGCGTCGGCGGCCAGGGCCAGGCTGCGCCCGTCGCCGGAGGCGGTGGCAGACAGGCTGGCCAGGGAGAGGCCCGGTGCTTCCACGGCTTTGCCGGACAGGCTGGCCTTGCCCCGGGGCCGGCCGGTCAGATCGTCGAGGTTGGCCGAAGCGGCCAGGGTGCCGGCGGCCAGACCCGGCAGGCGCAGGCCGGCCCCGGTCAGGTCGAGGGTGAGCGATTGGCCCGCGCCCTTGGCGGCTGTGGCCGAAATTTTCAGGCTGCCGGCCAGGGACAGGCCGACAAAGCGGCCAAGGCCGGCCAGATTGGCGGCATTGCCCGAGAGCTTGCCGGCCACCCGTCCGGTCGTGAGGTCGATGTCGGCCTCGCCGGCAAAGGCGGCCTCCGGGGCGGTGAGTTTGGCATCGGCCACGGTCAGGCGCGCTCCGGTCAGGACATAGGCTGTTTCCAGCCGGGCCGTTTCACCCTCGCGCCGGGCCGTGAGGGCGAGCTTTCCGGCCGGGCGGTTGGCGCTGTCGGCCATGGTCAGGTCCCAGGCCGCGTCGGTCAGGGCCAGTTCGCCCAGGTGCAGGCGGTCGGCCTTGGCCGAAAGGGCCAGATGGGGCGAGACGAGGGGGCCGGACAGGCTGACCTCGGCCAGGAGCGAACCGGAAGAGGGCTGGCCCAGGGCGGGAGCGAGCAGCGAGAGATCGGCCGCCTTGAGGCTGGCCCTGGCCTCCAGGCCACCGGTTTTGGCCACGAAGCGCCCTGTGCCGGCCAGGCTGAGCCCTTTGCCGGTCAGGGAGAGTTCGGACAGGGTGGCTCCGTCCGGGGAAAACGCGCCGTCCAGGGACAGGCCCGGCGTGGAGCCGAGCAGGGCGGCCAGGGCGGTGGCCGCGGTATCGGCCGGGTCCGGAGCGGCCAGCCGGGCCAGGGACACCACGGCCTTGGCTGTGCCGTGGCCGCCAGGATCGGAAGCGATGTCGGCGGCAATGGTGGCGCTGCCGCCGAGGCGCAGGCCGGCCAGGGAGGCGGCGCCGGCCACATCGCCCAGGGCAACGGCCACATGCCCGGCCAGGGTTTCGCCGCTGATGCGGCCGCCGCCCAGGGTGGCCGAACCGCCGGACCCGGTCAGGGCGGCGTTATCCAGGGCCAGGGCCCCGTCCGCATCAAGGCTGCCGGTGGCCGTAAAGGCCAGGGACTGGCCAAGAAGCGTCGTGCCGTCGGGGCCGGCCAGCCCGTCCAGGCTGCCGGAAGCGGCCAGGGTTGCGCCGGGAAAGGCGTCGGCCATGGGCCGGGGGGCCGTGGCCGTGGCCGTGATGGCGGCGGAGGCCAGGGTGACCGGGCCGGCGTGGAACTGCCGCGCGGTGATTTTGGCTGCAAGGCTTGGCTGGGACAGCGTGCCCGAGGCCGTAATATCGGCTCCAAGCGTTCCGCCGAGCGTCTCGTCCAGGCGGGAGGCGTCGGTTATCGCCAGCTTGGCCGTGCCGGACAGGGCGTTGGCGGCCGGGTCCAGGCGGGCGGCCAGGGACAGGGTGCCGGCGGCGGCCTCGAGGTCAACCTTGTCCAGGATCAGGGCGTCGGTGGTGATGCCCACCCTGGCCGCCACCGAGCAGCGGGGATGCCCTCCGAGCAGGTCTTGGAAAAAGGCCGGGAGCAGGCCTGGCGGCGGCGCGGCCGCAGCGTCCAGGGTCAAGGCGGCCATGGCGTCCCTGGCCAGGGGCACGGCCAGCCCCAGGTCGGCGGCCAGGAGCGGCGTCGCCCCGAGCTTGGCGCTGAAGCGTCCTTTCCAGGCATCAAGCGGCCCGTCGCCGGTCAGGGCCGCGTCCAGGGCCGGGGCGTTCGGGCCGGCCAGGGCGCAGCACAGAAGGCCCCCGGCCGCGTCATTTAAGTGGGCCTTCACCGCCAGCCGCCAGTCGGCGTAGTTGAGTGCCGCGCCAACGGTCAGGGTCAGCGGCACGTCGCCGTCCAGGCGCTCGGCATTCAGGGACAGGGCCACCGCCCCCCGGCCGGATTCGGCCAGCCGGCCGTGAATGGCCAGGACGGCGGCCTGTCCGGCCAGTTCCTGGTCGAGAATGAGCCGGTTGACGGCCAACCGGTCGAGCAGGACCGGCGGCAGGGAGGGAAAGCGCGGCGGCCACTCCAGGCTGGCCGGGGCGCGGTGGGAATCCGGGATTTGCGGGGCGCGCCGCAGGCGCACGACATCGGCGGCTATTTCGCGGATTTCGATGCGTCCGCGAAAAAGGGCGGCCGGCGACCAGGACACGGCCGCGTCGCTTATGATCAGCCACGGCCCCTTGGCGTCGGCCAGGGCAAAGCGTCCGACCCGCAGGGAAAAGGGCAGGACCCCGGAGACATCCTCGATGCGGGCGTCAAAGCCGCTGCCGGCGGCGATGCCGCGTTCGGCCAAATGGGCGGCGGTGCGAAGCCCAAGCGGGGTGAGCACAAAGCCCCACAGGCCGGCCAGGAACAGGCCGGCCGCGGCAAGGCCTCTGAGTATGGGCCGCGTCCAGGGCCGGCGCGGGACAGGAGCCGGGGACGGCCTAGAAGGATTGTCCGATGCTGCAGTAGAATTGGGCAATGTCGTCGATATCCTTGCGCCGGGCCAGCGGGGTGGCGACATCCAGGCGCACCGGGCCGACCGGGGTAAATATCCGCAGGCCAAGGCCCGCACCGAGCATGATGGGCTGATCGTAGGGCGGCAGGGCGTTCGTGAAGGCGGTGCCGCCGTCGAGGAAGGGGACGATGCCGACGAGTTCCGTGACGCGCAGGCGCAGTTCCGTGGAAAAGGTCAGCAGCGAGCCGCCGCCGATGGGCGTTTTGCCGCGCGTGGGGCCGACGCTCTGGTAGGAGTAGCCCCGGATGGAGCCGCTGCCGCCGGCGTAGTAGCGCAGATCCGGGGACACGTCGTCTCGCGAGGTGCCGATGTTGGCCCCGCCGGCCACCCGGGTGGCCAGAACCACGCCGGGCTTGTCCATGAACTTGAGGTAATGGGCCAGGGACAGTTCCGGCCGCACGAAATTCGTGGCCCCGGACAGGGTGCCCCAGTACGGGGCCACCGAGGCGCTGGCCAGAACGCCTTTCTGGGGGTCAAGGACGTCGTCGCGGCCGTCGTAGGTGGCTTCCACCGGCACGAAGACAAAGCCGTAGCGGGCGTCGTCCTCCCAGGGGCGCGACTGGTCCTCCTCGATGCGCGAGGCGCGGTAGCCAAGGCCGGCCCCGGCGGACAGGGACTCGGTGAACTGGCGGCGCAGCGTGGCCGTGGCCGTGGCATTCTGGCCCTTGTAGGCCTTTTTGTCCTCGTTTGCGATCCTGGCCTTGGCCCGGAAAAGGTCTTTGGGCGTGATGGCGTCGGGCTTGTCAAAGGAGGCCTCGCCGAATTGTTCGATGCCTGAGGCGCTGGCCGTGACCGCCAGCTTTTCGCCGCCGCCGAACAGGTTGCGGTTTTCCCAGCCGAGGTTGGCTCCGGGGCCTTCGTCGGTCTTGTAGTCCACGCCGCCTTTTATCGTGCGGTGCTTGCGTTCGACCAGGGCCACCTGGATGGGCGCTTGTCCCGTGGCCGGGTCCACCGGGCCGGTTTCCACCTGCACGGCGTTAAACAGTTCAAGGCTGGTCAGTTTGCGGCGAAACCGGTCCACGGCCCGGGCGTCGTAGGCCTGGCCGCGCTGCCAGGGGACAAGCCCGGCCAGATAGCCTTCCTTGACCGTGGTCTGGCCGGAAAAGACCACCGGCCCGAAGGCCGCCCGGGGACCGGTGTCCACGGTCCAGACCACGCTGACGGCGTGGTTGGCGAAATCGGCCGTGACCTGCCGGTTCTCCACCTTGACGAAGGGGTGGGCGTCGTTGCGAAGGAGCTCGGTGATTTTTTCTTCGGCATCGAGGATGGCCTTGGCCGTAAACGCTTCGGGCACGGTCAGGCCGATCTGTCCGGGTCCGGGCAGGGCTGCGGCGTCGCTGTTGCCGGTCGGGGTCAGGACCACCCGACGCAGTTCGAACTGCGGGCCGGCGTCGATGCGGTAGGTGAGGACGGCCGGCGTCGCGGCGGTATCCAGGCTGGCTGCGATGGTGGCGGCAAACCGGCCCTGGGACTGGAAGACCTTGGCAAAGGCGGCCTTGTCTTCCTCGGCCCGGCGTTCGAGCAGCAGCGGCGAATCCGGCGGCGCGTCGCGCAGGGTTTCGGCCTTGGAGACGCGGTGCAGCAAATCGAGCGTCTCCGGGGCAATCACGCCGTCATAGCGCACGACGTAGGCCAGTCCGGACGGGACCCTGGCCGGCTCCACCCGGCTGCCGGCCAGGGCCGAAACAGCCAGGAGCAAGACGAGTCCAGCCGGGAGCGCGAGGCTCCCAGCGGCTTTTAAGAAACGCTTGCCGTGCGTCATGAGAAGAGAAGTCGCTGCCACGATCAAGCCGTAACACGAGGGCTGCCGGCCAAGCAACCGCAAGGGCGGCCTAGCCCCGGTTCTCCAGATGTTTTTGGGCTTCGACCAGCAGAAAGCCGGCCACCGCCGCCCCAAGGATGCGCACCCAGGCCATGGGCGCAATGGCGGCCGAGCCGAACAGCTTCTGCATAAACGGCGCGTAGGTGAAAAGCCCTTGTAGGGCCACGGCCCCGATCATGCCCCAAAGCACCCAGGGATTGCCGGCCAGGGGCAAAGACAGGGCCGGCCGCCTGAGGGAGCGGCAGTTTAAAAGATACAGCGCCTCCATGGCCACGAACACGTTGACCGCCACGGTCCGGGCCGCGGCCGGGCCGGCCCCGTGGGCCAGTTCCCATTCGTACAGGCCAAAGGACGCCACCAAAAGCGCCCCGCCGACCACGAGGACCCGGCGCATGAGTCTGGCGTCCAGGATGGGCCGGCCCGGGTCCCGGGGCGGGCGGGCCATGACGCCGGGTTCGCGCGGCTCAAAGGCCAGCATGAGCCCGAGGCTGCCGGCCGTGGTCATGTTGATCCACAAGATCTGCACCGGCGAGATGGGCAGGTCCACGCCAAGGAGCACGGCCGTCAAGATGACCAGCCCCTCGCCGAGGTTGGTCGGCAGGGTCCAGACGATGAACTTGGTGAGATTGTCGAAAACGCCGCGCCCTTCCTCCACAGCCGCCTCGATGGTGGCGAAATTGTCGTCGGTGAGCACCATGTCGGCGGCTTCCTTGGCCGCTTCGGTGCCGCCCCGGCCCATGGCCACGCCGATGTCGGCCTGCTTGAGCGCCGGGGCGTCGTTGACCCCGTCGCCGGTCATGGCGCACACGTGGCCTAGCCCCTGGAGCGCCTTGACCAGACGGAGCTTTTGTTCCGGCGAGACCCGGGCGAAGACGTGGGTGGCCTCGGCCAGCCGGGGCAGGCTGTCGGGCGGGGCGGCGTCGATGTCGCGCCCGGTCATGGCCTTGACCGGGTCGTTGCCGGACAGGCCGATGTCGGCCCCGATGGCGGCGGCCGTGGCGGCATGGTCGCCGGTGATCATCTTGACCATGATGCCGGCCCGGCGGCAGGCGGCCACGGCGGCCACGGCCTCGGGCCGGGCCGGGTCGATCATGCCGATGAGCCCGAGAAAAGTGAGCCCGCTGCCGTGGTCGGCCGCTCCGATGGCTGCCGTGCCCGGGGGCAGCTCCCGCCGGGCCAGGGCCAGGACCCGAAGTCCGCGCCGGCCCATGTCCTCCACGGTCCGTCGGATGGCGGCCGCATCCAGGGGCGCGCCCGGGCCGGCGTGGCAACGGGGCAGGGTGGCCTCCACGGAACCCTTGAACAAAAGGAGGACCGGCCTGTCCCGGCCGGTGGCGTGGAGGGTGGCCATGTACATGCGTTCGGATTCAAACGGCTCGTCGGCCAGCCGGGGGAGCCCTTGGGCCAGGGCGGCGGGGTCAAGCCCGGCCAGCTTGGCGGCGACGAGCAGGGCGGCCTCGGTGGGGTCGCCGGTAAATCCGTCGCCCTCCGCGTCAAGGACCGCGTCGTTGCACAGGGCGGCGGCGGCCAGGGTGTCATGCAGGGCCTGCCGCCCGTCACCGGCATTGGCGGCAGCCGGGGTAAAGCCGTCCGGCCCGGCCGTCCAGACGCCGCCGGGCAGGACCACCTCGCTGACCGTCATGCGGTTTTGGGTCAGGGTTCCGGTCTTGTCGGTGCAGATCACCGTGGTCGAGCCGAGGGTCTCAACCGCCGGCAGCCGCCGCACCACGGCCCGCCGGGCGGCCATGCGCGAGACGCCGATGGCCAGGATGACGGTGACGGCGGCGGGCAGGCCTTCGGGGATGGCCCCCACGGCCAGGGCCACGGCGGCCATGAACATGTCGGCGGCCGGCTGGCCCCGGGCCACGCCCACGGCAAAGGTCAGGCCGGCCAGGGCCAGGATGCCGTACAGGACCAGGTGGGAAAAACGGGCAATGGCCCGGGTCAGCGGCGTGGCCAGGTCGTCGGCGGCAGCGGTCAGGGCGGCGATGCGGCCGATGGCGGCATTGTCCCCGGTGGCCGTCACCACGCCAAGCCCCTGGCCATAGGCGGCAACCGTGGCGGCAAAGGCCAGATTGCTGCGCTCGGCCAGGATGGTGTCCTCGGGCAGCGGGGCGGCGGCCTTGTCCACGGGCACGGATTCGCCGGTCAGGGCCGACTCGTCCAGGCGCAGGCTTTGCACCGAGAGCAGGCGCAGGTCGGCCGGCACCTTGTCCCCCGAACGCAGCCGCACGATGTCCCCGGGCACCAGCCCCTCGGCGGCAATGACCTGCCAGGCCCCGTCACGAAGGACGGCCGCCTCGGTGACCATGGACCGGGCCAGGGCCGACAGGGCGGCCACGGCCTTGGCTTCCTGGAGGTAGCCGACAACGGCGTTGACCAGCACCACGCCGCAGATGACGGTTGCGTCCACCGGTTCGCCCAAAAGGGCGGTGACGGCTCCGGCGGCCAGCAGGATATAAATGAGCGGCTGGTGAAATTGGAGGAGAAAGCGCACCAACGCCCCGGTCCGGCGGCCGGGGGTGATGGCGTTTGGGCCGTGGCGCACCAGACGGCGGGCGGCCTCGTCGGCGGACAGGCCGGTTGCGGCGTCGGTTTCAAGCCCGGCCAGGACCTCGGCGTTGGTGCGGCTGTGCCAGGCTGGGCCGGTTTCGGTGCTCTGCATGGTTGATCCTTGGGGTTGACGGCCGGGGGTGGACGTTTGCCACTCTCCATCTGCCAGGATCGGGCGGCCTGTTCAACCCTGCATCGAGAGGCGGGATAGGTTTCCCGGCTTGACCCTGTCCTTTCCCATACTCTAGTATAGAAAACCGCAGCCCTTCGGGCAAACAAAAGGCATAAGGCTGGTGAGTGTGGACAAGCCGAAACGGATTCTGGCGATAGATGACGAACGCATCAATTTGCGGGTGATTGGCGGACTTTTGCGCAATCTCGGTCATGAACCGATCCTCATTGAATCCTTTGCCGAGGCCAAGGCCCTGCTCGATTCGAGCATCGACCTCGTGCTGCTCGACGTCATGATGCCCGAAACCGACGGGTTCACCGTAGCCCGCCAGATCCGGTCCATGGAAGGCGTTTCCGACGTGCCCATCATCATGGTCACGGCCCTGACCAGCAAGCAGGACCGGCTCAAGGCCGTGGAAGCCGGGGCCAACGATTTTATTTCCAAGCCCATCGATCTCACCGAGCTTCGGGTGCGCATGGGATCGCTGCTCAAGATGAAGGAATCCCAGGACGAGGTGAAACGCTACCAGGCCGAGCTGGAAGAAATGGTGGCCGTGCGCACCTCGGCGCTCAAAATGGCCCTGGACAATGTCCAGCAGTCCCAGCGCGTCATCCTGACCGCCCACCTGGAGACCA
>NZ_MLBG01000116.1 GCF_001936595.1 Desulfovibrio sp. DV
CCACCTCGTGGCCGTCCATCTCCAGCAGTTCCTGGGCGTAGATTTGATTGATGGGGTTGTCCTCGGCCAAGAGGATGGTCAGGGACCGGGCCTTGGCCGGTTGCGGCGCGGCATCGGCCGGCGCGTCGGGCTTGAGGCTTTCGGGCAGGGCCAGGTCCACTTCAAAGGTGAACACGCTGCCTTTGCCTTCTTCGCTCTCGACATGGTAGATTCCTTCCATCATTTCCACGAGATGGCGCACGATGGCCAAGCCGAGCCCAGCCCCCTGGTAGCGCCGGGCCGGGGACACGTCGGCCTGGGTGAAGCTGTCGAAAATGGCCTGAATCTTGTCGCCGGGGATGCCGATGCCGGTATCGCGCACCTCGAAGCGCAGCTTGGCCCGACTGGTCGTAGCACTTGAATCGGTGCGGGCGATGACCAGGACCACGCTGCCGGCGTCGGTGAATTTGACGGCATTGCCGACCAGATTGATCAGTACCTGGCGCAGCCGGCTGGCGTCGCCGACCAGGGTATGGGGCACGGCACCGACGAACCGATAGGTCAGCGACAGGCCCTTTTTGGCGGCCAGGGGCCGGAAGACACTTATGATCTCCTCGGCCGTGGCCCGCAGGTCAAAGGGCAGCCGGGCCAGTTCCAAAACACCCACCTCGATGCGGGCATAGTCCACGATATCATTGAGCACCGTCAGCAGGGACTGGGCCGAGTGGCGGGCCATTTCCAGGTATTCCCGCTGCTTTGTGGTAAGGTCCGTGGCCAGGGTCAACTCGGTCATGCCGAGAATCCCGATCATGGGCGTGCGGATCTCGTGGGTGATGTTGGCCAGAAAATGGCTTTTGGCCCGCTCGCCGGCCTTGGCTGCCTCCCGGGCGGCGGCGAGCTGGTTCTCGGCCGTGCGCAGGGGGGCCAGATCGCGCAGCAGCACCCGGATCAGCGGCAGATCGGTGCGGCGCAGGGTTTCCCGGCGCATGACCGCCGGGCGGCTGGTGGGAGCCAGACGGACCTCGCGCACGGGCCCCCCGTCCAGGGGCAGACCGAGCGGCATTCCGGTGAGTTGGTTGGCCGGGAGGCCGAAAAACGCCGTGGCCCCGGGGGTGGCGTGCAAAATAATGCCGTCTTTGTCCACGAGCAGCAACGCATCGCCGGTCAGTTTGCCCAGGGCGTCAGTTTCGCGGATGAGACCATCAAGCATGGCAGCGTTACCCCTTGATACAGGCCAGGGGACGAAGCCTGGCGGTTTTGCGGGCCAGACCCAGTGCCTGGGTCGTGTGGGCCACATCTTCTATATCCTTGTAGGCTCCCGGAGCCTCTTCGCCAACCCCCTTGAGGCTTTTGGCCCGAAGGGAAATGCCGCGTCCGGCCAGATCGGCCAGCACGGCCCGGGCCGGGAACCGTTTGGCCGCCTGCCGGCGTCCCAGGGCGCGTCCGGCTCCGTGGCAGGCCGAGGCAAAGGAACGGTCGGCCGCAGCCGGCCCGCCGGAGAGGATAAACGACGCCGTGCCCATGCTGCCGCCGATGATGACCGGCTGTCCGACGGGCCGGCAGAAGTCCGGCAGGTCCGGGTGGCCCGGCCCGTAGGCCCGGGTGGCGCCTTTGCGGTGGACATGGAGGGTCTTGACGCCGTGTTCCGTGGTATGGCGCTCCACCTTGCAGGTGTTGTGGGAGACGTCAAAGAGAAGCGGCATCCGGCAGCCGGGGAAAAACTCGGCAAAGACCTCGCGCACGAGGTGGCAAATAATCTGCCGTCCGGCCAGGGCGCAGTTGACGGCGGCCCGCATGGCTCCGAGGTAGGATTGGCCGGTGGCCGAGGCAATGGGCGCGCAGGCCAGGTCCGGGTCGGGGAGCGTCAGGCCGTAGCCGGGGGCTGCCTTGAGCATGGCGGCCATGTGGTCGGTTGCCACCTGATGGCCAAGGCCCCGGGAACCGCAGTGGATCGACACGGCCACCTGGTCGCGGCGAAGGCCGAAAGCGGCGGCTGCCGGCTGATCGTAGATTTCGTCGACGTATTGCACTTCGAGATAGTGGTTGCCCGAACCAAGCGTCCCCAGGGCGTCGCGTTGGCGCTTGCGGGCAAGGACCGAGACAGCCCCGGGATCGGCTCCGGCCATGGTCCCGCCTTCCTCGCATCGGGCCAGATCGCCGTCTTCGCCGTAGCCCTGGCCAACGGCCCAGGCCGCGCCAGCGGTGAGCATCCGGTCCATGGCGGCATCCGAGAGCCGAAGCGCCCCGCCCTGGCCGACGCCGCAGGGGATGCGGGCAAAGAGCCGGTCGGCCAGCCGGTCGCGCACCGGCTCGACGTCCTGCCGGGAAAGATCGCTTAGAAGCGTGCGCACCCCGCAGGCAATGTCAAAGCCCACGCCCCCGGCCGAAACCACGCCTGCGGCCGTCGGGTCAAATGCTGCCACCGCCCCGACGGGAAACCCGTAGCCCGGATGGGCGTCGGGCATGGCCAGGACCGGACCGACGATGCCGGGCAGGCCGGCCACATTGGCAAGTTGTGTGAGCACCCCGTCCTCCAGAGACCTGGCCGCTGCCTCGCTGCCGTAAAAAACGGCCCGCGTGCGCATGGCTCCCGTCTGCGGCAATTCCCAGGCCAGCGCCTCGATTTGTTGGAGAACATGTGCCATCACAACGATCCTTCGGGCCAGTTTGCACCGGCTTGGCCAAATCCGCCTGAACTAAACGATGGTAGTCCATGGGGTGTGACTTTTGTCAAGGCGTTGTTGACCCGGACCGGGACTCGGCCGGCTGGGCCGGCCAGAGGGTGGCCGTTATGGCGGCCACGGCTGCGGCATTGCCCTGGGGGGTCAGGTGGGGATCGGTTGGCCAGTAGAGCGTTGCGGCCCGGGGATCGTCCATGAAGGGCCGGGTCAGGTCCAGGGCCGGGATGCCGGCTTCAGCCAGCAATTGAAGCACAGTGGCGCTGATGGCGTTGAGATTGCGGGTTTCGTCGTCGGCCAGTCGGGCAAAGTCAGTGCGCCGGGATACTTTGGCAAAATCGATGCGGGGATAGACGACCTGCAGGGCCGTGGGGACAATGACCACCCGAAGGCGGGCTCCGGCCGCCTTGGCCAGGCGGACCAGCTCGGCCAGGGACGCCTTTGCGGCCTGCTCCTGGTCGGGGCCAAACCAGGCGGTGTCGGCAAAGGCCCGGTAGGCTGGATGGAAGGCAAAGGGCAGGTCATGCCAGGTGGGGGCGGTCAGGGGCACGGGATACGCGCCGCTCTCGGGCGGGTTGTCCCTGCCGACAAGGCCGCGGGCCAGGCGGGCCAGGGTGGACAGCCTGCCATGGCGCAGCCAGCCTTGGTTGGCTGCGTCGCTGCGGGCAAAGGGCGTTCCCGGGGCCGAGGCGTCGCCGTCCGCGGACAAGAGCACATAAATGGTGTCCCCGGCGAAGCGGCCGGCCGTGCCGGCCGGGGCGTCGACCGTCAGGCGGCGCAGGATGGCGGCGTACTGCTCCAAGCCGTAGCCGCTGTGGCAGGCGGCGTAGACCGATTCTCCGGTTGCGGCCTCATACAGGGCGGGAATGGCGGCGGCTGTGCCGGACCCCAGTCCCTGGCAGGCGGAATCGCCCAGGAAAAGGACTTTGGCAGTAGCCGGGGTGCCGGTATTTTGCCAGCCCAGGGCGTCGGTTGCGGCCAGGATGACGGTCGGCGGATCGGCCAGGACAACACCGTGGGCTCTGGCCGAAGCGTCGACAGTCCTTGAAAAGGGCTCCTGGCCGGGTTCGCCGACCAGGCCGCCGAGCCAGGGCCGGTAGCCGGGCAGGGCGGTCCTGTCGATGGCGTCCCAGTCAAGGAGCCGGTCGCGGACAGCCGGGGGCAGACCGGGCAGGCGCGGCAGGAGATGGTACACGGCGGCATCGAGACCGGCCAGACAGATAAGGACCAGGACAATGACCAGGGGAATGCGTCTGGCTATTGTCCTGGTCCGGCTGGACATGGCCGGAGACGGAGCCGACAGCGGGGGAGCGGTGTGGGGCATGGGGGCACGACGCTTTTGCCCGGTTCGGGCACGGGGTGGCCTGGGTTTGGCGCGCGCCGCAGGGTCGCCGCAGCGTCCGGGTGACGACTGCGGCGCGCGCGGATAAACGGCCGGGGAGGCCTAGATGTTGTAGAGTTTTTCCCCGGGAATAATGGTGATGTTGTTTTTCTGCAAAAGCTCGATGGCCTGATCGGTGCGGTCGAAGCGGAAGATGATGACTGCCGAGCGTTCGCACTGGTGCACGAAGGCATACATGTATTCCACATTGACGCCGCCAGAGCACAAGAGGCTCAAAATGGCATGCAGGCCGCCGGGTTTGTCCGAAACCTCCACAGCCACCACGGCATTCCTGCCCACGGTGAAGCCGTTTTCCTTAAGGGCCATTTTGGCTTTTTCGTGGTCGCTGACAATAAGGCGCAGGATGCCGAAGTCCGAGGTGTCGGCCAGGGACAGGGCGCGGATGCTGATGCCGGCCTCGGCCAGGACGCGGGTCACTTCTTCCAGGCGACCGGCCCGGTTTTCCAGGAAAATGGAAATCTGTTCGGCTTTCATGGCGTCTCCCTCCGGATGTCGGGTGTTGGCCCGTTATTCGTTACGCAGGTCCAGGATGCGCTTGGCCTTGCCCTCGGAGCGTTGGATGGCCCGGGGTTCGACGAGCTTGACCTGGGCGGTGACTCCCAGGAATTCCTTGATATTTTTCTGGATCTTGCCTTCCAGGCGCTGGAGGTTTTTCACCTCGTCGGAGAAGATTTTCTCATCCACTTCCACCTGGACGGTCAGGGTGTCCAGGTTGCCGTCGCGGCGCACCACCAACTGGTAGTGGGGTGTCAGGCCCTCGGTTTCAAGCAGGATGCTCTCGATCTGGGACGGGAAAACGTTGACCCCCCGGATGATCAACATATCGTCGCTGCGGCCATGGACGCGCTGCATCCGGGCAAAGGTGCGGCCGCATTTGCAGGGGGTCTGCACCAGACGGGTGATGTCGCGGGTGCGGTAGCGAATGAGCGGCTGGGCTTCCTTGGTGAGCGTAGTGATGACCAGTTCGCCGATTTCCCCCGGGGGCAGGGTTTCCTTGGTCACCGGGTCGATGACCTCGCACAGGAAATGGTCTTCCATGAGGTGGGCTCCGGCTTGGGCCTCGATGCACTCGATGCCGACCCCCGGTCCCATGACTTCGGACAGGCCGTAGATGTCGATGGCCTTGATGCCCATTTTCGTCTCGATATCCCGGCGCATCTCGTCGGTCCAGGGTTCGGCTCCGAAGACGCCCACCCGCAGGGGCAGTTCCTTGAAATCGATCCCGGCTTCCAGGGCCGTTTCATAGAGCACCAGGCTGTAGGAGGGGGTGCAGCACAGGACCGTGGCCCCGAAGTCTTTGAGCAGCATGGCCTGACGCCGGGTGCCGCCGCCGGAAACCGGAACCGTGATGGCCCCGAGCCGCTCGGCTCCGTAGTGCGCCCCAAGGCCGCCGGTAAAAAGGCCATAGCCGTAGGCCACATGGATGATGTCGCGGCGGGTGGCCCCGGCTGCGGCAAACGACCGGGCCACCAGCGTGCCCCAGTTGTCGATGTCGCGCTGGGTATAGCCCACCACCGTGGCCCGGCCGGTGGTGCCGGAGGAGGCATGGACGCGCACTACATTGTCTTTCGGCACGGCAAAAAGGCCGAAGGGGTAGTGGTTGCGCAGATCCTGTTTCTCGGTAAAGGGCAGATAGCGCAGGTCGGCCAGACTTTTTATATCGGCGGGCTTGATGCCGGCTTCGTCAAAGGCCCGGCGGTAAAAGGCCACGTTGGCGTAAACCCGTTCGCACAGCGATTTGAGCCGTTTGAGTTGCAGGGCTTCAAGATCTTCCCTGGGCAGGGTTTCGATGTCCATATCGAAAATCATGGGATTCCTCCAAATGACGTCATGGGCGCATCCAAAGGGGATTCCTGCCGAAAGCAGCAGGCCGCGTCAAGTGAGGGCCGGGGAAAATGGCTGTTGCGCATTTGCCGGACGCCGGCAAATCGCGTAGAGTCCTGCCGTTGTCCGGGAACCGGACGGCATGACAATTTTTTTGGAGATGAAATGCCCGCAAAACCGACTGATGCCACTCTTTCCCCTGCCCACAAGGCCGCCCGGGTGGCCCTGTGGCTCCATGAAAAGAAAGCCAAAGATATCAAGGCTGTTGACGTCGCCGGCTTAAGCCCCATCTGCGATGCCATGGTCATGGCCTCGGCGGCCAGCGTGCGCCAAGCCCAGGCCCTGGCCGACTATGTCCTTGGCAACTGCGGCGATCACGGCTTTTCCTACCTCGGTATGGAAGGCTATAATACCGGCCAATGGGTCCTGCTCGACCTCAACGACGTGCTGGTCAATATTTTTCAGGAAGACCAGCGGTCCTTTTACAACATCGAAGGACTGTGGTCCGAGGGCAAGCCCATTCCCCTGACCCTGCCCAAACGTACCAAAGAGCCGAAAAGCCTGCTGGATGATGATCCGGACGAGCTGGACGACGAGGATGACCTCGACGATCCGCAGGACCCGACGAGCGCTGCATGAAACCGACGCCGACCTTGCTGCTCATCCTGGACGGCTGGGGACTGGCTGCGGCCGGACCCGGCAATGCCGTGACCGAAGCCGGCACGCCGGCCATTGACCGCCTGCTTGCGGCCTATCCGTCCACCACCCTGGCCTGTTCGGGCCGGGCCGTCGGCCTGCCGGACGGCTTCATGGGCAACTCCGAGGTCGGCCACATGAACATCGGGGCCGGGCGCATCGTCTACCAGGACATGACCCGCATCGACATCGCCATGGAAGACGGCTCCCTGGCCAAAAATCCGCAGTTGGCCGAGTTGGCCCGGGCCTCCCTGGTCGCCGGCGGGCGCGTGCATCTCATGGGCCTGGTGTCCGACGGCGGAGTGCACAGCCACCTGCGCCACGCCAAGGCGCTCATTGCCGCCCTGGCCGGCCTTGGCCAGCGCGACATCCTCGTCCACGCCCTGCTTGACGGCCGCGACACCCCGCCCCAAAGCGGGGCCGGCTACGTGGCCGATCTTGACGGATTTCTCAAACATCTGGGCACGGGCCGCATCGCCTCCCTGACCGGGCGCTATTACGCCATGGACCGCGACAACCGCTGGGAGCGGGTGGCCAAAGCCTATGCCGCCCTGACCGAGGGTGTGGGCGAGGTCTTTACCGACCCCGTGGCTGCGGTCGAGGGGGCCTACGCCGCCGGCCAGACCGACGAGTTCGTGACGCCCCGCGTGCTGCCTGGGGGCGAGGGGATTGTCCGCGACGGGGATGCCGTATTTTTCTTCAACTTCCGGGCCGACCGGGCCAGGGAGATCACCCGGGCGCTGACGGCCGCCGATTTCGACGGCTTTGTCCGGGGGCGCGTGCCGAAACTGTCCGGTTTTGCCACCATGACCGAGTATGACGGTTCCTTTGGCCTGCCGGCGGCCTTTGCTCCGGTAGCCGTCACCGATGTCCTTGGCGAGGTCTATTCCCGTGAGGGGCTCACCCAGTTGCGACTGGCCGAGACGGAAAAATACGCCCACGTCACCTATTTCTTCAATTGCGGCCACGAGGAGCCCTTCCCCGGCGAAGCGCGCCAACTCATCCCCTCGCCCCGCGACGTGGCCACCTATGACCTCAAACCCGAAATGAGTGCGGTGGCCGTCACCGACGCCTTTCTGGCCTCCATGGACAAGGGCCACAGCCTGACCGTGGTCAATCTGGCCAACTGCGACATGGTGGGGCACACCGGCATTCTGGCGGCGGCCGAGGCTGCTGTCAGGACCGTGGACGCCTGTGTGGCCCGCATCGCCGCAGCCGTGGCCGCGGCCGGCTGGCGGATGCTGGTGACGGCCGACCACGGCAATGCCGAGGAAATGATCGCCCCGGATGGCGGTCCCATGACGGCCCACACGCTCAATCCCGTGCGCCTGATCCTCGCGGACCCGGCCCGCCAGGGCGCAACCCTTTCCCCGGGCAAACTCGGCGACATCGCCCCCACCATCCTGACCCTGGCCGGATTGCCCGTGCCGGCGGCCATGACCGGCGTCAGTCTCGTCACGGAGCAGGCATGAGCACCGAACAACGCAAACCGCTGACCCCCGGCCAAACCCGTGGGCGTGGAACTGGTTTTTCTTTATCCTTGTCCTTTTTGTCGGCGCGAAGTGCCGGTGGTGGCCCCGGTCAAGCCGACCATGATCGCCTGCGACGCCTGCCGGGGACGGTTTCCCATCGTGCCGGTGGACGACCGCTCGGTGCGCTTCGTCAAGCTCGTCATGGCCGGCGGCAAGGCGGCCGTGGACCCGGATTTCATCTGACCGCAGGTGTCGCCTGCACCCGGCCTGACGGAGGCTGACCATGGACTACGCGGCTGTTGTCGTGCTGCTTGGCGTCCTGATTTTCATCCACGAACTCGGCCATTTCCTGGCGGCCAGATTGGTTGGGCTACCCATTGCCCGATTCGCCCTGGGCTTTGGCCCGGTGGTGGCCAGCCGTACAATTGGCGGGGTGCGCTACTGTCTGTGCGCCGTGCCGCTTGGCGGCTACGTGTTGCCGGACCTGCCTGACGAGCGGGCCTATCTGGCCCTGCCCCTTGGCCGGCGCCTGCTTTTTTCCCTGGGAGGCCCCCTGGCCAATGGCCTGTTTGCCCTGGCCTGCTACGGAGCACTGTGCCTGGCCGCTCCGATCCCGGCGGGAGCGACCTGGGCCGGGCTGGCCGCCAAACCGTTTCTCATGACCGGGCAGACGCTGGCCTTGATCCTGGCCGGACTGGCCAGCCTGTTTCACCATCCCGAAGCGGTCAGCAGCGTGGTTGGCATCGTGGCCGAGGGCGGACGCTTCGCCCAGGCCGATGCCATGCGCTATGGCGTTCTGGCCGCGCATTTGTCCCTGTCCCTGGCCGTTTTCAACCTGCTGCCGGTCCTGCCGCTCGACGGCGGCAAGATGGTTTTTGACGTGGCGGTGCGCCTGTGGAGCCGCCTGTCGCGGCTCTATCTGCCGGCGGCTGTCGGCGGATGGCTGGCGCTTTTGGGCCTGCTGCTTTTTGCCACGGTCCAGGACGTCTGGAAATACTGCCTTTAGCCCCTGCCATCATGCGCCCCAAGGACGCCGCCCTTCCGCCATCCCGGGACAAAACCCTGGCCCAGGCCCTGTTGGATGCCTTGGCCGGCCTTGACGCTCCGGCTACGGCCCTGGACCTGTCCGGGCTGGTCGGGGCTGGCGAGAAGGCCGTACTCGATGCTTTGGACCATCTCAAACGCTCGCTTCGCCGCTCCCGGACACGGCTTCTTGTCCACCCGGCCCGGTGCATCGGCTGCGGCCACCGCTTTGCCAAGCGCGACCGGCTGGGCAAACCCGGCAAATGCCCCCTGTGCCGCAGCCTGCGCATCGATCCCCCGCGATTTTCCATGCAATCGTCGCCTGAAGTGGACGATAGCGCCCCTTTGCGGCACTATGACCGGGTCACAGTGCAAGGAGGAATCCCCATGCCCGTCAGTCCCCTCGCCGGCAAACCGGCGCCGCGTTCGCTGCTTGTCAATGTGCCGCGTCTGGTCGCCGACTACTACGCCGTCAAACCAGATCCGTCCGATCCGGGTTGCCGGGTGTCTTTTGGCACTTCCGGCCATCGGGGGACGTCGCTTGACGGCTCCTTTAACGAAGACCACATCCTGGCCACCACCCAGGCCATTTGCGACTACCGCCAGGGGCAGGGCATCATCGGACCGCTCTATCTCGGCATGGACACCCACGCCCTGTCCGAGCCGGCCTGGATCACCGCCCTGGAGGTCCTGGCCGCCAACGGCGTGACCACGCGCATCCAGACCGGCCGGGGCTATACCCCGACCCCGGTCATCTCCCACGCCATCCTGACCTTTAACCGCGACCATACAGGCGTGCTGGCCGACGGCATCGTCATAACGCCCTCGCACAATCCCCCGGAGGACGGCGGTTTCAAGTACAACCCGCCCTCAGGCGGCCCGGCCGATACCGACATCACCAAATCCGTCCAGGAAGCGGCCAACGCCTATCTGGAAAAGGGGCTTAGCGGGGTGCGCCGCAAGACCCTGGCCGCTGCCCTGGCCGCGGAGTGCGTTTCGCAATATGATTATATTGCGCCGTATGTGGCCGATCTGGCCAATATCTGCGACATGGCCGCCATTCGCGACTCCGGCATCCGCATCGGCGTCGATCCGCTCGGCGGTTCGGGCGTTGCCTACTGGGAACCGATGGTCGCGCGCTATGGCCTGAACCTGTCGCTGATAAGCGATGTGGTGGACCCGACCTTTTCGTTTATGACCGTGGACAAGGACGGGAAGATCCGCATGGATTGCTCCTCGCCCTATGCCATGGCCCGGCTCATCGAGCACCGCGATGCCTATGACATCGCCTTTGGCAACGATCCCGACTACGACCGCCACGGCATCGTCACCCGCTCAGCCGGCCTGTTAAATCCCAACAACTATCTGGCCGTGGCCATCAACTACCTTTTTACCACCCGCCCGCGCTGGCGGGCCGATGCGGCCGTGGGCAAGACCGTGGTCTCGAGCGCCATGATCGACCGGGTGGCGGCCGGCCTTGGCCGGCGGTTGTGCGAGGTGCCGGTGGGCTTTAAATGGTTCGTGCCGGGCCTTGTTGACGGCTCGTTCGGCTTTGGCGGCGAGGAGAGCGCCGGGGCCTCCTATCTGCGCACCGACGGCACGGTCTGGACCACGGACAAGGACGGCATCATCATGGACCTGCTGGCTGCCGAGATCACGGCCAAGACCGGCAAGGACCCGGCCGCCCATTACGCCGAGCTGACGGCCCGCTACGGCGAGCCGATCTATGAGCGCATGGACGCCCCGGCCAGCAAGCCCCAAAAGGCCGCCCTGGCCCGGCTTTCGCCCGAGATGGTGACCGCGACCTCCCTGGCCGGCGAGGCCATCACCGGCCGGCTGACCAACGCCCCGGGCAATGGTGCGGCCATCGGCGGGCTCAAGGTCACCACGGAAAACGGCTGGTTTGCCGCCCGGCCGTCAGGTACCGAGGACGTCTATAAAATCTACGCCGAAAGCTTCAAGGGCCGCGATCACTTGAAAGCCTTGCAAGCCGAGGCCAAGGAAATCGTGGACGCGGCCTTTGCCGCCGCCGGGGTGTAATTCGGGGCAGCGTACTGCGGCTTGATCCTTGTTTCCGTCCGCTCCAGCCTTGCAGCACAACGGTGCAAGAAGGGACAAGGCAGACGCGTCCTTGACGCCGGCCGTCTTTGCAGGCAACCAGCGCCCAACAGGGGATACTCCCCATGGATGATGCTCTCGAACCCGATGCCCGGCGGTTGCTCGCGGCCCTGGCCGATCTGCCCGATGGGCCGTTTCCCGGCCGGGTCATGCCGGGCGAGGCGGCCACGGCCCTGGGGCTTGGACCGGCCCGGTCGTGGCGGCTTTTTCGCCGTTTGTTCGCATTGGGCTACTACGAATACGACATCTCGGCCTACAGCGGCCGGCTGACCGCGGCCGGCCGCCGGGCCGCAGCAAGGAAAACCGACTCGTGAAACTCGCATCCCACTGCTTAAGCGCCATCCCCCTCGCCGTTGCCGCCTACGCCGCCACAGGCGGACGGTTTTCCGCCGCCTTCATGGCCGGCATCTCCAGCGTGCTGATCGATAGCGACCATGTCCTGGACTACCTGCTTTGCAACAAGCGCTGGGACGGCATGAAGCATTTCTTCGCCAGTTGCGAAGAGGGCCGCCTGCCGCGCCTGTATTTGGTCCTGCACTCCTTTGAGCTGGTCTGTTTCCTGTGGCTGCTTGTGGGCACCGGGGTGGCCGCGGCCTGGGGCGTGGGCCTGACCATCGGCGTCACCGGGCATCTGCTCATGGATTGGGTGGGCAACCGCCACATTGTCAAACCGTCGTTTTACTGGCTGTGGTTTCGGGCGGCCAATCGTTTCGACGGCAACAGGCTGTACCTGAATCCGCCGGTTCCGCTTAACGCCGATCTGGTCGAGGAACCCGTACGCCGGTAGCGCTCCGGCCGGAAGGGTAGGGCCGTCTTGATGCGGATCTGGGGCCAGACGGAAAAGCTCAAGTTGTGCTTTAGCGTTTAACCCGGCGGACAGCCTGGCACTGGGATTTGGCCGGGGCGAAGACTTCGATGCGGGCATCGGGATCAAGGGTCAGGCCCATGGATTCGATGAGATAGTCCCTGGGCGAATCGGCCAGCGGTTCCAGGGCGGTGGTGCGCTCCAGGTGAAAGAGTTCGCCCCAGTTGGTGGCGTAGAGCGTATCGATGCTGACCGTGCCGCGTTCCTCGCGCGGGGCGAGCATGTTGACCACGAGCAGGGCGGCAGTGACCCGCTCGCCGGCCAGCCCCCAGGACAGCGGCGGATTGAATGTTTCCCGGGCCGGGAAGACACCGTGGACGGCGTTTATGAGCCCGGTGAAATCCGGCAGGGTGAGCGGTGCGGGCAGGAGCGTGGCCTGCACATGCATCCCCGGGCGGTAGAGTTCGTTGGCCACGAGCCAGGCCGCCAGCCGCACCACCGAGGCCTCCTGGCGAAGCGTTTCTTTCTTGCGGGCCTTGCGGTCCGCGCCGGCCGGCTCCCCCCGGGCGGCAAACGTGGTCTCCCGGGGTTTCCCCTCCTCCAGGCCGATTTCCAGCGAAGCAAACAGATGCCGCCCCGGCCGCAGAAAGGGCAGGCGCATGATTTTGCCCACCCGTCGGCCAAAGCTCGCTCCGATGCGCCGCGACAGCATGGTCTGGTCGCGTTCGGTCAGTCCTCCGCCGCTGCCCAGGGCCGTGCTGCGGGTCTTGAGGCGTTCATAGGCCTTGAGAAAATAGGTGGAAATGGCGTCGCACAGGGCCGTTGCCCGGGCAAACCCTTCTTCCTCGCCGGCTGTCTTTTTCGCGGGCGGTGGCGGGCAGGAACCCAGCGACGGCGGGGCATAAGGGAAAAAGTGGTCAAGGACGGCCTCGCCGGTGCGGCTGGCGTATTCGTCGCACGGGTCAAAGCCGGTTTTTTGCAAAAAAGCCTGGCGCAACAGTTCCACGGCCCCGGCTTGGCCGCCCTCCTGGTAGTGGCGGCTGACCTCCCGGAAAAGCAGGGCGTAGGGATCGCAGCGCCAAAGTCCGCCCTGGTTGGCGAAGATAAAGCCCTTGAGCGTCTCACACAAAAGGACCGGATCGCCCGGGTGGGCAGCGTATTTTTCCAGGAGGCCGAACTTGATGATGGATTTGAACGGACTGGTCAGCGATTTGACGATCATCCACAACGATGCGCCAAAGTACTCGTCACCGGCGATGGAGCGCACAGGGCCAAAATCCAGGGTGTCGGCCGCTACGTCCGGCGTTGCCCGGCCCATGGCCGCCAGGGACCGGTCATAGGCGTCCCGGCCGATGCCCGGCGGCACGCACCACCAGGCTGGTTTTTTGCCGGCCGCCACCAGCGCCGTCCGGTAAAATTCCTCTTTGAGCAGACAGCCCTGGGCCGAGCCGTAGCCCTCATCCTCGGAGTAGCCGAAAATATTGTCGTGGATGTCGGCCACGCTCATGCGGAAAAAATGGATTTCCAGGTCGTAGTCGCGTTCGGCCTGCCGGCTTATGGCGTCGAGCTTGTCCTGAAAAGCGGGCAAGTCCGGGCGCTCGGCATCACGCTGGGCGATGCACACCCAGATGTCGAGGTCGGAATCATCGGTCTGGGCCACGGTGCCCACGCTGCCGATGGTATAGACCGCTTCCACGGCAATGGCGTCTTCCGGGATGGTCTGCCCTTCGCCTGCCCGGTCGCCAAAATGGGTGGCCAGCAGACGGGCGGCGGCCAGATTGGGGGAAAAACCGGCGATTCGGGCGGCCGGTCCGGGGCGGATGCCGGTTTCCTCGCGCACGAGCGGCGCCTCAATGAGCCCCGGCAGCATCTCCAGGAAAGCAGCCCCGGACGGGCCGAGCCGGCGTCTGGCCCAGGCCAGACGCCGTTTGTTGTTGGCCAGCATAGCCAGCCGGCGGCGACGAATATCGCGGCCGGAGAGCACGCCGTCGCACACAGCCGTCAGCAGGCGAAGCCCAGGACCGTCGGTCAGGTCCGGGGGGAGCGGCGGTCCGGTGCCGACGGCGTCGGCGATGGCCAGGGCCTCATCCTTGGCCATCGCCCCAAGGATGTCCGGTTCGTCTGTCGGCCCGGAAAAACGCGAGGCCGCGAAGTAGCAGCCTTCTGTGCGCACGCTGGCCAGCCGCGCCCGGTCAAAAGCGGCCATCTCGAACAGGCAGTCGGAAAAGAGCACACCCTGGCAGGCGAAATCATACAGCACGGCCCGGATAAGGCTGACCGCCCGCAGCCGGCAGCGCACCAGCGAGAGGCTTGACAGGGCCGCGCCCACAAAATCGCATTCCAGGGCGTCGAGCCCGGTCATGGAAACGTCCTGGCCGACCACGCCGCCAAAGGCGCACAGGCGCATCTCGCAGTTTTCAAACCGCACGTCCTGGAAGACGGCCTCGCTGAAGCGGCAATTGAGGAAGCGGCAGGCGTGAAACGTCACCCCGTCAAACCGGGCGCGTTCGAAATTGACATCGGAAAACTGGACACCCGTAAAGCTCGTTCCGCCAAGGACGGTTTCGGCGAGGCTGGCTGCCTTGAAGGAACAGCGCGAAAAGACCACCGCAGCAATGGCCGTCCCGTCAAGGTTCGTCCACATGATCTGGCGGTTGTGGAGTTGGCTGCCCGGTGTGGCCATGTCCCGGCGCAGGCTGTCCGACGGTTCGAAGGACTGGCCGGCCGGCGGGGCCGCAACCAGGGTCTTGACCCGGCTCCACAATCCCTTGGAGGCTTCCTGGGCGGGTGTCTGGCCGGGCAGGGGGGGGCGTTTGGGGAACGGCCGGGAGGCCGCCCGGGAGCGGTTGCCGAGATCAGCGGCCAGGACAGCCAGCAGGGGCTTTTGGGGCCATGCCGGCTTTGGCGATGGCCCGGGCGGCGGCCTGGGTCGCACCTGGCAGGGCGGCGGCCAGGATGCGGTATACGGCGCACAGCATGGTCCGCCTATTGTCCGGCGGCAGGTCGCGCAGGGCCTGGCCAAAGGCGGCGAGCGACATGTTGGCCAGGGCCGGGGCCAGTTCGGGAATGCGGCCGGGCTCGGCGGCCGCCAGGGCGGCGGCCGCGCCGGCGGCCCGCA
>NZ_MLBG01000117.1 GCF_001936595.1 Desulfovibrio sp. DV
GCTTCCCGGTCCGGCAACGCCCACAGTCAAATCAAACTCCCCCAGGAGGGTTTCCAAAGGGACTCAGTCCCTTTGGCCGCCGGAGGCTCTTCTCTTCTCTTTCGTTTGCCACGACTCTCCAACTAGCCGGCGCGTTTGCGGGTCTTGGCTTCTTCGCGGCGTTCCTCGCGGTAGGCCTTGACGGCGGCCAGCTTGTCCGGGGGGAGGACGGTTGCCAGTCGGGCATCGGTTTCCCGGCCGATCTGGTGCAAATCGTCACGCAGGGCCTTCATGCCGGCCAGTCCCGGGGTGGCGGCCAGCCGGGAGCGGGCCATGTTCTGGCGTTTTCTGGTCTGCTCGATGAGGATGGGGCGCACATTGGCCAGTTCCTGGGGGGTGAGCTGTACCCGGGAACTGAGGCCCTTGAGGAAACCGTCCACCAGGACTTCGGGCGGGGTATCGAGTTGGGGCGGCACATCGGCCGCCCGCACCGGCAGGCAGGACAGAATCAGGCAGGCGGAGAAGACCAGGGCGGCGGTCATGGCCAGCGTGGTGAACATCTTATTTTTGAGCAAGGCACCTCCAAAGAGGCGGCATGCGCCTCATTTTGCAGGCAGGTCGGGAAGGAGGTCGGGCTGGTTACAGGCGGCAGCGCCGGGTCAAAGGGCCGAATTCGCACTTGCGTTGTGAACTTATCCAATGAATTGTAAGGGCGGCTTTGCCCATGGCGCTCACGCTGGGATATGTGCTTGGTATCTGAAGGACAGGCTTGCCTGCGGCAGCCCGGAGGCTACGCGCTGCGCCGGCTCGCGGGGACGGGGGAGTTGTTACCCCGGGGGAAGGGTCAGACGTGGTGGATTGCGAACCAAAAAGGGCCACAGGACTGCTGCGCTGGCCGGGTCCGGAGGCGACGCAGCCCAGGTCGGGCGGGGTGTGTGGCATCTGGATTTTTCTGGCCGTATGGCTTGCAGTGGTGTTTCTGGCCCCGGCTGCGGCCTTGGCCGTGGAGTTGTCTCCTCCGGAGGCCCGGTATGTCGAGGAACACGGCGTGGTCACCCTGTGCGTGGACCCGGACTGGGTGCCCTTCGAGTCGATAAACGCCCAGGGCGAACACGAAGGCATTGCCGCCGACCTGCTTCGGCTGGTGGCCGAGCGGACCGGCCTGCGCCTGGAACTGGTGCCGACCGCCTCCTGGGACGAAAGTCTGGCGGCCTCAAGGGCCGGGCGCTGCCAACTCCTGAGCTTCCTCAACAAGACGCCGCAGCGGGAGCAATGGCTGATCTTCTCCCGGCCGCTATTTAGCGACGTCAATGTCTTTATCACCCGCGAGGAACACCCCTTCATCTCCGATCCGGCCAAGCTCACCGGCGAAAGCATCGCCTTTCCCTCCGGCACCGCCATGGAGGAACTCATCCGGCGCGACTATCCCAACCTGACGATCCACACCACCGCCACCGAAGACGAGGCCATCGGCATGGTTTCCGCCAAAAAGGCGGACATGACCATGCGATCGCTCATTGTCGCCGCCTACACGATCAAGAAGCAGGGGCTTTTCAACCTCAAGATTGCCGGGCAGCTGCCTTATTATTCCAACAACCTGTGCATCGGCATCGCAGAGAACAACCAGCTTTTGCAAGGGATCCTCAACAAGGGCATCGCCAGCATCACCACGGCCGAGCGGGCCGCCATCGAGAACCGGCACGTCTCCATCAACGTCCAGACCGTGACCGACTATGGCGCCCTGGCCAAGGTGCTGGGGGTGGGCCTCGTTTTGGCGGTGCTTGGCGGGTTGTGGGCCTGGAAGGTCAACCGGCTCAATGGGGCCCTGCGCAAAGAGATCGAGCGGCGGGAGGAGCTTGAGCGGATGCGCTTTGATGTGGAGCAGATCATCCGCCATGATCTGGTCTCGCCCCTGTCCGGGATCATCAGCATCCCGGAACTGCTCGGCGACCAGGAGAACCTGACCCCGGAACAGCACGAGTTGTTGCGCCACGTGGCCAGCTCGGGCCGGCGGATGCTGGCCACCATCCGCATGGCCGGCGATCTGGCCCGGATGGAGAAGGGGACCTACGCGGTGGCCATGGCCGAGTGCGACGTTTTGGACCTCATCCGGGGCATCCGGGCCAATCTGGAGAGCCTTTTTGCGCCCAAGGATCTTGGCTTCACAGTGCTGGTCGACGGGCGCACGGCTGGCTCCGGGGAGCGGCTGCCGGTGCGGGGCGACGCGAATCTGCTGGGCAATCTGTTTGAAAATCTGATCAAGAACGCAGCCGAGGCCTCGCCCGTCGGCGGGGAGGTGCGGCTTGTCATCGACACCGCCGCCAGGACGTTTTGCGTCTGCAACCAGGGCGAGGTGCCGGCAGGGATCGTGGCGACGTTTTTCGAGAAATACGTCACCAGCGGCAAACGCTTCGGCACCGGGCTTGGCACCTATTCGGCCCGGATCATCGCCCGGGCCCACGGCGGCGACGTGACCCTCGACACCGCTGTGCCGGGCGAGACCAGGGTGTTGGTGCATCTGCCCTGAGGCCGGGGCTGGTTCCTTGTCAGCCGCAAGCAGTAGACCATTCTCCTTCATACTCGTATTAGTTTAAGCAATACAAATATGGCTTCACTGTGGTGGAAGTTTTGGCTGAACGACCTGCTGTGAAAAAAAACTTTTTGTACGTGAATTAACTCATGTCTCAGTATCAACACATATTATCGGATAGCCCGTTCCTACGATTCCGCTTATGAGGGGCATTTACTTTGGAGGTCGCTAATGTCTGAATGAGAAAAGTTCTCAAATATTCTAGTCCAATGGGGTAAGGCAAGACAAAGTCAGAAGTATCTCTTCGTATTTTTTAATAGAAGGGTGGTCTTTTAGTGCTTTAAAAGATTTCAAATAACTAATATATCCTCGCAACTTTTCTTTCTTGTTGGAATAATTGCTAGGATTTTTTTTGCCTGATAGAATGTTGCTCTGATTTTTTTTCTGAATTTTCGCGGGGGCTGCATCTTTTCGTTGACTACAACTCCAGTAACTTTCTGTTGTCCATGTTTAGATGCTACTCTTGTTTTTGAATCGTTAAGCTTTAGTTCGTATAAGTTAAGCGTATCTTTTGCAAAATCAATCGCTTTCAGCACGTTGTCTTTGTAGTTGCCACTGATTGTTAAATCGTCAGCGTACCTTGTGTAGTCTAGTTGTAAATGATGACAGAATGTTTCAACTTTTGCATCGAATTCACTCAAATAAAAATTTGAAAGAACTGGACTTGTGGGAGCCCCTTGAGGCAAGAGGTTGTTAATTGTGCATAAACGAGAAATGCACTGTGACATTTTCTTGCTGTATCGTGTAGCTAAAGTGTTTTGTAATTTTTCCTGAGAGATGCTTCCAAAAAAATTTTTAATGTCTACGTTGGCAAGAAACTTTTTGTTTAAGTGCATACTTGCGTTTGTTTGTATGGATTTATTTTTTTGATATGCATGGCACGAATCGTGTATGTTCAGGGAATGAAGGATGTAGTCTTTTATCCAGTATTGAACGGTTTTTAAAAAAATGCGTGGTGAATGTATGATTCGCGTCCCACCATTTTTTTTCCCAATCTCGTATGTCCTGTAGTGGTCTTCAGGTTTGTTGCTCATTGAGACCAAAAGCGAAGGGCTTATGCCAATGCACAAGGATATTGAGGAAATATCGAGATCAAATGTGTTTGGGCAGATATTGTGACAGGCAAGCTGAAGTTCATTGCAACTTGCAAAGGAATATAGGCCGAATGATGTTGAAAAAGAGGAGCGGGGGAGTGGACCAGCTGAATGCTTTAGCTGCTTGAAAGTCGACGACCAATAGGCCAGATCGGCGGAATCGACGACCTGGCCTATTGGTCGTCGACTTTGTTTGTCTGAACTCAAGTCCATGACTGGCGAATCACCAGTCAACTCCAATCCCCGCCCCTCGGAAAACCTTTCTTTGTGAGCTGCCTGGGCAGCATCTTTAAGTAAAAATAGCCGCGCTTTGTCTCTGTGCACCCTAAGCTTGTTATTCATAGATAGGTTGCCAAGCCAAGTCAAGGAATAAACGTAGTCAATTTTTTCAGACGACTGAGAAATGAGTCCTAGCTTTAACATTTTAGCGAATTGAACTTTTACGTCCTTTGTTTCTAAGTCTTGGCATGAATCCGGCAAGGCCATTTGCATGAAATGTTTAACAATAGTGGCGCTTGCGGGCTGCATGATGCCAAGTGCCCAAGCATATATTTGAGTGGAAAGCTCTGTTTTCATATTACTTTAAGAAGGTGCGGAACCTAGCAGCCTTGAGAAGTGCTATTGTCTTGTCAATGGTGGTGCGAATTGGTGGGTCATTCTCGTTGTAATCTATAAAAAATATTTTCCCATGCACGTCAACAATGCGAATCGGCCCTTGGGAAATGTAGCATTCATCACTTTCAAATGATTTGTCAATTATTAAAATAAATTGAACTTGCTTTTGTAAAGCGCTATGAACGTGCGAAAAAAGACCAAGTTCAGCAAATGAGCCAGGACTGTCAGCAATGAGCACGATGGCATTTGCGTTGTTGATGAAAAAACCAAGTTCATTTGTTTGTGCATCTCCTCCTAGATCAGTTTGAAGATCTACTAATCCGTCGTCTTCGCCTAGAACAACCTCAAAACTTTCAGATTCAAGTTCATCTTTTATCAATTTTCTGAGTGATGAACTTGGTTTTGTGTAGCTCTTCATTGAAGGTCCGCATAAAAAGACCACGTAAGGCGAGCTATCGGCAATCTCTTGTATCGTTCTTTCGTACTTTGAGATGTCGTAGCTCATAAGACGAACCTTGATGGAGTTGCTGTGTGCATTTTGTATCGTCTATGAAAACTATTACCGAAACAGCGAAAAGGTGTTCCACATATTGCATATTTAACGACAGGTGGCAATGATATTCAAACATCAAAGGGGGAGACTCCCTATGCACGGGGTGGGCCAGCGATTGCGTGAATATGACAACTCCTTGTAGGGCTTTCTCACGGAGAACCCGGAAGAACCCGAATATCCTCGACGCCCCTGGCTTAACCTCCTGGTCCTACCGGGCGGCCCTGCTTCCGTTGGGTCCTCAAGGGGACACTCGCCCTGTTGTCAGCCGCAGCGGCGGCAGGCTGCCAGGGCGGCGGCAGCGGCTTGGCCGACGGTGGTGGGGACGAGCTGCCAGCCGTCGTAGAAATCAAAGGCGGCCGGGTCGTCTGCCGCCGCGGCCAGGGCGGCCAGCAGGCTGCGCGAGGGGTCGGGCTTTAACCGGGCCAGGGCCAGACAGGCCAGTCCCCGGGCTTCGTGGTCGCAGTCGCCAAGGGCCGCGGCCAGTTCGGGCAGGGCGCGGGCGGCCAGTTCCGGGGCGGCCCCGGCCAGCCGGGCGATGGCCCACCAGACGCCCCGGCGCAGGGGCGCATGGTCAATGAACGTGCAGTCGCCGTCCATGTCCTGAACAAGGGAGATGAGGATGCGGTGGTAGTCGGCGGCCAGGACGGGAACCCGGGCCAGGGTTTCGCCCATGCACTGGGGGATGCCCCAGGCGATGTTGCCGGACTCTTCGTTGGTCCGCCACATGAGGTTGCGCCAGACCTCCCGGGCGTCTTCCAGGCGCTCGCCGGCCAGTTCGGCCATGGCCGCGCCAAAGGCGGTGACGGCGCGCCAGCAGATGAGGGGATCGCGGTCGAGGAGCAGGGAGAAAAGCGGCCCCAGGCGCACGGCCGGGGCGATGTCGCCGAGGGCGGCCAGGGCCGGCCCGGATTCGGGACCCTCCAGGGCTGTGCGGATGACCTGGAGCAGTTGGCGTCGTTTGGCCATGGGCCGTCCTTGGAACCGCACCGGCGAGGGTGCAGGAAGAGCGTGTTGCGTCCGGTCACTCCGGGGATCGCCCGGCAGGACGCAACACGCCAGGGAAAACAGTCAATTCACCAAGTCAAAAACTTCTCCGGTTGCGGGGTCCGGGGGGATCATCCCCCCGGCCGCCGGAGGCTTCTTTATCTTCCTGTCTCTTGCTGTCTCTTCTTTTTCCTACTGGCCCTTGGCCAGGCCTTCCTCGATTTCGCGCACCATGCCGGGATGCGGATCGAAGCCGGTCTCCCGGGCCCGATCCAGGAATTCCTTGGCCTTGGCGAAATCGTTTTGTTCCATGGCCACCAGGGCCAGATTATTGAGGGCCGGGCCGAACATGGGTTCGATCTCCAGAGCCTTGACGCTGAAGTGTTCGCAAGCCGGGACGTCGCCCTTCATGAACATGGCGCTGCCAAGGGTGGCCAGGGCCTGGACGTATTTGGGATCGATCTTGACCGCCCGGCGCAGGGATTTCTCCGCCTTGTCCACGTCGCCGCGCTGGAGATGGACAAAACCGATGTTGCCAAACGGCACGGCAAAAAGCGGCCGGGCCCGGCAGGCCTTCTCGTTCCATTCCAGGCAGCCGTCGAGGTCGCCCTTGTTCATGGCCAACCCGCCGAGCTGGACATAGCCTTCGGCCAGGCTGGGGGAGCATTCGACGGCCTCAAGGAATTCCGCCTCGGCCTCGATCAGCCGGCCCTTGGCCACATAGGCCGTGCCCAGGTTGTAGTGGGACACGCCGCAGCCGGGGTTGCCGGACAGGCGTTTTTTCAGTTCGTCGATGAATTCGTCAGGAGTCTGGGCTGTGTAGTCCATGAAAAATCCTTCTCGGGGTTATTTCGTCGGACCAAGGTCGGCATCGATGCCTTCCCTGGCCAGGAGTTCTTTGTACCACTTGCAGAATTCGTACATGCCCCGGTGGCGCTCCGAGCCGGTCATGACGCCCACGCACAGCTCCCAGGCCCCCTTGGCGAACTCGTCGGACGAGCCCGGAACCGTGGGCAGAAATTCGGCAATGAGCTGGTGGCTGGTGCGCCGGGAGGCGTCCTCGCGCAAATCCAGCGGGTCCATCGGCTCCTGGAACGGGTCCCAGGCGTCATAGCCGATCTTGTCGATGAACTTGCGGCGACGGGGTTTGACCTTGTCGTAGATGGCGCGTTTGAGTTCGGCCAGTTCTTCGGGGCTGTGGGCCATCTCAGTCCTCCTTGTCGGCCGGCGCGCCATCCGGGCCGGGCAGCACCCAGGAGGTGGAGCCGCCGCAGGAGGCGCAGGCCGAGGAACCGGCTGTTTCGCCGCACGAACCGCAGGCCGAAGCCGGGGCCGGGGCTCCAAGCGTGGCCAAAAGCGGCTGTTGCTGCGGCGTGGGGGCAGGAGCCGGGGCCTCGGGCGTCTTGACCAGATCGTCTTCGGTCAGGATGCCGAGGTAGTCGTCGTCAAATTCCGTGACCAGGGCAAAGGACACCGGCACGAGCATCTCGCCCAAAAGCGGCAGCCGGGTGGGCAGGGCGCCGACCACTTCCTGGGACAGGGCGACCAGCCGGTCCTGCAGCTTTTCGATTTTGACCGTGGGATAGCGTTCCCCCGGAGCAAAGCCGGTGTTGCCGCAGGTGCGGGCCTCGCCGGAAATTTCCAGCGGCACGCCGTAGAGCCGGCAGGTGATGGGCCGGAAGGGGTAGAGCACGCAGCGCTCGTCGTCGCCCAGAAGCGGACAGCGGATGCGCTCGCGCGACATGCTTTCGAGGATGTCCCGGGTGGAGACGCCTTCTTCGCCGGCCCGGAAGGCCTTGCGCTTGAGCTTGGCGGCATCGCGGTCGGCCTTGTTGGCCCGCTCGATCACGGCATCACGGGCCGGGCCGGGGGGGAAGGCCTTGTTGAACTGGTGGTTGAGATAAAGCGCCTCGATGAAGGTCAGGTCGAACAGGGCGTGGCAGCAGTCGCTGCACCCGGCGCCGCAGCTGACAAAGTCCGGACACATTTCCGAAACCTTGGCAAAGGCGGCGTCGGCCTCGGCGGCGATGGCCTCATAACGGGCAAAGGCGGGGGAAAAATCCAACTGCATCGGGGGACTCCGGCGGCCCGGACCTGCCACCCGCCGCAGTCCCGGCAAAGGGTCGGGCGGCCCGGGCCGGAGACGGCAGCGGGAGCAGGCACTGGCCGCCTGCTCCCGCTTGCCGGTTAACTATTTGAATTGTATATTCTATTCTTCTTCGACGATGATGGCGTTCTGGTCGCAGACCTCGACGCAGGATTCGCAGCCCAGGCATTCTTCCATGTTCACGGCCACGGCCTTGCCGTCCTTCATCTCATAGACTTCCACCGGACACACGTCGACGCATTCGCCGTCGCCAATGCACTTTTGCGTGTCGACAATGACGCGATATCCCATGACAAACCTCCGAAACCCGGGACGTCATATCCATTTTTGCTGACATGACGATATGTTAGCTCAAAAACCCGCATCCGACCTACAAAGATCAGGCAGGCTTATCGCCGGGTCCGTCCTGTGTCAAGGGAGCGGCTGCAGACGGGGCGGCGGCAACGGCCCCGGCCTGGTTCCTTTTTGGGTTTTTGGGAGGATTATTTTACGATTTTCGGGGGGATGGCTGCGGCCTGTAACCGGGGCTGCCGTGGTTCGTCGGGGTATCTAGCTGAAAATGTGGAGATTATTTTCTTACAAAAGGGCTAAAGTTCCTGTTGGAAAATGCCGAAAAGCGAGATGAAGACGCAATTTAACCTTTACGCAGGGATGCCTGAAAGCCAGGGACGGCCATGGGCAAGCTAACCTATTTACGACCGCGACGCGGCGATATTCAACCGGTTCTCGTGCTGCTCACCTCGCACAGGCTCGATTGCTTTCTCGTTTGCATCAGATGCCTGGAGCGCTACACCGACCTCACCCGCTTCAAGCATGTTTACGTGGTGGCCAACGCGCCGGCTCCGGAGCACCTGGCCATGGCCCGGGGGTTTGTCTCCCGCCATCCCAATGCCACGGTCATCGAACGCGGGCCGCGCGGATTGGTGCCGGCCGTGCACAGCGTCCAAAACGAGATTTTGGCCGCCCATTTCGATGACGTGATCATCAAGATGGATGAAGACCTGTTCGTCACCCCCCACTGGCTCGAACACCTCATCGACGGCTATCTCGACCATGCCGAGCGCCCCGACGTGCCGCTGGTCATGCCGCTTGTCCCGGTAAGCCCGCCCGGACGCCATGTCCTCAATCGTTTTCTGCGCCTGTCCTATCCGTCCGAGCGCTCGATGTTCAACGGCCCGCCCATTGAGGAAAACTGGGTCTACCACCGCTGGATGTGGGAAAAGCTCATCCACGAGAATCTGGCCGACGTTTATCTCCACGATGCGCCGTCCAAGTACGCCTATGTCGGCTACCTGACCATCAACTGCGTCATTTTCGACAAGCGCATCATGCAGCTCGTGCTGCCCTTCCCCACCACCCGGGTGGGCGGTCAGACCACGTCGGATGAAAAGGCCTTCAATCTGGCCTTGCACGCCGGCAAGATGAAGGTGGCCGTGCTTGGCCGCAGTTTTGCCCACCACTACAGTTTTTCCAAGTGCGAGGCCTACCTGCGCTCCCATATGCCGCTTGAGCGGATCTGGCGCTTCATGCAGGGCCTGCCCGATGCCCCGGTGATCGGCCGGCGAAGCCGCTGCCCGGCCGTGCCCGGCGAGCTGCGCCTCCTCAAGGTGGGCGGATAAGGCCACCCGCCAAGGCCCGACCGGCAGGGAGTTGCCGGTCGGGCCCGGGCAGCGTAAGGTTAAAAAAACGCGCGCGACGCAGGGACTTTGCCCAGCGGCGCGCGCTTTTTTTAAAGGGTGGCTTCGGGAGTGGGGCACAGCATCGCCGGGGTCGGTGAAGGAGACGGGAGGCAGCAATGGCCGCTATGGGGTATCCGGATCGGACCAGCCGGTATTCGCTTGAGGGCTACGACAAGCTGGTTTTTTTGGAAAATGTCGTCGCCAATCCGGCCATCAGTGTCGGGCGCTACACCTATTTCGACGCCACCGGACGCCGGGCGAGCGGGCTGAGGACTTCGAGCGCAACAACGTCCTGTACCACTTCGATTTTATCGGCGACAAACTGGCCATAGGCTCTTTTTGCGCCATCGGCAGCGGCGTGCGGTTCATTATGAACGGGGCCAACCACCGGATGGACGGCGTCTCCACCTACCCCTTTGCCATCTTCCAGCCCGGCTGGGAGCAGGCCGGCCTGCCGACAGGCCATCGCGGCGACACCGTGGTCGGAAACGATGTCTGGCTCGGCTACGGCGCGATCATCCTTCCCGGCCGGCATATCGGCCACGGCGCAGTGGTCGGGGCCGGCAGCGTGGTCACCCGCGATGTGCCGCCCTATGCCATTGTCGGCGGCAATCCGGCCCGGTGCATCCGGCAGCGCTATCCCGAGGCCGTTGTCTTGCGCCTGCTGGCCCTGGCCTGGTGGGACTGGCCCATCGAAAAAATCAGCCGCAACGTCGCCCTGCTGGCCGCCGGGGACATCGACGCCCTGGAACGGGCCTGATCCCGGGCTGCGGCCGGGCGTAGCCGGGAAACCCCCGCACAAGGATAAAGACCCCATGCGCAGCATCGGCAAATATTCGATTCACGGCGTGCTGGGACGCGGCGGCATGGGCGCGGTGTTCAAGGCCCGGATTCCGGTCATCGGCCGGATCGTGGCCTTAAAACTCCTTCGCCCCAATGAACTGACCCTGTCCCTGTGGGGCCGGGAGCGGGTGGAGCGGCTTTTTCGCGACGAGGCGGCCCTGCTCGGTTCCCTTCGCCACCACAATCTGGTCGACGTCTTTGACTACGAGGACACCGGGCCGTGGCCGTATTTCGTCATGGAACTGTACGGCGAATCCCTGGGGTCGGTCATCGGCGAGACCTACCGGGTCGAGGCCGGGAGCCGCCGGCTGCCCGTGCCCCGGGCCGTCGGCTACGCTGCCCAGCTCCTGGCCGGTCTGGCCCGGCTGCACCATGCCGGCATCGTCCACCGCGACATAAAGCCCTTCAATCTGCTGGTCAGCGACGACGATGTGCTCAAGATCACCGATCTCGGCCTGTCCAAGGTGCGCGGCGAATCTTTTGGCGGCCCGTCCAACGTCAAGGTCGGTTCGCCCTATTACGCCGCGCCCGAACAGGAGGACGACCCGGACAGCGCCGATGCCCGGTCCGATCTCTATGCCGTCGGGGTCACGCTGTTTCGGATGCTGGCCGGCCGGCTGCCGGAGTGGGGCGAGTGGGCGGTGTCGGAGCGTTGCCCGGAACTGGGCGACGAATTTGACCCGGTGCTTGCGCGCTCCCTGGGCGAGCGGCCGTCCAGCCGCTACCCCGATGCCCGGACCATGGCCGAGGCGTTGGCCGACGCCTTTGCCCGGTGGCAACGGCGCATGGACGGGGTGTGCGCCGCCCGGCCGGCGTCGCTTTGCTCGCCCTGCGTGCCCGAGGGGGCCGAGCTGCCGCGCCGGGGGGCCGTGATGCTCGGTGTGGGCGAGGCCCGTGAGGATTTCGGCCTGGACGAATTATGGCGGCCGACGGCCTATTGGCCGGGGCGGCTTGAGGATGCCGGGGGGGCGTGGTCCGGGACAAGGCGGCCGGGCTGGCCTGGGTGCGCGAGGCCGCACCGTATCCAACCTCCTGGGAGGGGGCGGCGGCGTATGTGGCGGCGCTTTGTGCCGGGCAGTTCGCCGGCCACGGCGACTGGCGGCTGCCGACCGTGCCGGAACTGATGACGCTTTTAACCCCGGAGCCGGTCGGCGAGGGCTATTGCCAGCCGGCGGCGCTCACCCAGCCGGTGCGCCGGGTGTGGAGCGCCGACCGGGCCAACTATGCTGCCGCCTACGTGGCCGACGTGGAGCTTGGCTACGTGGCCAAGGCGGATTTTACCTGTCCGGCCTCGGCCCGGGCCGTGCGGTCGTTGTGAGGCGGGGCCGGGAACTCCACCGGGCACTGTTCCTTGGTCGGCAGTTTGTGGCCGGTTAAGCGCTTATACAGAAATTCCTCCACCGGCTTGCCGCCGAGCTTGGCCAGTTCGATCTCGGCCCGGGCCGCACCCCGGTGGCCGCCGGCCGAGCCGATGTCGCCAAAGAGCTTGGCCGCCATGTGGCCCATGTTGCGCCCGATGCCGTCGCCGCGAAAGACCACCACCACCATGCCCTTGACCACCGCGGCCAGCATGTTCCAGGACAGGCCGTGGACCCGGGTGAAAAAGTCCGCCAGCATGACCAGGATGTCCGGGCTTTCCAGCCCGTCCATGAAGACGAACAGCCCCCGCGCTCCGACAAAACGCATCTTGCGAAAGGCCTTGGAAAAGAACTTGAGCCAGCGGCGATGGTATTCGCTGGAGATGATCTTGCGCACCAGGAGCATGTCGGCGTGTTTGGTGAGCGCGCTGAAGGCCCGCACGTCGGCTTCCAGGAAATGGCGCTCGAAGCTCTGGGTGTCGGTCTTGATGCCATAGACCAGGGCCGTGGCCAAAAGCTTGCCCGGACGGATATGCAGCCCGCGCAGATACTCGGCCATGATCGTGCTCACCGAGCCGTAATCCGGGCGGATGTCGGTGTATTCGGCCGTCGAGGGCTGGTCGGGCAAAATCGGATGGTGGTCGATGACGATGGAATAGTGCCGCCCGGCAAAGGCCGGGTGGTGGTGGGGCTGGGAATCCACCATGGCGAACTTGGTGTAGGCCGTGCACATGCCCGGCGTAAAAGGCGCCGAGGGGATGCGCAGAAAGCGCATCATGGCCAGATTGTCCGGCCGCTTGACCTCGTTGACATGGGCGATGCCCACCTCGGCCGCCCGATGGGCCATGATGCGCCGCAGGGCCATGGCCGAGGCCAGGGCGTCGGGGTCGGCATTGATGAGGATCAGCCAGCGGTCGCCGCGGCCGATGGCCTGGGTCAGCCCCCCTGCCGTCTGGGACATCTTTCGAAATGGACTCATGGAGCGCTTCCCTTCAGCTGCAAGGACAGTCCGGCGGCAATGAACCGCACGTCATGGGCCAGGGCGGCCGCGGCCTGATTGAGCGCGCCCAGGGCATCGACAAACCGGCGCGTTGCCGCGTCGCCGGCCACCGGCCCAAGACCGGTTTCGGCGCTGACGACAATCAGTTCCGGCCCGCCCGGATCGGCGTAGGGGGCAAACCCCCGGGCCAGGGCGGCGCCGACGTCTACCGTATCGCCATGACAGGCAAAAAGCCAAAAGTCCAGGCTGTCGAGCAGGATCGTACCACCGGCTGCGGCCTCACGGGCCAGGACCTCCATGGCCTCGGTCCCGGCCTCGATGACGGCCACCCGGGGGTCCCGGACCCGCTTGTGGGCGTTTATGCGCTCCCTGAAGGCGAAATCGCAGGCCCGGCCCGTGGCCACCACCCGGTGGGGCAGCGGGCCGGCGGCGAGAAGCGCCTCGCCCTGGCCGGATTTGCCCGAGCGCGTGCCGCCAAGGAGCAGCCGGATCACGCCGGGTTCCCGGCAGCCGGCGGGGTGACGGTGTCGCTGATGGCCTCGATGCAGGCCAGGCTTTCCACCAGATGCATGGGCGCAAAGATCTCCAGCACCAGGGTTTTTGGGGTCAGGTTCCCGAGCATCCAGGCCAGCACGTCGCGGCCTTCCGGGGACAGGCAGGGCAGCGTGCGGTGCAGGTGGGTGCGGCCTGTGGGCGGGCCTTCGGGGCCAAAGGGCGAATAGACGTGGAGCATGGCTGTTTTGGCCGCAAGCGCGGGATCGCCGGTGGGCAGCTCGTGGCCCATGGCCAGCATGTGGCCGAGATCGAGACACAGGCCGCAGCCGAGCTCCCGGGCCAGGGCCAGATTGTCGGCCGGGGAGGCGGTGTCGGTATTCTCCAGAAGCAGCATGGCCGGATCGCGGCCGGCCGCGGCAAAGGCCCGGACGAAATCGGCCAGGGCCCCGGCCTCGGCCGGCGGATGGAGCACATAGGCCCAGGGCTCGAGGTGGGCCGTCATGTCCAGAAGCCGCTCCATGACGGCATAGACCGTGTCCCCGCCAAGCCGCCAGGGCAGGTCCAGGGGCAGATGGAGATGGTAGGCGAGGCCGTAGGTTTTTTGCGGCAGGTCGTCCGGGCCATAGGCCAGGCACGAATGCAGCTCCAGGAGGTAGAGGCCGACTTCGGGAACGGTGCGGGCCAGCCGGCGGCAGTTGACCAGGGCGGTCTCGGGCCACACACAGCTGGGGGCGGCCAGACGCCAGGAAAAACGGGAGTTGCATTTTTGTAACATCTTAAAATCTGGGAGAATAAAAGTAACAGGTTTGGGCTTGAGGGTTTCCCCGGCCGGGAGTATGAATTGCGGATTGCCGGGCGGTCCCGGCGGCGGCCGGCGTATTCAGGCCTGGCCGTCAGTTTTCCGGAGTAGTGTTTCCATGCGACAGATTCGTGATTTCATGCAGCATATGTTCAATCCGCTGCACGTGTATTGCCGTCTTAAGGACCTGGGCGTGGCCGCGCCCACGGCCCACCGCGTCACCCGCGCCTATGAGCGTCTGGTGTGGCGACGCATCTGGTAATCATCCTTCCCCAAACAGTCCAAGCTGCTTTGCCTGGCTGACGGTGCGGGCCTTTAAGGCCAGCCGTCGCACGCCGCCCAGAGGCAGGGTGTCTAAAAATCGTGAACGCCGCAACATGAGCTTTCGTCCGAAAAGCTCCCGGCGCACGGCATGGGACAGGTACAGCCGGCTTTTGGCCCGGGTCAGCCCCACATAAAAAAGCCGCCGCTCCTCGGCCTCGTCCATCTGCCCGGCCAGATGGCCGGGTTTGCCACTCAAAAAATCCGTTCCGGCAAAGGGCAGGATGCCGTCTTCCAGGGCCGGCAGGAACACGGCGGAAAATTCCAGTCCCTTGGCCGCGTGGACAGACATGATCCGCACCTTTTCCGAGCGCGCCCCGACCAGCTCCAGTTCGGTCTGCCCGGCCACGTAGCCAAGCAGCCCGGCCCATCCGCCGTGGGCGTCGTAGGCCCGCACCAGTTCGCGAAATTGCGGTCCCTGCCAGAAAATCCGGTCAAAGGGCGGGATGTCGGCCAGGAAGGCGGCCAGCCCAAGCGGCCCCTTGTCCAGGATGCGTTCCGGGATGTCCGGCGGCGCGTCCTGGCCGTCCGGGGCGGGGATGCCGAGCGAGGCTGCGGCCGCGCCCAGGAGCAGGCGCACGCGCAGTTCGTTCCAGAAGGCCTCGGCCTCGGGCACGGCCACGGGCACGCCGGTGCGGGCCAGGGCGGCCTTTATGCCCGGAATGAGGCCGGAAAACCGGAC
>NZ_MLBG01000118.1 GCF_001936595.1 Desulfovibrio sp. DV
GGGATTTGAGGCGTTTGGACAGGGCGGGCTGGGAGATGCCGAGCAGCCGGGCGGCCAGGGTCTGGTTGCCGCCGGCCCGGGCCATGGCTTCGGTGACCAGCAGATCGGCGGCTTCGCTGAAGGTGGGCAGCCGTTCGCAGCCGGCAAAGAGATTGGCCGGGGGCGCGTCCCGGCAGGCATCGCAGTTCCCGACGGCGGCTCGGATGCCTTCCAGGGCCAGGGTCGGGCCGGCGGTGAGGCTTACGGCGTCGAAGATCATGGCCCGCAGTTCCCGGATGTTGCCGGGAAAGGCGTAGCCGGCCAGGCAGGCGGCCAGTTCCCGGGGAAGGGCCGGCACGGGCTTGTCCATGGCCCTGGCGGCCTCACTTGTGAAATGGCGGGCCAGCGGCTCGATGTCTTCCCGACGTTCGCGCAAGGGCGGGATGCGGGTCTGGTGGGTGCGCAGGCGGTAGTACAGGTCGCGCCGAAAGCGGCCGCCGGCTTCTTCCACGGCCAGATCGCGGTGGGTGGCCACGACCACCCGGGCGCTCAGGCGTTTGGGGAGATCGCTGCCAAGGGCGAAGTATTCGCCTTCCTGGAGCAGGCGCAGGAGCTTGACCTGGGAGGGGATGGACAGGTCGCCGATCTCGTCGAGAAACAGCGTGCCCCCGGCCGCTTCCTCGACCATGCCCTTTCGCGGGGCCTCGGCCCCGGTGTAGGCCCCGCGCACGTGGCCAAAAAGCGTGTCGGCAAAGACCGTGTCGTCCAGGCCGGCCACGTTGACCGCGACAAAAGGCCCTTCCCGGCCGCTGACGGCATGGACGGCGCGCACGACGTTCTCCTTGCCAACGCCTGATTCGCCGGTGACCAGCAGGGGCTGGCTGCTTTTGGCCACGGCCTCGATGTAGGCAAAAACGGAAAACATGGCCCGGGAGCGGGTGACGATGCCGGCAAAGGCCTCGGGATGGGCCAGGGCTCCGGTCACGAGGCTGCTCGTGACGGCGTGGTTCTCGTCGCGAAGCTCGATCATGCGGATGGCCCGGAGCACGCCGCTGACGATGCGGTCTTCCTCGTCGGTCTTGACGTAGTAGTCAAAGGCTCCCAGGCGCATACAGCGCACGGCGGTGTCGAGTTGGTTGACACCGCTTATGATGATGACGGCCACCTCCGGATGGCGCTCGGCGATGCGGGCCAGGAGTTCCTCGCCGGAAAGGCCGGGCATGGTCAGGTCGAGCAGGGCCAGACGGATGCCGCCCTTTTCCAGCAGCGGCAGCACATCGCGGCTTTCCTGGCACAAAAAGAGGTTGGTGACGCCGGCTGAGGATTCAAGGGTCAGCGACAGGGAGCGCAGCCAGGCCGGTTCGTCGTCGACCAGCAGGATGCCGAAGCCGGGGAACGGAGTGTGGGTCATGCGGCGGGCTCCTCGGTTGCGGCCGGGAAGGCGATGGCGGCGGTGGTCCCCTGGCCCGGGGCGGAGACAAAGGTCAGAACGCCGCCGTATTCCTTGAGGATGCCGGCGGAAACAGACAAGCCAAGGCCGGTGCCGCCGGTCTCGCGCTTGGTGGTGAAAAAGGGATCGGTCAGATGGGGCAGATGTTCGGGGGCGATGCCGGAACCCTCGTCGCGCACGGTCAGCACCACCCGTCCGGCGGCCTCGTCGTGGCGGACGCGGACGGCAATGGCCCTGGAGCGTTCGGGCAGGGCCTGGCAGGCGTTCAGGATCAGGTTGACGATGACCTGCTCGATGCGCTGGGAATTGCCGAGGACCAAGGGCAGGTCGGGGTCGTAATCGGCCGTAAAGTGGTCGGTGGCCTTGCGGATGGCGGCATCGAGCAGGCGCACGGCCTTTCGCGAGGCGTCGGCCACGTCGATGAGCGTGCGGCCGGCGCCTTCCTCGCGTCGGGCAAAATCCTTGAGATCGTTGACGATACGTTTGATGCGCAGGGCCCCTTCCTGCATCTCTTCGAGCAACCGGGGCAGTTCGTGGCGCATTCGGGAATAGGGAATGCCGCCGAGCAGGAAATCGCCCTCCTCCTTGAAACGGCGCTCCAGGATGCGGGCGCAATCGGCCTGGGCCTTGCGCAGGATGGGGATATTTAAAAGAATCAAGCCGTTGGGGTTGTTGATCTCGTGGGCCACGCCCGAGACGAGGATGCCCAGGGCAGCCATTTTGTCGGCCTCGACGAGCTGGCGCTGGTTGCGGGACAACTCGTCCAGGGCACGCGACAGCGAGGCCGTGCGCTGGGCCACCTGCCGGCGCAGGGAATGGCTCCACAAGACCGTGCCGCCAAGCAGGGCCAGCAAGGGCAAGGCCACGGCGGCGGCGTAGCGGGCAACGGTTGTCCAGGGCAGCGGCCGGTCTTCCAGGACGCCGAGCCACTTGTTGTAAAGGGCCTCGTATTGGCCGGTGCCGCGCAGGATGGCCAGGCCTTCGCTGAACCGGGCCAGCAGGGCCTCGTTGCCCTTTTTGACGGCAAAGCCATAGCGCAGGGTGGCCACCGACCGGGCCACCACCTCGATATTGTCGAGTTTGTTGTCTTTTATGATGTAGTTGCCGGGCAGCATGGCCACCACGGCGAAATCGCCCAGTCCCGAGGCGAGCAGGCGCAGGCCGTCGGCGGGTGTGTCGACCAGGATCAGGTCTTTTTCATTGCCCATGCCGGCCAGCCGGTCGTGCATGTAGCCGCGCCGGTGGACGATGACCGTGCGCCCGGCCAGATCATCAAGGCTCCTGGCCACGCGCTCGCCTTTTCTGGCGAAAATGGCGTGGTTGACCACGGCGCTTGGCGGGGCAAAATCCACCTCGCCGGCGGCGCGCTCCTCGGAAAAGCTCATGCCCTCGAGGATATCCACCTCGCCGTCGAGCAGGGCCTGGCGCATCTCGGCCCAGGCGCCCAGGCGAAACTCGATGCGCAGCCCCATGACCTCGCCGATGGCCCGGCTGAGGTCCACGTTGAAACCGGCGGGCAGGCCGTCCTTGTCGAGAAATTCGTAGGGTGGATAGTCGCGGTCGCCGCCGACCACCACCGGCCGGGTGACGCCGGGAATGCCCTCGGCCCCGGCCGGCGCACCCAGGCAGACGAACACGAGGACGACGCAGGCAAGCGTCAGGGGGATGGCGGCAAATTGGCGCATGGGAGGTGTTGGTTGCTTTGGGACTCTCGCCCAAGCAGGGCCAAGACTAGGCCAAAAGGCGACCCCTGCCAAGGGCTCCCGACCGGCCCGGCTAGGCCGCTGTCCGACGCCGTTTGCCAAGGACCGTCTTCATGACGCCCTCAAGCTCGTCCATGGAAAAGGGCTTGGCCACGTAGCCGTCCATGCCGGCCTCCAGGAAGATCTCCTTGTCGCCGGCCATGGCATAGGCCGTCAGGGCAATGACCGGGATGGCCGCCTTGGCCGCCAGATGCGGCGCGGTGCGGATGGCCCGGACCGCCTCCAGGCCGTCCATGCCCGGCATCTGGATGTCCATGAGCACGAGGTCGAATTCGGCCCCGGCCAGCCGGGCCAGGGCCTGTGCGCCGTCATTGGCCAGGGTGACGGTGTGGCCGGCCTTTTCCAGCAGGCGGCGGGCGGCCAGTTGGGTTATGGGATCGTCCTCGGCCAACAGCACCCGCAGGCCGACGGCGGCGGGGCGGCGGGAGTCGGGGCAGTCGATCTGGCAGGCCAGGGCCTTGGCCGTGGCGAAGGTGATGCAAAAAAAGAGAGACGTGCCCACCCCGGGTTCGCTGTCCACGGCGATATTGCCGCCCATGAGCGCGACCAGCCGGCTGCAGATGGAAAGGCCCAGGCCCGCTCCCTGGGCATCGCGGCGATAGCCCTGGCTGACCTGGGTAAACGGCTTGAAAAGGCGGTCCAGGGCCTCATCGGGGATGCCGCAGCCGGTATCGGCGACACAAAAAAGCACCCGCACCTCCCGGGGTTTTCGCGGCGGCAGCGGATAGGCTTCCACCGTGACGGAGCCGGCCGTGGTGAACTTGAAGGCGTTGCCGATGAGGTTGGTCAGCACCTGCTGCACCCGGGCGGCGTCCCCGAGCACCACGGCCGGCAGGGCGGGGGCGATATGGCTTATAAGCGCCACGCCGGTCTGCCTGGAGGTTGGCATAAACAGTTCGAGCACCTGGCGCAGGGCCAGGGCGAGATCAAAGGGTTCGGACTGGATCAGCATCTTGCCGGCCTCGACCTTGGAAATGTCCAGGATGTCGGCCAAAAGCCGGGTGAGCCGTTTGCTCGACTGGATGGCCAGTTCGGCATACTCGCCCTGCTCGGCGTCGAGAGTCGTGGTTTTGAGCAGCTGGAGCATGCCCAGGATGCCGTTTAACGGCGTGCGGATCTCATGGCTCATGTTGGCCAGGAATTCGGATTTGGCCTTGTTGGCGGCCTCGGCTTCGTTTCTGGAATCGAGCAGCGAGCGCTCCATGGCAATGCGCGCGGTCACGTCCTCGCGGATGAGGATGCCCCCGGCAAAGGAGCCGTCCTCGGCGGCCAGGGGGACGCCGCGCATATTGACGTAGCCGTCGTGCCCGCCGGTAAACTCCGGGAAGTACACGGCTTCAAGCTCCAGGGCCTCGCCGTGAAGCAGACCTTCAAGCTGTCCGGCAATGCCGGCCCGCACCACACCGGGCAATTCGGTCAGCCGGCGGCCCAGAAAGAAGTCCGAGGTTTTGCGGCCTGCGGCAAAAACGTCCAGATGGCGCTTGTTGACAAAGGTGATGCGGCCCTTGGCGTCAAAGGCCATGATCGAGATGGGGGCCTGCTCGGCCAGGAGCCTGTACCGCTGCTCGCTCTCGTGCAGCCGGGCCTCGGCCTCCCGGCGTCCGGTGGTCTCCGTGGCCATGGTGGCCACCCCGAGCAGCCGGCCGTCGTCGCCATAAACCGGGAATTTCCGGGTCAGGAAGGTGCGCACGGCTCCCGCTTCGCCGCCCATTTCCTCTTCGCTGGTCAGTGATTGGCCCTGGGGCAGGACCAGGGCCTGACGGTCGTTTTCCACATACCGGGCGATCTCTTCCGGGCTGGACAGGCCGGCGAAAAGTTCCGGATCGGTGCGCCCGACCACGTCTTCCAGCCGGTGGCCGGTCAGTTCCTGATAGGCCCGGTTGACCATGACATAGCGCAGGTCGCAGTCCTTAAAGACCACGATGTATTCGGCGTTTTCCAGCAGCTCGAAAAAGACCAGCCGGGATTCGTCACGACGACGGCGCTCGGTGACGTCGCCGGCAAAGGCCAAAATACGGTCCGGCTCCGTCCGCACAGCCGACACGGACCAATAGCGCTCCCGGCTGTCCTTGTCCCGGCACAGCAGTTCGACGGTGCGGCCGTCGGCCACGGCCTCGGCAAACCGGGCCAGCCCCGCGTCCCGATGGGACGGGTCGAACATGTCGGCCACGGTGCAGGCCAGCAGTTCGCTGCGCCCGTAGCCGGTCATGCGGCAGGCTTCGGGATTGACGTCCAGGAACCGGCCGGCGGCGTCGGCAATGAAAATGGCCGAGGGGGCGTTCTCGACAAAGTTGCGGGAGCGCTCCTGGCTGGCTTCAAGGGCCAGCTGGGCCTGTTTCCTGGAAACCAGGGCGACAAGGAGAGCGACCAGGCCGCCGGCCATGATGGCCACCACGGCCAGCACCGACCAGAGGATGGCCCGGGTGTTGCCAACCAGGGTCTCGAAACCGTCCAGGCCCGGCCCCGGCGCAAGCCCGCCGCCGGCCCCCTCCCCGCCTGCCGGCCACAGGCAAAAAACGCCGGCCAGCACCGGCACGGCCGCCCAGAGCCGGGCTGTCCGACCAAAGAAAGGCTGCATCCGGAACGCCGCCCCAGCGGCAGGCCGGCGGAAAGGGTTTCGCATAATTTCTGATACGACCCAGGCGGCGCAGCGTCAACGGATTCCCGGCGGCCGCCGGCCTATTGGGCCGGACTGCCGCCCTTTTCGCGCAGCAGCCGGGTAAACAGCCGGGCTTCCATGGACTGGGCCGAAGCCGGGGCAAACCGGGCCGGCGCAGGCTTGCCGTACAGCCAGCCCTGGGCCATGTCGCAGCCGGCAGCGGATAAAAATTCGTGTTGCAGGGCCGTTTCCACCCCTTCGGCCACCACTTCCAGGCCCAGGTTCTGAAACAGCCCGATAAAGCCAGAGACCATGGTCCGGGCGCGGTGGTCGCGCTCCAGGGTGCGAATGAGCGACTTGTCGAGCTTGACGATATGCACCGGATATTCAACCAGGGCGCTTAGCGACGAATAGCCCACGCCGAAATCGTCCACGGCTATGCGAAAGCCGCCGACGATGAGCTGGCCAAGCACCACCCGGGCCACGGCCGGATCGGCAATGATGAGCGATTCGGTCATTTCCAGCACCACCCGGCCCGGATCAATGCCGTGCCGGTCAACCCGGCCCAGGAGATCCTCGACGAAATCGTCTTCGAGGAACTGGTCGCGCGACACATTGACCGACACCGTGGCCGCAAAACCCTGCCCGTCCCAGGCCCGCAGCTGGGCAAAGGCCAGATCGAAGACCTGGCGGCCGATCCGGCCGACCAGCCCCTCGTCCTCGGCAAAGGGAATGAACTGCGCCGGGGCAACCAGCTCCTGGCGCCGGTTCCAGCGCACCAGGGCCTCGTAGTGCGCGACCCCGCCGCCGGCCATGTCCACAATGGGCTGGAAGTGCAGGACAAACTCATCCCTGGCCAGGGCCTGCCTGAGCTTTTTCCGAAGATCGAGCCTCGCCTGGGCCTTTTCGGCGATGACCGGGGTAAAAAAGTGCAAGCGCCCGCCCCCGGCCGCCTTGGCCGCGTACATGGCCGTGTCGGCGTTTTTCATGAGGGTTTCTGAATCGCCGCCGTCAGCCGGATACAGGGCCGCGCCAATACTGGCCGTGGCCTCCAGGGCGACGCCGTCCACGTCCAGCGGTTCGGCCATCCGGGCCAGCAGGGCTTCGGTGACGCGCCCCACCACCTCGGCCTCGGACGTCTCGCGCAGGATCACGGTGAACTCGTCGCCGCCCATGCGGGCCAGGGTATCCTCGGAGCGCAGGCAGGCCTTCATGCGGCCGGCCATGACGGTCAGCACCCGGTCGCCCACGGCGTGGCTCAGGGAATCGTTGATCCATTTGAAATTGTCGAGATCGACAAAGAGCAGGGCAAACCCGCGCCCGCGCCGGGCCTCGATACAGATTTCCCGCTCCAGGCGGTCCATAAAAAGCGCCCGATTGGGCAGGCCGGTCAGGCTGTCGGAATAGGCCAGGCTCTTGAGCAGCTTCTGGGTGGCCTTCTGCTCGCTGATATCGGCAAACACAAGGACATGCTGGCTGGCGGCGTCGCCGTCGAACGCGAGGGCGTTGATGGTCAGGCGAAGCGGCACGCGCCCGCCCCGGCGGGTAAGGCCGCGCCATTCCCCGGCCCAACCGGCCCCGGTTTCCAGGCTGCGGCCAAGCTCGGCCACGCGCTGTGCATCGTGGTCGGACAGAAACGTCTCCCAGACCGTTCTGCCGGCCACTTCCCCGGCCGAAAAGCCGGTGACCCGCAGGCAGGCGGCGTTGGTCTCCTGAACCCGCAAGTCCCGGTCGGTGATGACCATGGCCGTGTCGGTCGCTTCCACCATGGTTTTGTAAAGGGTCAGGCGTTTCTCGGCCAGCCGGCGCTGGAGGTTTTCCGCCCCGAGTTCGCTGTTGGCCCGCTCAAGCGTCCCGGTCTGCTGGTTCACCTCGGCCAGCAAGGCGTTGTAGGCCCCGACCACCTGCCCCAGTTCGTCGCCGCTTTGCCAGGACAGGGGGGTGCGCTGGCCGGTTGCGGCGTTTCGCTCCAGGGATTCCCGCAGCCGGCGAAGCGGCACGCCGACCTGCCAATGCACGGTGAGGCCAAGGACCGCCATGAACAGGACGGCCAGGGCAAAAGCCGCCGGCAATTCCACGGAGCGGCTGGCGGCCAGGCCCTGGCGTATCCGGCTGTCATTGAAAACGACCTCAAGGCGGCCCAGCTGGTAGGTTTCCTGTCCGGCCTGCCGCGTCAGCTCCCGGCTGGCTGCAAACACCCGGCCCGTGGCCGGGGCCGGCCGGCCGGTGGCGGCCAGGACCTGGCCCCGGGCATCGGTGAGCCGGGCCAGTTGCAGGTCGGAACTCAGGGCGTAGCTGCGAAACAGCCGGTCGATGGCGGCCTGGTCAAACTCCCACACCGCCCCTTCGAGTTCGGCCGCCTGGGTGGTCAGGAAGCTGTCCAGGCGATTTTGCAGATCCTCTTCAGCCTGCCGGGCGAACTTGTCTGCGAAAAACACGAACAAAACCAGCCCCACTCCCAGGGACAGCGACAAGGCAGGGAGCAGGATCTTGGCGGCCAGGCCCTGACGCGGCAGGTACCGGACCGCCGCCAGATGCGCGACGAGGGAGGCCATCAGTCTGCGGCGGGCAGGCCGCGCAGCCCGGCGTCGACGGCGGCCAACCGGCGCTGGCGTTCGTCCGGGGACAGTCCGGCGTCGGCCAGGATGCGGTTTCGCTGCCGGGTGAGTTCAATGCGCCGCACACTGATGAGCTGGCGGTTGTCCGAGGTACGAAACCCGGCCCGGTTCATGCCCTCGAGCACCGCCTGCTCGTGCGCCAGGCGCTGCGGCGTCTTGCCCGGCGTCTCCCGGCCGTAGTCGAGCAGGAAGGAGCGGATGGCCTTTTGGCGGGTTTTGTCGAGATCGGTCCGCCAGACCAGGGGATCCGACGGAATGGGCGGCGAGGTCCAAATGACCGCCACGGCCCGGCCGGCCTCGGGATGGCGGGCCATGGACCCGGCCAGATTGATGGTGTTGCCCGTGGCCACGTCCAGGCGGCCCTCGGCCACGCCCAGGAAGTTGGCCTCGTGGTTGTTTTGGACCACGCGCCGAAACACGGCGCGGGCTTCGACGCGCCGGGGGGCAAAGAGGTAATGGCCGGGAATGACATGGCCCGAGGTGGAGTTGCTGTCGCCGTCGCCGTAGGTCAATTCCCCGGCCCGGGCAAACACGTCCTCCACCGTCCTTAGGCCCGAGTCGGACCGGGCCAGGAGCACGGCGTTGTATTCGGTGCGCCCGTCTGCCTCGACCGCCTGGAAGGCGACCTCGGCCCCGGCCCGGTCCACGGCCTCGATGGCGGATTTGTTGCCAAGCCAGGCCACCTGGACGTGGCCGGCGGCCATGGCCCAGATGACGCCGGCATAGTCGTCAAAGAGCCTGGCCGTGACCGGAACGCCGATGGCGGCGGCCATGTCGCCAAGCAGCGGCTGCCATTGGCTGCGAAGGACGTTTGGGGAGGCGGTGGCGATCAGCCCGAACCCGAGCCCTTCCCCGGCCGGAACCGGCCGGGCGGAAGAGACGGCAAAGCAGCAAACGAGCAGGAGGCAGCAGGCCAGGGGTCCCATGCACATGGGGCCTGCCATAGCCCAAAAAGCACCGGGCACGGCGATTGTCACCGTTTTGTCGGGAAAATGTAACCGGCTCCGGCTGTGGCAACCGGCCCCGGCCTCAGGTTGCGGCCAGCCCCATGGCCCGGATGACGGCGAATTCCTGCGCGGTCACGGGCATGACCGACAGGCGCGACCCCTTGCGCAACAGTTCCATGCCGGCCAGCTCCGGCACGGCCCGAAGGGCGGCAAGGGGCACCACGCGCGCAAATCTGGCCACAAAGCGCACGTCCACCATGGACCAGATCGGATTTTCCGGGGTGGCCCTGGGATCGTAGTGTTGGGCCTCCGGGTCGAGGGCCGTCAGGTCGGGATAGGCCTCGCGGGCCACCTCGGCCAGCCCGGCCACGCCCGGGTTGGTGACGCTGTGGTAAAAAAGCAGGCCGTCACCCAGGCGCATCCCGTCGCGCATGAAATTGCGGGCCTGGAAGTTGCGCACGCCGTCCCAGCCCGTCACCCCGTCCGGGGCGGCGGCCAGATCGTCGATGGAAAAACAGCCCGGTTCGCTCTTGATCAACCAGCAGCCCATGGCCGCCCTCCCGTGGCCGGTCCCGGCCGGAGGCTCAGCCCAGGCGGCCGACCTCGGTTGTGCACTGCTCGTCCCATTCAAGACAGCTTAAGTCCGTGATGGCCTCGAACTGGCCCAGGCAGCGCTGGCATTTTTCGGCAACCGCCACCGATCCGTCCCGGATGTCGGTCTCGGCGGCCGTTACCGTGACGGTCTGGCCGCAGGACGGGCAGACGGCTTCAAACGTGGCTGTACGGGTGGTCATGGCCTGTGCTCCCTGGTTCGGCTTGTGCCCAAACGGCGTTTTTTGCGCTCCCGGCAGCCCGGAAGCGGCCCCCGACCGTACACCGGGCCGGTGCCGGGCGTAAAGCTGCAGGCCCGGTCCGGTCCTCAGGGCCCGACCAAGGCCTGCGCCGGGCCGGGCCGGGGCGTCCCGGCCTCGGCTGCACCGCCGCGTGAGACGTAAAAGGCGAAATCTTCCTTGAGCTGGCGGATGAGCACCTCCCGCCGCGCCCCCACCACCTCAACCGGCAGCCCTTCCAGCATGGCCCGGTGGTAATCCACCAGGGCCTGGTAGGTGTCGAGCAACTCCTCGTGAAAAGTCGGCTTGTCCGGCTTGATGTCCTTATTCGATACCAGTCGATGGTCCATGGCCTCGGCCAGGCAACGCAACGGCACCGTGGAATTGCACGCCTGCATCAGCGGCAACAGCGTCTCCACGCCGAGCTTGGCCCGCCGGTCTTCAGGATCGAGTTCCCGCATCAAAGTGGAATAGGGCTTGCCCAGGGTATGGGCCACCTCTTTGATGGGTTTCGGACCACTTCTGACCATGTCCAAAATTACGTCTCTGACGTCTGTCGCCATTGCTAAACGCCTCATGGAGTCACTCGGTTGCATTTCCCACGGTGTTGTCTGATAGCATGGGGGAACGGCGAATTGTCAAGAATGGCGTGTGGATTGCCCGACCGGCCGGCCGGCTTGTCATCACCGCCAAGGCCGGGTACACAGACAGGGTGTAGATTTGTGTGGTGCAACCTGGAGGCCCTATGGTCGTCTCACGCCCAGGTTTGAAAAACGGACAGCGCGCGGCCGCCCGGGCGGTGCTGGCCGGTCTGGCCGCCATTGCCGTCTGGCTCGGCGTGGTCCAATCCCAGCCAAATCCCGCCGTGCTGGTGGCCCTGGCCCCGCCGAAAATCGTTGGCGCCATGGCCGGCGGCCCGGCCGACGCCCGGCAATTCGCCACGGCCGCCTTCCTTAACGCCCTGGCCGGCGCAAAAGCAGCCTCGGCCGTCGAAAGTTACGACGCCGTCAGCCTGTCCGACCGCATCGACGGCAAGGCCGAACTCTATCTGGCCGCCAATTTCAAGGAAATGTCCTGCCGGGCCATGACCCTGCCAAACGGCGCGCGCCTCGACGTGTACGTTTATGCCCAGGCCACGCCGGCCGACGCCTTTGCCGTGTTAAGCGCCCAACGCCGGCAGGGGTCGCGCCCCCTGCCGGCCCTGGCCCCGGACGCCTACGCCACGCCAAACGCCCTCTATTTCACCCGCGCCGGCCACTATGTGGAAATAACCGCCGACCGGGCCGACCCGGACACCATGGCCGGCCTGGAAACCCTGGGCGCGGCCCTTTTTGCCGCCCTGCCGGCCGAGGCCCCGGCCGGCGGGGCCAACGCCGCGCCCAGGCCTGATCCCAAAACGCTTTTCCCCACCGAGGGCCTTGCCGCCGACAGCCTGCGCCTGGCCGCGGCCGACGCCATGGGCATGGCCGGATTTTCCAATGTCTACACGGCCGAATACGCCCTGCCGGCCGGCGCGGCCACGGCCCTTCTGGCCGCACGCGACAGTCCGGAGCAGGCGGCCGGCGACGCCCGGGCCTTTGCCGATTTCCTGCGGCAAAACGGCTACGCCGTTACCCCCCTGCCGCCGGACGCGCCGGGTCTTGCGGCCGACGCCGTCCTGCTTGAGGCCGACGGCTCCCATGAAATACTCTGGACCCGCGGGGCCATGCTGGCCGGGGTGCATGACGCGGCCAACCGGCCGGCCGCCCTGGCCCTGGCCGCCGCCCTGGACAAGGCCCTGGACAAGGCCGGCCCCGAGGTGAGGCCATGACGCCCAAAACACCCCTGTCGCCGCCGGACGCCCCAAGCGCCGCCGGTCCCAAAGACCCGGACCGCCGCCGGTTTCTGGTCCGGCTGGGGGCCGCCTCGGCCCTGGCCGTGGCTGCCGGTGGCCTGGGGCTGGCCCTGCGCGATCCGATCGGTCCCAAGGCCGGCCCGGGCGGCCGGGTTCTGGCCGGGCTGGGCGATTTTTCCGTGGCCCCGCCCGCTCCGGGCCGGTCCCGGCTGGCCACGGTCCACGGCACGGACCGCCGGGCCATGTTCAACCAGGGCATAAACGCCCTGGGCGGCATGGAGGCGTTCATTGGCCGAGGCGACGTGGTGCTCCTTAAGGTCAACGCCGTCTTTGCCTCGCCGGCCCTGCTCGGAGCCACCACCAACCCCGACCTGCTGGCCGCCGTGGCCGAGGCCTGCCGCCACGCCGGCGCGGCCAGGGTGCTCGTCACCGACAACCCGATAAACAACCCGGACAGCTGCTTCGAGGTCTCGGGGCTGGCCGGCGCGGCCCGCCAGTCCGGGGCAGCCCTCATCCTGCCCCGGCAAAGCCTGTTTGCGCCGGTAAGCCTGCCGGGAGCCGCCTTTCTCACCGACTGGCCGGTGCTGGCCGGGGCCTTTGCCGGCGTCACCAAGTGCATCGTGCTCTCCCAGGTCAAGGACCACCAGCGGGCCGGAGCCTCCATGACGCTCAAAAATCTCTACGGCCTGCTCGGCGGGCGGCGAAACATCTTCCACCAGGACATAAACGGCGTCATCGCCGAACTGGGCCGGCTGTTGCGCCCCACCCTGTGCGTCCTGGACGGGGTGACGGCCATGATGACCAACGGCCCGACCGGCGGTTCGCTGTCCGACTTGAAAGCCACCAACACCATGATCCTCTCCACCGACCCCGTGGCCGCGGACGCCCAGGGGGCAGGGCTCCTCGGGCGCACCCCGGCCGACCTGCCCTATCTGGCCCTGGCCCAGGCCGCCGGCGTCGGCAGCATCGACCCGGCAGGCCTGTTCCCGGTCAGCCTCAACGTCGAACCGGCGGCGGGCTAGGCCATGGGCATCGTCACCGCCCGACGCATCAGCCAGGGTTTTTTCCTGCTCCTTTTCTGCTGGCTGGGCCTGGTGGCCACGGTTGGCGACGGTTTTTTTGAGCTGCGCGGCTGGCCCGTCGACTGGCTGCTCTCCCTTGACCCGCTGCCGGCCCTGGCCACGGCCCTGGCTACCGGAAGCCTCTATGCCCCGCTCCTGTGGGCCGTGCCGGTGGTGGTCCTGTCCCTCTTTCTCGGCCGCTTTTTCTGCGGCTTCCTCTGCCCGCTCGGCACGCTCAATCAACTAAGCGGCTTCCTGGTCCGCAAGGGCCTTGGCCGCCCGGCCCGGGCCGGGGACAACCGGCCCGGACCGGCCCAGGGGCTCAAATACGCCTTGCTCGCCCTGCTGCTGGCCGCAGCCGCCCTGGGCAATGTCCAGACCGGCCTGCTCGATCCCCTGCCGCTTCTGACCCGTTCGGTCGATCTTGGCCTGCTGCCGCTCCTCGACCCGCGCCAGGGCCTGGGGCAGGCCGAGGCCCGCCACTACGACGGGGCCTGGGTGTTCGGGCTGCTCCTGGTCGCCATCCTGGCGGCCAATGCTGTGCGGCCCCGGTTTTTTTGCCGCTACCTGTGCCCGCTGGGGGCATTTTTCGGCCTGCTTGGCCGGTTTGCCCCCTGGCGTATCGGCAAGGCGTCCGAAGGCGACTGCGGCACCTGCCGGCGGTGCGAGGAATACTGCGAGGGCGGCTGCCGGCCGTCGGGGAAGCTCATCGCCAGCGAATGCGTGCTGTGCCTCAACTGCCTGGCCCGTTGCCCCACCGGCCGCATCGGCTTTGCCGGCCGGGCCTCGGCAGCCGGCGAGCAGCCCTTGCCGGACTTTTCCCGGCGCGGGGCGGTGCTGGTCCTGGCCTCGGGCACGGCCGGGCTTGTGGCCGCGCCGCTGTGGAGTGTGGGCGGCGTGGCCGGGGCCGGGCGTAATCCAGGGCTGATCCGGCCGCCCGGATCCCTGGACGAGGCCCGGTTTCTGGCCCGGTGCATCCGCTGCGGCCAGTGCATGCGGGTGTGCCCGGCCAACGTCATCCAGCCGGCCTTCACCGTGGCCGGAGCGGCCGGAATATGGACCCCGACGCTCGATTTCCGTCTGGGCCGGACCGGCTGCCTGCAAAACTGCATCGCCTGCGGCCAACTCTGCCCCACTGCCGCCATCCGGCCGCTGACCCTGGAAGAAAAGCTCGGCCAGGGCGATTTCACTGCCGCCGGCCCCATCCGGCTCGGCACGGCCTTTGTGGACCGCACCCGCTGCCTGCCCTGGGCCATGGGCCGGCCGTGTCTGGTGTGCCAGGAGGTCTGCCCGGTCAGCCCCAAGGCCATTTCCGTGCGCGAGGTCTTTGAGCCGCTGCGCGCCCCGCGCCTGACCGTGGCCGGGGGACAGGGGACGGAAGTGGCCGTGGCCGCCCTGGCCCCGGTCGGGCGCAATCTGGCCTCCGGCGATTTTTTCCTGCGCCCGGCCGGCAGCCCCGGCCAACCGCCCCGGCGCATCCTCGGCGCGTCCGGCGTCCGGCTCACCCTGGCCGAACCCCTGGCCGAGACCGACACGGCCCCGGGCCGGGAACTGGAAATGGTCGTCCGCCTGGAGCAGCCCCATGTGGACCCGGCCCGATGCATCGGCTGCGGCATGTGCGAACATGAGTGCCCGGTGTCGGGCCTGCGGGCCATCCGGGTCACCAGTGAAAACGAAACGCGTTCGGGGCCGGGCCGCATGGTGGCCGACGCCGCCCCGCAAGGAGGACCAGCATGTCCCAGAAAACAGCTTCCGGCCTGACCCGGCGGGCGGCCCTTAAAACCCTGACCCTGGGCGGCCTGGCCGCGGCCGGGGCCGGCCTTGGCGCAACCGCCGCCCTGGCCCAGGCTCAATCCCC
>NZ_MLBG01000119.1 GCF_001936595.1 Desulfovibrio sp. DV
CCACAAACGCGTGTACCGGATCATGCGGCTTCACGGCCTGCTTTTGGCCAGGTACACGGGCAACAGGCCCGAGCGTTCGCATGAAGGCAAGGTCATCACCCTGCGGCGCAACCTGCGTTGGAGCGCGGACGCTTTCGAAGTCGGCTGCTGGAATGGCGAGAAAGTGCGCGTGGTCTTTGCCCTGGACTGCTGCGACCGTGAGATTATGGTTTTTGCAGCCTCGACGTGCGGCATTTCAGGCTCGATGGTGCGCGATCTGATGTTGGAATGCGTGGAGAAGCGGTTTGGGACGAGCCGTGCGCCGCACCGGGTCGAATGGCTGACCGACAACGGTACCTGCTTTGCGGCCAAGGAGACCGTTGAGTTTGCTTCGTGGCTGGGTTTGATCAGCCGATTTACGCCGGTCAGAAGCCCCGAGAGCAACGGCATGAAGGGATCGACCACGTGCTCCCTGGCCTTGATGAGCGCCCTGCCGACCGCCGCATAGAGCCGAATTTTTCGTTGATGGTCTTGGCGCTTTGCTGAAAGCGTTCAGCGTAGCGCCGTTCGTTCTACCGGAACGTTGCACCCAGCATGTGATCGAATAATTCGATGCACTCGTCGGTGATGGTCTCGGCCATGTCCAGGAGTACCGCCACGAGGGTGGGGGCTGTGGAATAGCCTCCTTCATCCCGGTCTTCTTGTCTGAAGAAATACGCGAGGGGAGAGAGGAGCGCGACTGTTCCCGACCACCTGTGACATTCGGCGCAAGATGGTCTCGGCCACTGCGAACACGGAATGCCGGCGGGCACACCTGCCTTGCGATTGACGACCGGGGCTACTTTTATTAAGCACCAGAATCGTTAACAGCTTTTGACGAATGCCGGCCCAGGGGCGTAGAGTATGCCCGGCGGGCGGCTCGGAAGGCGGCCTGCGTGCCCACCGGGCCGTCTCCCAGGTTTTGCAGAATCTCCTGTGTGGCGTTGCAAATGGTTCGACCTGGAGCTGAGAAATGATCTCCCCCAAGCCACATCATGTTTTATACAAACAGACCGGCCCCGATTCCGAAGTATCGGTTCTCATAACGAACTTCAACTATGAAATTTTTATAATCGAATGCCTGAATTCGGTGTATGACCAAGATCTGAAAAACCTAGATCTGTATATAGTCGACGATGCTTCCACAGACAGTTCCGTAGAAACAATCTGCCGATGGCTGACGATCAACGCCAAACGTTTCAATACTATTGTATTCGTGCAACACGTCAACAATCAGGGCCTTGCCCATGCGAGGAACACCCTGGTCACCCTCAGCTCAACGCCCTACGTCTTTATCCTTGACGCCGATAATTTGCTGTTGCCGAGTTGCTTGCGGAAGCACCACGAAGCCATTGTCAATTCAAAATCCGCCATGGCGTATGCCATTTTGAAAAAGTTTGGCCACCGGGAAGAGCTGGTTGGTTCCGAGATTTTTTCCGCTGAGTTGCTGGCCTGGGGGAATTACATTGATGCCATGGTGATGTTTGACAAAAACATCCTGGTGAAGCTTGGCGGCTACGAGAAGATGGAGATCGGGGGCTGGGAAGATTACAATCTCATATGCAACTTGATCGAGAACAAGTACGAAGGATGTTACATAGGTGAAATATTGTGCCTCTATCGTGTTCATGGAGAATCCATGCTCCATGTCGTCACGAACAAGAAAGAGGAACAGTTGAGAGAGATTTTCCGGAACCGGTTCTCCTTCATCGCTTTTTAACGATCTCGCGGTGGACGACGCATCTACGGCAAAAAGACCCTGCTGGCCCCTGTGTCCCGCGCCCTGCGGCAGGGCTCCCCTTTCCAAATTGCCGGAAAATAGAATGTTTTTCGGCCGATAAGACCGTTTCCACCGATCGGTCCCCAGGATTCCGCTTTTGTGGCCTTCGGCCGCCCCTCTTCCCGGGGCTGGTCGTTTCTGACCGGTTTGCCAGACTGCAGGCCGCGGGTCGGTCCGGTTGTGCAAGGGATGGTCTACCGGTCGTTTGGCAGACCCGCGGTTCATTGTTGTTTGAAGAAAGCGGCTTCACGCCGATAGCGGGTTCTGGTGCGGGGCCGGTCCTCTTTTTCGATGCTGGATGATTCCAAATGGAAAGCCCAGGTGCCGGCGAAAAGCTCTGGATTCGTTGACATCAGTTTTCCCCGTGGATAAAGTGATGAACAGAGATTGCGGTCTGTTGGTCGTCCCCGCAAGGCTGTATGGTGCTGTTAGCAAGAACCATGGAAACGCGTTCCAGCCGCCAAACCCATTTCGCAGGGGTGGCCTTGCGCAAAAATGGACACTGAGAAAGAGCCGGCATGCGCGAATAGGGCTGCCCTTTACGAAAAAAATAAAAAATGCCTTGTGTACAAAAGCCAACACATTGGAATCTGGAATTGCTTTGACAGAGATTTCCGCATCCTGTAAGCACTTGCTCGCGCGAGGTACGCAGTGCAGGCCGAAAGGCTTGGCAGATTTTCGGCATGGGCGCGGATTAATAAGGTAATTAAGGCAGGAGGAACCTGTTCTGGGACACGTGCGCGCTGGTTCATTTTTTACGTGACCATGCAAATGCATGTCAACGCCCTATGCCCGCGCCGCCGACCGCCGAGTCGCGTCCATCCCGGTTTCGGTCCCGACTGCATCCGCGGCCCGGGGTGTGAAGTTTTGAAATGTCGTGCCCGGGCAAAGTGTCCGGCTGGAAACGACAATTCCCAACGCGAATCGGAGTAACGGATGAAAGCGGTCATCTTGGCGGGTGGATTCGGCACACGCATTTCCGAGGAATCGCATTTGCGCCCCAAACCGATGGTGGAAATTGGCGGCTATCCTATCTTATGGCACATATTGAAAATCTATTCCAGCTACGGCATCAATGAATTCGTCATCTGCCTTGGTTACAAGGGTTACTTCATCAAGGAATATTTTGTTAATTATTTTCTCCACAAGTCGAATCTGACTATTGATTTGTCCAGTAACAGCATCGAGTATCACAGCAATAGCTGTGAGCCCTGGAAAATAACCCTGGTCGACACCGGCGAGGGATCGGATACGGGGGGACGCCTGAAGCGGGTCGGCCCATATCTCAATGACGAGGCATTTTGTTTCACCTACGGCGACGGCGTCGCCGACGTCAACATTGCTGAGCTGATCCGCTTCCACGAGGATCAGGGCCTGTTCGCCACCATGACGGCCGTGCAGCCGCCGGGCAAGTTTGGTGCCCTTGATCTCGACGGGCACCGCATCCAGGCGTTCAAGGAAAAGCCGCGCGGAGACGCGTCCTGGATCAACGGTGGCTTTTTCGTTCTGTCGCCCAGGGTCCTGGACTACATCCCCGGGGACGAAACGTCCTGGGAACAGGAGCCGTTGACCCGGCTGGCCCGTGAAGGCCAGCTCGCCGCCTACCGGCACGACGGATTCTGGCAGTGCATGGACACGCTTAAGCACAAAAACCTGCTGGAGGCCCTGTGGCAGTCCGGCAAAGCCCCTTGGAAGATCTGGTAGCCATGCCGACATCTGCGCGCGTTTGCGATTTCCTCGTCATTGGAGCCGGAATCGTCGGTATGAGCGTCGCCCGGGAACTGGCCCTACGTCAGCCCGGGGCCTCGGTCACGGTTTTGGAAAAGGAGCCCACTGTGGGTGGCCACGCCAGCGGTCGCAACAGCGGCGTCATCCACGCCGGATTCTACTATACCGCCGATTCGCTCAAGGCCCGCTTCACCCGGGACGGCAACGTCGCACTCAAGGCCTTTTGCGCGGCGCGGGGCCTTTGCATCAATCCCTGCGGCAAGCTGGTGGTGGCGAGAAACGAGGACGAGCTGGCGGTCCTGGAGTTGCTCCTGGAGCGGGCGGACCGCAACGGGGTCCGGCTTTTCCGCGTAACCGAAGCCGAGGCCAAGGCCATCGAGGCCCGGGTGAAGACCTGCGGCACGGCTCTGTTCTCGCCGGACACGGCCTCCATCGACCCCCTGGAAGTGCTCGGGGCCATGACCGACGCCGCCCGGGAAGCCGGAGTGAGGGTCCTGACCAGCACGCGTTACCTTGGCCGCGAAAACGGCGGCGTGCGGACCAGCCAGGGTGTCCACGGGGCTAGGTATGTGATCAACGCGGCCGGCCTGTACGCTGACAAGGTCGCCAGGGATTTCGGGTTTTCCAAAAATCACTACTTGCTCCCGTTTAAGGGCCTGTACCTCTACGCCGACCCGTCCATGCCGCCGCTAGCTACCAACGTCTATCCTGTACCCAACTTGGCCAACCCCTTTCTGGGCGTCCACTTCACCGTCACCGTGGACGGCAGGACCAAGATCGGACCCACGGCCATCCCCTGCTTCTGGCGGGAACAGTACGGCTGGTTCGAAAACTTCGACGCTCGCGAATTCGGTGAAATCCTGCTGCGGGAACTGGCGCTTTTCACCGGTGCCAACTTCAACTTCAAGGGCTTGGCCTTCGAGGAACTACGCAAGCAGTTTCGGCCCCACATCGTCGGCCTGGCCGGGGAACTGGCCAGCGGCATACACCCAGAACAGTTCAGGAAGTGGGGCCGGCCCGGCATCCGGGCCCAACTAGTCAACGCCGCTTCCCACACCCTGGAAATGGATTTTCTGATCGAGCACGACAACCGCTCCCTGCATGTCCTAAACGCTGTCTCCCCGGCTTTTACCTGTTCCATCCCGTTCGCCGCCCACATCGTCGACACCATCCTCAGCGCCACGCGATAGGAGAAGACATGAATGTGCTGATTACCGGAAATACCGGTTACATCGGTCCCGAATTGGCCAAATACCTGCGTCGCACCCTGCCCGGGGCTAGGTTGATCGGCTATGACAGCGGTTATTTCGCCCATTGCCTGACCGCCGCGGACTACTTCCCGGAATTCGACTACGACGCCCAGTACTGGGGCGACATCCGGCGTATCCCGGCCAAGCTCCTCGAAGGCGTGGACGCCATCGTGCATCTGGCCGCGGTTTCCAACGACCCCATGGGCAATCGTTTCGAAAACGTCACCCGGGACATCAATTTCGAGGCCGGCCTGGCCCTGGCTGCCCAGGCCAAGGAGCGTGGCGTTTCACGGTTCGTCTTCGCCTCAAGCTGTAGCATGTACGGCTGCGCCGAGGGCGGGCCGCGTAAGGAAACCGATCCTCTCAATCCGCTGACCGCCTACGCCCGGTCCAAGGTGGCCATGGAGACCGCCCTGGAAACCCTCGCCGGCCCCGGCTTCCAGGTGACCTGCCTGCGGTTTTCCACGGCCTGCGGTATGTCCGACCGGTTGCGCCTGGACTTGGTGCTCAACGACTTCGTGGCTTGCGCCGTGTCCAGCGGTGAAGTCACGGTCCTTAGCGATGGCACCCCCTGGCGGCCCCTGATCGACGTCAAGGACATGGCCCGGGCCATCGACTGGGCCCTTGGCCGGACAACTGCGGTAGACGGGGCCTTCGTGGCCGTCAACATCGGCAGCACAGACCGAAATTACCAGGTCAAGGACCTAGCCCGGGCCGTGGCCGAACTGGTTCCCGGGACGCGTTATTCCATCAATACCGACGCGCCGCCGGACAAGCGGTCATACAAGGTGGACTTTTCCAAATACGCCGCCCTGGCTCCGGCCCACCAGCCCCAGGTGACCTTGGAGCAGTCCATCCTGGAAATCAAGGCCGGGCTGGAACGGATGGAGTTCGCCGACAAGGCCTTTCGGAATTCCCATTTCATGCGTCTCAAGGTCCTTGACGGGCACATCGCCCAGAACCAGCTGAACGAACGGCTGGAGTGGACAGACAAGCGGCACTACACCGTCCTCTAACCCCTCGGGAGAATACCCATGGTCTTTCGGGAAACGCCGGTCGCCGGAGCACGGCTGATCGATCTGGAAAAACGGGGTGACGACCGGGGCTTTTTCGCCCGGGTCTTTTGCCGCAAGGAAATGGCCAACCAGGGCTTGGTTTCGGATATCCTGCAGATCAACACCTCCCTGAGCGTCCAAAAAGGCACTCTGCGGGGCATGCACTACCAGCTCGCCCCGTCGGCCGAGGTCAAGATCGTGCGCTGCATCCGCGGCGCCCTTTTCGACGTGGTGCTGGACCTGCGCCCGGACTCCCCGTCGTTTTGCCGGTGGTTCGGTGCGGAGTTGTCGGCGGAAAACCGCACCATGATGTATGTGCCAAAGGGCTGCGCACACGGCTTCCTCACCCTGGAGGAGAACACCGAGGCCTTCTATCTGGTCGACAGCGCCTACGCGCCGGACCTGGAACGCGGGGTGCGCTACGACGATCTCCAGTTCGGCATCGTCTGGCCCGCCGCGCCAGCCGAGGTTTCCCAGAAAGACAGGAGCTGGCCGGATTTCGATCCCGCCTGGCACGGCGTGGAACAGCTGCGGGGACTGACATGAAGATCCTGTTGACCGGCGCCAGCTCCTTTACGGGGGCATGGTTCACCCGAGCGTTGACCGAGGCCGGCCACGCAGTGACCGCCACCTTCACGGCCGCCCCAGAAGCCTACACCGGGCTGCGCAAGGAAAGAATCGATGCCTATACCGGGGCCTGCACGCATGTATGGAACGCGCCCCTTGGCAGCCGGCCCTTCCTGGAGGCGCTCGACCAGGGCTTCGACGTCCTATGCCACCACGGCGCGTACGTCACTGACTACAAGAGCGACGACTTCGACTACTTGGCAGCCGTGGCGGCCAATACACGGAACATTCGGCAAGTCCTGGCCCAGCTGATCGGCACGGGGCCTGGACGCGTTGTTCTCACAGGCAGCGTGTTCGAGGCCGACGAAGGGGCCGGCAACACCCCCCCTACGCGCCTTTTCCCCCTACGGCCTGTCAAAGACCCTGACCGCCTCGGTGTTCCGGTTCTGGTGTGAGCGGGTTGGGGTACCTTTTTCCAGGTTCGTCATCCCCAATCCCTTCGGTCCCCACGAAGAACCGAGGTTCACACATTACCTGATGCGCAAGTGGGCCAAGGGGGAAACGGCCCAGGTCAACACACCGGCTTATGTTCGGGACAACATCCACGTTTCCCTGCTCGCCAAAATCTACGCTGGCTTTGTCGCTGGTCCGGCAGATACACTGCGTCCCAGCGGCTATGTCGAGACCCAGGGCGCTTTTGCCGAGCGTTTCGCCGCAGCCATGCGGGCCAGGCTTGGCCTGCCGTGTGTGTTGCATCTAGCCGAGCAAACGGAATTCGTGGAACCGAAAGTCCGAATCAACACTGATGTCCCAGACACATGTCTGTTGGATTGGAATGAAGACCGGTCATGGGACGAGATGGCGGCCTATTACAGACGTGTGCTGACAGGCGACGTGTCCCGGGGCTTTCAGGCCTGACGACTTTTTTTCCCGCTAGGATCTTCCGAGCGGTTGTCGTTGTGCAACAATGGGAGTCCCCACTATTTTGCCGCACGAAACGCATTGACCGCCCATCGGTTCGGTCTATTCCCTGAATTGTCTTGGTTACTGAGAAGGGAAGCCAGCATGAGTTTAAGCCAGACACGCAGCAAAGAATACATAAACTTTCTTACTGAAAACCATGAGCAGTTGGCAGTGGTGGTCGATCGCCTCTTGGAATTGCAGCAAAGTCAGAACGCCGCCAATCAGATAAAAAAAAGTTTTCGGAACAGCAAAAGTATATTGAAGATAATATCTTAGAAATAAAATGGCTTGCTGCGCATATCCAGTCCATACACCATGCATATTCATCGATTGATGGATATGGGGATGGCGGGTGGGACAATATTTCTTTTCAAATAAATCAGATTTGCGCTTACCGCTTGATGTTTTTCGAACATTACTGCGGACAGCTTGATCAACAAGACAAGAAAGACGTGACTGATGTAACCTCTGCCGCCAGACATTATATAACAATTGGGGCAAAAAAAGGCTTTAATCCCCATGTTTTTTTTGACACGGAATATTATAAGCTTCAGGCCGGCATAGCGACTGAGATGAACCCGCTTATTCATTTCATACAGAAAGGCCTCAAAGAGCGGATAGACCCGCATCCACTTTTCTGTCTGAAGTATTATTGTGCGCAAAGCAAGAAATATTCCGGTTTGCACGTAAATTGGTTGCAGCACTACTGCGATCTGCATGTCCTTGGATACAATCCACATCCCCTGTTTGATACCAAATACTATCACTTTAAATATGCCGATATTCCTGTTACCTTCAATCCTTTGGCACATTTTCTGGATTATGGAGCTAAAGAATTGCGCTCGCCAAGTAAATATGTTGATTTAGAATTCTATTATAAAAAGATTCAACACAGGGCATGTCCTTCAAAGAATCTTTTAATCGACTATTTGACGAACGACAAAGCGCAAGAAATCCCTATTTCTGACAAATATGACATGGCGGCTTTTGTTCAAAACTACCGACATCAACAGATATTTGACTTCAATCTTATTAAAAAGCTTCCAGATTTGCACAATTTATTAGTTAACGATACTAATGAAAATAATAACAGCCGCCTTTCCCCATTTCGCTACTACAAACTTTATGATGCAACTCCAAACTGTCGCATCACTGATTGCATAAAAAGGATATCAATCTATCATTCGTCCGCGGGAAATTATTTTTTTAAAGAATTTTCGGATATCTTGCAATCCGCATTTTCACAATTAAATGTCAGGTGCGACATCAGAACCGAGCGGGAAGGGTTTGCTGAAGACGTCGATTATCATATCGTAATAGCTCCACATGAATTTTTTACGCTCCGAGAAGGCATTGCTGTTGCTGACAAAATTCCAGAAAATACGATCATGCTCAGCACTGAACAGTCGGAAACCGACTGGTTCAAAGTCAGTCTGAAATATCTTCCCAAAGCAAAGTATATCTTTGATTTGAGTTTTCCCAGTGCATACCGCCTGACCAAGCTTTTCCCTTATACCTATTTTTTGCCTTTCGGGTATCTCCCTCTGAACACGTCGGAAGTGTATTCCCTGACACCAATGCCTGACTGCAATATTCTGAAAAAATTTAGTCATGCTACGAAACAAAATTCCAAAAACCGTTTGCTCAATTTTTCTGAAAGACCCATAGACATTTTGTTCATCGGGACTTCGAGCCTGCGGCGGGAGCAATTCTTTCTGAAAAACGCGTCCTTCTTTTCCCGCTACAACTGTTTTTTTTATGTCCCGCCGTGCAGTCGGCCCTTTGTTGAAGGCGAAAATAGTGCGTTAAATACCCGGTCCGCAGTCTCGTTATGCCAAAGATCCAAAATAATCCTTAATATTCATCGAGGTAGTGAAAATTACTTTGAGTGGCAACGCATAGTTATGCGCGGAGTCATGCAAAAATCGTTGGTAATGACGGAGTATTGCGAATACACCCCGCTTGTAACTCCAAACCTTGATTTTATACAGGTTAATCTGGAAACAATGCCTACGGCTATAGATTTTTTTCTTAATCCGGAGAACACGACGTACACACAATCCTTATTGGACGCAGCCTATGAAAATATGAAAAAGAGTTGTGATTTTCGTAGCATCCTTAAGGCTCTGTTCTCACACCTCAAAAAAGTTGAATATCTTGCGCTACGCTCTGAATAATGATCTCGAACCGGAGTATCAAGGATTATGGAAATTGACGTCAGGAATTATCAGGACTTCAAGCTATGGGAGTCGAGTGTTTTTTCAAAGAAAGAAATGCTGAATGATATTTGCATATTTTCCCACTATCATCCTCAGGGCAAAGTGTATCAATATGTTTATGACATGCTACAGGAGATTAATCGCTGCGGATTTAAAGTTATTTTTATTACAAAAAAGAAATAAGCGATTGGCATGCTTTTAAAAAATTATCTACGATGTGTCTGGCGATTTCTATTTTGCCTGACATAGGACGCGATATATTGTCCTATAGGCACGGTTTTGCTTTGTGTCACCAACGCATCAAAGGTTCGCTCCTGTTTTGCAATGATTCCATATTAGGCCCTTTTGGCGACATGAGCGATTTTTTCCAATTTAGTTCTTCAAAACCAATGGATATCGTAGCCTACAGTGATTCACTTGAAGGAAAATATCATTTTCAGACCTATTTGTTTTTATTTAAAAAAATGTACTTGCTAATAAAAGATTTCAAGATTATTTCTTTCGGATCGATCCTACCATGTCTAAAAGTAAAATGATTGCCAATTATGAAATAGACCAGACACGTCAATTAATAGAATTTGGTTTTGAAGTGGTTAGTTATTTTAATCCGGATAAAGACAAAAAGCTTTATTTCGATTTTAGGGAGCCTTTTACTAACTATTCGAAGCCAATAAACCCAACGCATATTTATTGGAAAGCAATGCTTCAAAAGCCGTTCGGACTCATCAAACTGGATATCCTCAAATACTTATCTGATTGTGAAAACGACATCTATGAAACCTTCAAGGTCTTAACAGACAAAAATTGTGATATGAATATGTTGCGAACAATCATTCGGGATTTTCGTTTTCATCATTTCCACGCCTAGAGACAGCATGGCTCCTAGAGAGCGTAGGCGAAACAGCCCCGCGCGGTCGCGAGAACAGCAGGGGTACGCTCTTTCCCGAACTGGCCAGGTCAGGCAAAAACGTGGCCAAAACCGGCGGCGTCAGTTGGCAGTTGAGGCGGTCAGAAATTTCAGAAATGGACGCGGCCAGCACTTGAACTTTTTTCTTTTCCCGGGTTGTTTGTAGGGGCGGGGCGCCGGGCCGTAAGGCCGTCCTGTACCGGAGAAAATGCTCTTGTGTAATCGACGGGTTATTTTTTCAATTCCTGGGAGGTATTCGATGAGCTTAAGTTTCTTCAAATCGCAAAAGGCGGATGCGGATAACGAGGCAATTATACGACTGACGCAAGAACTTTCGCTGCAAAAAGAACTTCTACAAAACGAAATCCATAAGAACAGGGTGCTGACCGAATCCAATAAGAACCTTGAAGACACCGTGGCCGAGTTGAAAATCGCTCTTGTCCCCTCGGATGCGATTTTTTTTCTATCACAGAAGGCGAATGCGGAAACTGTTTCTATCGAACAACTACAACAGGAACTTTCAGTGCAACAAGAACTTCTGCAACAAGAAGTCAATGCGAAGAGGGTCTTGGCCGAAGACAACAAAAATCTTCAAGAAGCTAATGATGTGCTTGGTCGCATTGTCGAGAGAACAAACGATGATTATTCTGATCTCAAACAAAAATTCGAAGCTTTGCTTGACATTACCAGAAGAATTCTTCAAGAACTTCTCAAAAATGATACTCATATTGGAACAAATTGCTTCGACGAAACTCTGTATTTAAAAAACAACCTAGACATTAATTCTTTTGTCGAAACGAACGTTCTGTCATCCTTTGAGCATTGGCTACTATACGGAAGCTTAGAGAAGAGACTCCCGTGTTTTATAAAACCTGCAGTTCCGATGGTAAAGTTGGAAAATTTAAACCACATGCTCTATTTGCGTGAACTTCAAATCGTTTTTTTAGCTGCAGCTTGTTTTCGGAAGGTCTTTACCAAAGATTTTATCATATTCGATAACGATAAATATTTGGAAGTCAACGGTGACGTAAATGAGCATTATAGCGATCATTTAGAGCAGCGAGGCTTTATGCACTGGGTGCTACACGGCTTCAAGGAAGGCAGAAAGCCGTACTTTAAAACCCAGGAGAGGGGCAATGGTTGACGTGGTGACTTGGCCCTTGCGTGGACGAAACCGCGTCACGGGCCTATCGCCTGTAGCATACGGCCAAGCGTCGGGTATCGACGGGCGCGAAGGTGTCGTGCCGGTGTCAGCCAGCCGCAGATCGTCTGCTCACTGACGCTGTTAGGGAAAATCAAGAACTCCGGGGAACCAATCGTAACGCGGACAACGTCATCACGGACCAGGAGGCAGCAACGAGGTTATTGTCCCCGTGTCGGGTGGGGCTGCACACCCAAATAGTCGATGACAGCCCTACTCGCGCCGGCCCGGAGAGATTTGGAAGGCCAAAAAGACACAGGGCTTACCCCGGCCGCCGTAAGGGACTTATTATCGGGCGGCCGGGGCAAACGACTCGGAAAAAGAAAACCCATGCAATGCTTTAACACTTCCAAAGTACGATCCGAAGAACTTTAATTTTCGATCCAGATGGCATTGACGCCAGCCCAAGGGGACGTGTCGACAACATCAAGGCCGATGGGTTTGCTCGTGGACAAAGCCGTCAGGGCCGTTGCAAGAAAAGTTTGCGAATATGTTGAAGGGAACAAAAAGTTATAATTGGTTTTGCTGACAGGGTCCTGTACGCTGATCCAGACTTGCCCGTTGTTGTTGCTACCGGTGTTTAGCAGCGTATAACTTGACAAGGTGGTCGCAAAAGTTTGGGAAGCTGTGAAAAAAACAAGGGAAGCAACAATCGCAATGGCACATGAAATGAGTTTCATTTTCCAATCCTCCGTTTTAGTTGTTCTTCCGTGTCAATGGACTTTGACCGGGGCCTCGTTCGCGGGATCTTTTCCGGAATTGGTTGGTATGATTTCCTTGGGGGCGACCTGTGTCGTTGAAACCTTGACCTGTTGGTCGACGCGCGCTTGCTGTTCGTTCAAAAATTTTGAAGAGACATTCCCATTCGGCAAACTATACTCGCGAGGCTTACGACTGTCGATCTGTTGTTGCCGCTTTTGAAGCTCACCCCAGGTAATCGACGGGCCAGAATTTATATTAGGAAGAAAAGGTGTGTCAGGACTTGGTTTTTGGGTCTCTATTCGTTCCGCCTGAGCCTTGAGCTCTCGATAGGTTATACCGGGACGAAATTCCATGTCAAGGTTGGGAGGCTTATTGGCGGTCGCAATTTGTTCTTTACTCGGCAAGGGACTTTGCTTGGGCTGTTGCGATGCTTGTTGCATTTGCTCGCTGGCGCCTACGACAAAAATTTGAACAGTCTTTTCTTTTTCGTCATACGACAACGCATAATTGCTGTCGTCTATAGATTGCAAAAGGCTACGAAGCCCTGCAACAGGATCTTTATCCCGAAAAGAAGAGGACAGGCGTACATTGGCCAACGCCTGAGGGTAGGAAACGGCCCAACCAAACTCTTTGTAAAACTTGTCCATACAGTCAGAAAGTTTACTATTTAGACACTGAATTTCAAAATCACGCGTCTCGGCAGAAGCGGGATATGCACGGCCAAGCAGAACCATCACGAGGCAAAAGAAGCAAAAAAAAGGGAAAAGGTATACCTGTTGACGGTGAAACACGGTGCCATCTCCTGGGAACGGGTTTTTCTTTAAAGATTGTGTAAAGTTAGCGCAAAAAACACAGCTCTTACGAAGAGAAACCACCTTACTTCAAAGAGTCTCCACGAAGGCCCCTAGGGGTAAACCTCATTTTGCAAATTATCTTAAAAGAGGCAGCATGTCAATAACCGTTTCCATGCTTGATCAACGCAATACCCAATTGGTTGTTGAGCCTGCCCCACTAAGATTTTGGTCCTTCCGGGTTTTCCGTGGGTACCCGGGTTCAGGCCTGTCTGGGATAGAGGTCCAAGCCGCCGCAGAAAAAGTAGATGGCGGTCTTGAAGTGCTCCCGGTTGCGGTAACCGCACGCCCTGCGCTTGATGGCCATGATCTTGCTGTTGAGTCCCTCGGCCGCGCCGTTGGTGATCCGATGCCGGCAAAAGGTCAGGATGTTGTCCAGATGCCGAGAGAGCATCTCCCCGACCTTGCGCATCGGGGGTAAGTCTGACTTCCTCACCCAGGTCAGCCAGCGTTTCATGAACCGCTTTGCCCAGCCGACGCTGAGGTAGTTCCACAACCCGGCCAGGCTTTCTTTCATCGCCCAGGCCTTGGCCACCTTCAGGTTCGTGGCCTTCAGGGCCTCCAAGGTCGGTCGGTGCATGTCCGGCAGATTCTCTTCCCGGTAAAGCCAGATGTACTTGGTGCCCTTGAGGCATTCGTCTTCCTAGCGGAGCAGTTCGCGATGTTCCTGCCGGCGGACTTTGTCCACCGCCTGGCCCACGTGCTGCATGATGTGGAAGCGGTCGTGGACGATCTTGTGCGCCGCATCGGGTACGTGTTTGATCGTGGCCTTGAAGTAAGGTTCCCACATGTCCATGGCTACGGCTCGGATGCGCTCGAGTTGCTGCGCCGTGAACTGCCGATAATAGTCCCCGAGGCTCTCGGTCTTGCGATCCTGGGCCACAAATTCCACCGTTCCGCCGAGCAGATCGCAGACCACGGTCATGTAGTCATGACCTTTGCGGAAGGCCTTTTCATCGATGCCAAGATACCGAGCGGGGGTTGCTTTCTTCCTGGCTTGCCCTCGCCGGACGGCTCGATCCATGACGTTCCAGGCCTCATCCCAGCTGATCCGCATGAGCCGGCAGGTACCGGACACGGTGGCGCACTCGCGTAACACGTCAATGATCAAGCGCTCCATGAGCATGGTGAAGCGTCCCTTGGCCTCGGCCCAAGGCACCTTGACCTGAAGGCACTCCGTGCTCGGGGCACTCCACGCGCGGAACCCGGGCATGGAGGAAGGTCTTGAACTGGCAGGTGTCGAGGTGACGCCACACCCGGGGCTCGGCATGATCCCGACAAGCCAGCTCGCGACCACAGGTCGGACAGCGCCAGCGGACACCGGCAGCATGATCAACATGGACGTCCACCCGGCCTCCCGCCGTGTCCAACTCGACGTCAGCAACAAACCACGGGTCGCTCAGCCCCAGAATCCGAGAATACAGGTCCGTGTCCTTCATGGTCACCCTCCAGGGCTGACCATATCCGGTCATCTACCCACGGAAAACCCGGAAGGGCCAAAAGATTTTCAGCGCTAACTGGGCAAAGTGCCATCCTTCACCGGGTTGTAATAATTTTCAACCGACCCACTCTTATTCGGCATCTTCGCTCATATTGCTTGTAGCAGGCCATTATCTCCGATTATGTTCTCTTCTTTTGCCCTAGGCGGCCACAAAATTAGTCTATAGAGCTTAATAATATTGTGCA
>NZ_MLBG01000120.1 GCF_001936595.1 Desulfovibrio sp. DV
GGACGCAAATTTTGACTTAAGTGTGTTGACGTTGAGAACACACCGCAACATCGGTTACGCAAAACACACGATGTACACATATCTGGGTAGGTGTTTTTCCAGTCAGAGATGGACTGTCGACAGTACTTCCAAAGTTTCTCATCGAGCAAACATAATGGAGTATTGTATATTGACGTTGATATCCCAGATCTATTGAGTCTCTGGACGGCCTCAAAGAAGTAGTCGTTGCACTCAAGAGGGTCTATCCAAACGTCATTAAAATTACTAGAGGCAAGGCCAACCACTTCCAAACTCATCAAAGCAACATGAAAAACAAATGGAAAGTTTTTTACAACAAAATCAGCAAATGGTACCATCCGACGGGCATTGTGTCTATTCAGAACGAATCGAAGCTCAACTGGAAGTCCGAATCGAGCTAAGTTTTGAATGCCATAGACCGTCTTTTTAAACGCGACGTTTGAAGAAACAATACGATTGTGTATTGAAGCAGTGTCTGAATGAATAGACGTGCAAAATGTTATCTTGTCAGGACTTTCAGAAGCAACCTCTGAGACAAAGTCTAAGTCCGAGAATGTTTGACCGTTGGTCAAAACGTCTACTCTGCGTTTTTTGTGATTACGCTTCAAGATAGACAAATAGTTGATAAATTTTTTTCGGGGCAACGTTGGTTCACCCCCAGTTATGCAAACGGGCTCTTCACCATCCTTGTCAAGCAAGTCCAATAATCTCACAATCACAGCGTCATAGTTTTCAGTATCATTTGCGGGAGGTTGAGGACACATCAAGCATTCACAATTGCATCTGGAAGTAACAAACAGGCAATTGCTCGTGCTGCCTTTTCTCCACAAAAATTCAACCACTCCATCTTTTCTCAATCTTAATATGTCGCCATCTTGAATGATATCGACGTTATTTTTTTGATCTAATAAAATCGAAGGAGATAGTAATGGGGCATCAGAATAATCATTTCTTACATGAGCCAAGTAGCCAAATCCACGATTTTTATCAATCGAAATATATGACTGCCGATCAAAAAAGGGGATATCGGTTCGACTCGCCACCCCGATCAAAGGAGATCGGATGTTTTTTGCTTTGCCAAAAGCCTTAAGCATCTTTATTTGCCTTCTTAGGAATCACCCAAGACCAAAATACGTCCAAGTCATTCGGGTCAGCCTTAGCTATCATGTCAAAAAGCATATCAAACAATGCGAGATGCATCTCGCAAAAAAAGCTTCCAGGTCTAAATCCAACAACATCGCCGGTTTCCAAGTAATTCCTAACAGGATCTACCCCGCAATACACCTGATACGCACACCACCCACAACTAGGAGTTGTTTCAATACAAGAATCAGTTACGATCCGCTTAAGTTTATCACCATTAAAGACATCAACATACTTGTCTTGACAAACGTTACCCAGCCTAAAATAGTAGTCTCCCATTCGAGACAGCATTCGGCCTTCATCCGACGGATAGACATCCCCATTGTAGTCGTAGATTACACCACTTATCCCTGTGCCCGCAGGCGATTGAAGGTCTACGAAGCCGGTAGGATAAGATGTCAAAATTCGAGTTAACAGTAATTGAGCATAATACTCAACAAAATATCGACCGGCCTTGTTTTGCTCTATGATATAATCCAGTCCAGACCGATAAGCCTGAACGAATTCATTGGGGCTATAGCCAATCTCTTCAATTCTTTCATGTGCGAAACCGTATGGATTGAGCGGTCTAAAAAAGATTCCTTCGAATCCTTTTGACATATATTCATCTACTATCTGAGGGAATTTCTTCAAACTTCTCCTTGTTGTTGTCATCAAAGCAGACACTGGTACGCCAAGGTCAGAACAATTTTGCAATTTTTCAACGAATGCACCGTAAGAACTATTTGACGTCCGAAGTTTTCTATTGTGATCATGAACAGATGCAGGGCCATCAAGCGAAGTTGAAATTTGTATATTTTCTAATTTTATGTAAGCTAATTTTTCTGGCGTCATAAGAGTTAGATTGGTGCAGATGACTATTGAAAGCTCTTTCTTCGCAACTAAGTTTTTTACCTTGGCATACTCAACAACTGCCTGAATAACATTCCAATTCAGAAGAGGCTCGCCGCCTTGGAATTCAATCTTAATATTATTACTGGGCGAATTAAATATAAAATCAACAATCTTTCGTGAAGTATCGACGCTCATATCATACTGTAATGCGTCCTCTCCTTCGCAGGATACTTGGCAATATTCACATTTTTGATTGCATCGAACTGTCACAACCATCATATGGAGAGATGTAAAATTATTCAAAAAACCTTTTCTTGTCCTGTATTTAACAGACGCAAGATTCACAGCCAGATCATGATCAGCAAAGCTCAAAAAACCATTGCTCTCTAGGTCCAAGGCAAGATCATCCTCAGTATCGAGCCCGTGATTAATGAACTGTTTGAAATTATCATTTTTTAAAAAAGAAAACCTCCCCCATAATTTACCAGCAACACCCTATCCCCGTCCAAGCGGCGAAAAGAATGTGGAAGAATCAAATAATTGCTGCCCATTTTAGTCGCCAACAACTAATTTTTCGATAGGCGAGAACGCTTGTTTGACAATAAGATTTCTGATTTTTGAATTCATCTTTTCCAAATCCAGTCTAATTTGATGGTCAAGCACTGAATTACAAAACTCTTTAGCCACAGATTCAAGATCAACCTCAACGCCTTCTTTGGGTTCAAAGCGAACTAAATTTTCTTCCATATCGTAAGGTTTTAGAAATACATAGCACGAATTTGAAAAACTAAATGCAGCATTTTTTATGGCTTCAGCTTCATAAAAAGTTTTATGCAGGTGTATTTGGATGGAATTGTCTTTGGCCAAAGTTCTTATGCCTTCCATAGTGAACCCCGATTTCTTTTAACGTTTCAATGGTAACGGCTTAATAGCGTTTGACAGTTCAAGTCAAGCAATTTCCTGTATTAAAAGCTACAATTCTATACTACGGCACGCCTAATTACCTTGAAAGTTAACATATCCGCAGTGTTGCATTCCCAGCAAAACAGTCGTCATCAAACCGAACACCCCGATAGCGGCCAGCCGATCATTTCCTCGCCAGTGCCAGCTGCTTCACAGGACATATTCATCTCGGAGGACGGTGCTGTCATAGCCGACCAGCACCTTGAAAGCAGGCACCGATTGAGACGCAAGCGGGGAAGGTGTGACCAGATAAGAGCTGAGGGGGCATATCGTGGACAGCGGGCAACAAATTTTCATAAGACTTGCTGCTCAAGACCTTTGCCGGCTAAAGAAATCATCTCAGGCGGGCAGTTAATCACCTTCGAGGACCAAATGGCCATCAGCGAATTTGAAGAGCACCGACTGGCAAACCTGCTGAAGAAATTCTGCGACGAGAAGGGGCCGCCGGCCCATATCCGAGATCAGCTCCAGTGGGGCTTCAGGATTGACCCTGAGCAGCAAATTGTGGAGCTATTCGAAATCCGCCCCTATTTCATGGATGCCAGCCAGAAAATCGAAAGCAAGTTTGCCAAAGCGGCCTATGTGAAGACTTCCAAGACTTGGAAAGTCTACTGGATGCGCGGGACAGGCAAATGGACAAAATATGACCCTTGCCCGAAAGTGAAGTCGATTGAAAAGTTCTTAAAAGTGGTCAAAGCTGATGAGTTCAATTGTTTCTTTGGTTAGATCATCATTTTAAGACTTGTCGACCCGCTTCAGGACATTATCTGCAAATTTTACTAAATTTATTATTCGAGAGTCATTTTAAAGTAAAAAATATATTCGGTCCTCTACTGCATGACAAGAGGATACCTTCTCAGCCAACCAGCAACCTTTTTCGCGTGATGCGACATAAGAAATCTACACACTATTCAAACAATCTATCAATCAATTGGAGCGAGAATGCGGAGTGGAAGCTTCGGTAGTAAATGTCAATTACAGACGATAGGCTAGTGACCTCAAGTGCAAAAAAATCTTAAGAAAACTGAACAAGACAATACTGTCGATTGAGAGATACGTAGTTTGTCTGAATTATAGCACAATGGGTTGCATGCAAGGCAAGATCAAATACGTCTACACACAATTGCCAGCAAAACTTCAAACCCAATACGTCGCCAGTCTACGAATCAAGAAGCTTTCGCTTTCGAGGAACTGATTGCTTTCTCTTGCTTTTGCTATTGCTTTTGTTATTCGAAAAAGTTACTTCTTCATTTTCTTTTGCAAAATTAATTTTTTGGTACAATACATTAATTTCGATTAGCGCTTTTCCTAATTTGTCCACGGCATCAGAATATTCCTTATTTCCTTTGCAAACAGTAGGCGCGTTTATTGGCAAAGTATCATTTGCCTGTTTACGTAAAAAAGTATTTACTCCTGGGAATAGCTCGCAATCGATATATCCTGAATTACCAGTACGGAAGACTAGCCCACCTTCGCTCCGCGAAATTACATCTAACTCATGGGATGAAATATCGGAACTAGGACGATCAAATTTGTATATTGGCTTTAAAACATCTCTCAAAACCCTTCTTCCTATACTTGAAAATGAAGATAAAATTACATTTTTCTCCTGAAGTCCAGAACATATGCCATACCAGAGCATCGCGTCAGAATAATGACTTAGCCAGGGCCAAATTAGATCAAAATAATCCAAAGATCCTGGGCTAACCAAGCTGGCTAAATATCCACACAAAAATGATGCTTCTTGAAAACTTTGTTTATTTACACATATCCGTGCCATGGCGTCCTCAAAAACAAGAACCCGATTTTCGCGTGAGCCTAACATCTCCGCATGGATAGTTCTAAAGTTAGCACTACCTCCGAAGCAATAGCTTAATCCTGCATCAGTAATCACACCGTTTTCGATTATTTGTTTGCAAGCAACATAAATATTATTCAATCCATCAGGTGTCATAGCGATGTCATTTCGAAGTCCCTTTGTATTCGACAAAGCAGTTAGCAGCCAAACTTTATCTAAGATTCGGGACAACTCTAATTTTCTTACAGGTTGACGTGAAGCTTTGTGTGCTTTTTTCCATCTTTCAACCAGCGAGTCACTAAAATCATTAGAATATTTCAAAGCAGAAAATCGCGCAGCACAAAACGAAAAAGTACTTGCACAAGCCAAAGGCGCAATATTAAAATTAGGAGCAGAAACAGAAGAAAGAGTAATCGCCTCAGCGAGAATTAGCCCTACCCAAGCACATTCTAAACGATTAAGTCTAGCACGTAACGGCAAATTGCCAACTAGTGCATGTTCAGATTGTTCTAAAACATAACAGTAAGTTGTAAGCGGTTGATACTCGGAGAGGTATGTAGAGGACCATGCCAACAAATCTTCAACAGACTTATCGGAAGTAATTATCATGGATGGCGGCAAGTTATCTATTTCGCTAGCGTCAGGCCAAATTAAACAAAGACAGTCCGCTTCTAGTGTTTCGTTATTGTGATCGATAAATCCATCGCTCAACGCCGGGCGTTGCTTTGGTCCTTTTTTTGAAAATATATCAAGCAAGTCTTTTCGCTTGCATTTTAACGAATACATATTCACACCTCTTCAGTTAAAACAAATCTTTAATTGAAGGACGAGAAGGCTTAGAAAGGGAGGCAAAAGCACTCTCAAGATACCCAGGGAGGATATCTGTATAGTAAACAGACATTGACGTTTTCGCTCGTGTTATAGCAGTATAAACCATATTTCTTTGATATTTTTTAAAATTATCAAAAAAATCCACACCAGCTATGTGTAATGCACGAAATTCTAATCCTTTGGCATTGTGCACATTACACAAACAGATTGGCTTGTCTTCAAATGAGGAATAGCCATTGCCTAGACCTTGTAAAATAATATAATCTGATATTTCTGTCGCTGACAAAATTTCATATACTATTTTTAGCTCGTTATTTCTTGGACACAATACACCTATAAGCGCCCGCGGATAAGCTTTTAGCTGGGTCTTTACATTTGAAAGAATTTTTAAACATTGTTCTTCAAGAGATAGACACTTAACCAATTCAGCAGTCGAAGGGTACCTTATTTCATCATAGTGTGAGGTATCTGTTGACAAACTGTAGCTACCAGACACCTTTGCAATGCCATCTGCCAGTCTGCATATCTTATACCCATTTCGATAATGAAAACGTAATGTTATTTTATTTTTGGCGATCGATTCTAGTTTAGGCAAAGGATCTTTCCCTGAAAATATCATTTGTCTCGCGTCTGCTACTGCAAAAATATTACGCCCTAAAATTCTAAATATGTCAATTTCATCAACACTATAATCCTGGGCCTCATCCAACAAAATTACATCATAAAAATTTGACAGCTTCTTTTCTTCAAGAAGTGCTTTGACCTGTTTTGATAAATTCTCTCTCAGTGCAGAAAAGTCCTCAGATTTATCAGGCTCAATATTGTATTGGTGTAAAATATCATTAAACAATGACACACTTGTTTTTAGTTTGTTGCTAGCGATGCCATATTGTGCACAACCTAGGCTAATAAATTCATGCAAAGTTCTTGTAAAGACAACAATACAAACGTTGGGTACACCAGAACGTACTAAATACTTAGCTCGCAATAAGACAAGATTTGTTTTGCCTGAACCTGGAGGGCCATAAATTAGGTGATTCGCATCAAGAGGAAGATCAATAGCTTCTTTCTGATCGGTATCTAGCTCATCTTGCTCGACCCACCACAAACCTTCCATGATACACCTGTTCCCTTTGTATTTAGAAGCAGACTGAAAAAGTTTCTGACGTCAGCGGCTCAACAATCTTGTTGATAGTCGAGTCGTATATTTTACATATCATCTGATAGACCTTTAACGAAAAAAGATCACAGTCGTAGGTTGAAATCAAGACTTTTTTGAATTCAAATTCAAGCTCATTTCTGTCGCAAAAATTGTTCTCCGTCAAAAAACCTGCAATTCCAACAGAAACGACTTCCGCAGAACTGTCAACGAGTTTAATCTCAACAAATAGTGATAAAAAGCTGTTTAAACCAAACCCGGTATCTTTTTCAAATCGAAACGCTACTTCCAAAGAAACTTCTTCTTTGTCAACATCGGAAATCGTCGTTAAAAACCGAGGGAACAGTTTGCTAGCAATACATCTGGACCTTGTGCATTCGAGTATCTCCTCCCCTATCTTTTTTAATGATTCTTCGCAGCTGATTGCTGAAGACGGCTGAAGAGAAGAACAAGACGCTGCTATTCTGTAGCTTTTAATCCTTTGCTGTAATTCACCAAAACCTTTATCTTCTGAGGATAATTCAAGCAGATCCAGCCAAGAGACAAGCTGAAGTCTCTTGGCTGGATCTTTTACAAGGCAATTTGCTGCTAGCGCTCTAATCTTTGGCGAAATAGAATTGTTATGAGTGTCGGGATTTTCCTGTTGAACTGCATTTACTAAATTCGCATAAGGATTTTTGAAATTGTCAAAGAGTGGTTTTTTCATTATTAAATCATGCAAAACCGCACCTATTTGATAGAAAGTTATAGCTCTGAGCCCTTCAGTTGTTTCACTTTCTTTTCTTAGCAAAAATTCTGGAGGACTATATTGCAACGTTCCGATAAACGGACGAATATTATCATCATCTGTCAAACTTGAACCTTCAATTGGCCTCATAACACCAAGATCCAACAGAATAATGTCGTCGCCACCTTTGTACAAAATATTTTCTGGCTTTATATCCCGGTGGCAATAACCATTATCCTCTAAAAACTTTGCTGCCGATGCGATCTTTCTTACTATACCACAAATATTATCACAAGAAACTTTGGCCAAATCTTTAGCAAGATTGTTGCCTTCTAAATACTCCATAGCAATAAAACAATATCCAGTATCAGCACAAAGGCCGCCATCATAAATTTTAACTAAATTTTTGTGATGTTTCCCAATTAAACCCTTTTCCCTGTCTATTCTTGCAAGTTGGCTATCCTTTCCTTGCTTTTCAACAAGATCAGGGTCAAATATTTTAATGGCACCGACTAGATTCCCACTTGTTCCTTTAAGGACGACGGCCGATTTCCCATTATCGATCACACTTTCTATCAGCCAATCACGGACATGTTTGCCCGTAAGCTCTTGTTCAATACGTTTCGCAATTACTTTATCCACTACTCCCTCCACAATTGCAAACAAATCTTAAGCTGTTACCTTTTTTGGTACATAATTGCTTGCTATCAATGTAAATCTATGCAAATAGGCTTATGGCTCAAAATAAAATTGCCTATCAAGTTCTACGGTCAGACAAAAGTGCAATACCCCTGCTTGACACTGCTTTTCCGATATCGGCTATCGTTCGTTTGATGTCAAGCTTCCACTAGCTTGCTGTCAAAAACAACTCCCGTAACCACACGCGCAGACGTCTGCGCATTGTGCAGCGCCTCACCGTGCCCTCATTTTCGGGCTCATTTCGCTCGGGCCGGCCGAAAACCCACCCCGTTCAAAATTTCAAATTTCCCACACATTCGACGCAACACACTGAAATCACGCGCAATACGTAGAATACCAGCGTTCAAATTCGTTCAAAATATTTCAACGCATTGAAATAGCAGGGGAATATTTAAGCAGTGCCAAAACTCATGGAAAAATGGGGAGGAAGGGGATAGCGGACAAATCGGGTCCGCCAACGGAGCCAACAGGCAGGGGCATCTGATAAACGAAAAAGGGGCCAGGACTTTGACGTCCTAACCCCTTGAAATAATGGAGCCAGCATGGAGACTCGAACTCCAGACCTGCTGATTACGAATCAGCTGCTCTACCAACTGAGCTATGCTGGCGCGTGCGAGCCACGTCCTATACGCGCATGATGGGTTCGCGTCAAGAACCTGGGCGCTTGCGAATAAAAACGGTACTGGCCGGCAGGACGCTCCCGACCCACATGAAACGACAGAGGTGCGGCCGGCCATGCCGGCCTCGGACCGCGTGTGCGGCCAGGCCCATCGTTCCCTCTATCCATCCCTGCTGCCGTCCCGCCCCCTCCCCTGCCCTCAAGGCCGGGAAGAGGCCGGAGCGGCGCAGTCTGCCCGCCGGAACTCCCGGTAATCCAGACGATATTTTTTCATGCGAAGCCCCATGGTCCGCCGCGTCAGGCCAAGCTCACGGGCCGCCTCGGTGGTGTTGCCCTGCTGCAGGCGCAGGGCCTCGACAAGCATCTCGTATTCCACCGCAGCCAGCCTGGCCTCCAGGCCGTCCAGGCTGTCCGCGCCGGAAAACACCGGCGTTTGCAGCGACAACGGCAGGTTGTAGCCATGGATGGCGTCGTCCTCGGTCAGGATGACCGCCCGGTGGATGACGTTTTCCAGTTCCCGGACATTGCCCGGCCAGTGGTAGTGCATGAGCATATTGATCGCCGGGGTGGTGATCCGCTTGATCGTCTTGCCCGTTTCCTTGGCGTAGCGGGCTGTAAAATATTCGGCCAGGGTGACGATGTCGCTGCCCCGGTCGCGAAGGGGCGGCACCTGGAGCGGGAAGACATTGAGACGGAAATAGAGATCCTGGCGAAACTCACCCCTCGCCGCCATCTCGGCCAGATTCTTATTGGTGGCGGCGATGATGCGGATGTCCACGGTCACGGTCTTGTTGCCGCCCACCCGCTCAAAAGCCCGTTCCTGGAGTACGCGCAACAGCTTGGCCTGGACGCCAAGCGACAGTTCGCCCACTTCATCGAGAAAAATGGTGCCGCCGTCGGCTTCTTCGAACCGGCCCTTGCGCAGTTGGGTGGCCCCGGTAAACGACCCCTTCTCATGGCCGAACAGCTCGCTTTCCAGGATACTCTCCGGCAGCGCGGCGCAGTTGAACTTGACCATGGGTCCGTCCGGACGCTGCCCGTCGGCATGGATGGCATTGGCGATCATCTCCTTGCCAACGCCGCTCTCGCCCAGGAGCAGCACCGTGGTCCGGGTCCTGGCCACCTTGTGCAGCAAGGCAAACACCTCCATCATGACCTTGGATGAGCCGATGAAGGCCGAGGGTTTGAAACGCGCCTGGAGCGCGCCGAGCAGTTCCTGGTGGCGCTCTTCCCACAGCACCTTGTCGACAGTTTCCACCAGATAGAGTTCCACGGCCTGGGCCAGCATGTAGGAGACGACCACCAGGGCGTTGACGTGTTTGTCGAGCAGCTCGTCGCTGTCGTAAAACCGCACGGCGCTGATGCTGCCGAGCACCTTTTTGCCGCGCAGGATCGGCACGCAGACAAAGGCGTTGTCGCAGTCCTCGGGCCGCGACAGGCTGCCGGTGCGGTTGAGGATGGCCGGCTCCTGGCCGATGCGCCGCACCACGATGGGCCGGGCCTCTTCCACCACCTGGCCGGTGATGCCCTCGCCCGGAAAATAGATGCCCCGGGCCTGCTCATCCTCGGTCAGGCCCATGCTCTTGTGGATGAAGATGTGGCCGGACTGGCGATGGTGCAGGTTGACCATGGCCCGGGTGACGCCCATGTCGCGGCGCATGTAGTCAAGCAGGGTGTCCAGGGCCAGGGCCAGGTCGTTGTGCTCGGAAAGCGCTTTCCCCATCTCGTAGAGGAGCGGCACAATTTTGCCCCGGCACACGCCGGCGTGGCATTCCTTCACCCGGGGATCGCTGTGTTTGCAGGTCCCGGCATGGCATTCCTTGGCCGGGCTGTTCTCCCCGTACTTCTCGTCCATGGGGCCTCGCTTGCGCGCTGCTGTTTCAGGTTCTCATGACCGGTCGGGACGTTGTGCCCTGAGGCGTCTGCCCGTGCGCCGCCGGCGGTCGGGCTTGCGGTCGCGGCCAGGCTGGCCGAGGCTCCGACCGGCCGAGGTTTCTGCCTGCAGGGTCAGGGCTGTCGGGCAACCGGAGGTCCGGGCATCCTCGCGTCCCCCCTCCGGGAGACCGGGCGCTTGGCCGATGCGGACCGGTTCAGCAAACCACATGCCACAAGCATGGATTCCGCCACCGTCGCGGCACAAATTATATGCTATTTTAGACATATCAAAAAAAGCAAGGTATTCCAGCATTCTTTTCGACCCAGGCCCTGACCGGACCACCCCCTGCCGCGTCCCGGACCTGAGGAACACTGCCCTTTCGTACCAATATGTCCGTTTCTCCCCGTTTTTGTAGGGTCGGGCCGCATTGTCGTTCCGGGAGTCCGGAGTGGTCGTGGGCGCAGGAGCCGTCATGATGGGTACGGCGGTCGTGGCCGCCGCCATCGTCGCAGCGGCCTTCGTGGTCTGGCAATGCTCGTTGGGCGCTCGCGGTCGTGATGGCGATGGCGGCCTGTCGGGTTGCCCCCTCCCCTCCTCCCGGCGTGGCACACGGCAGTCACTCGCAGCCGGTGTACACGTGATTGTGTACCACACAGTACAAGCCGACAAAACAAGGTACCAACAGGTACGTCGCCAAGAAACACCACTCCGCGATGTCGAGCAAACGATGGTACGGCAAGGAACAATGCGCTTGAAAATGGTTCCGTCCGGTACCCTTTTCCACTGTCCGAACCTTCAAATTATTACAATAAAAACAAAGTATTATCCTTATAATATGAGCAAAATCCCTGGTTTCATTCCCAGGGCAGCTCCCCGTCATTTCGGCTGGCACAATTATGGCTATACGGTCATGCAACAGCGCGATTCCATTTTTCGACGCGCACTACAGCAAAAGGAGTCTTCGCATGACCCGCAAGATCGCTATCTATGGAAAGGGCGGCATCGGCAAGTCCACCACCACCCAGAATACGGCCGCCGCCATGGCCCACTTCCACGACAAGAAAATTTTCATCCACGGCTGCGACCCCAAGGCCGACTCCACCCGGCTGATCCTTGGCGGCAAGCCCCAGGAAACGCTCATGGACGTCCTGCGCGACCACGGCGCGGAAAAAGTCACCAATGACAAGGTCATCAAGCAGGGCTTTATGGGCATCAACTGTGTGGAATCCGGCGGTCCCGAGCCCGGCGTGGGCTGTGCCGGACGCGGCGTCATCACGGCCATCGACCTCATGGAAGCCAACGGGGCCTACACCGAGGACCTCGACTTCGTCTTCTTCGACGTCCTGGGCGACGTCGTCTGCGGTGGGTTTGCCATGCCCATTCGCGACGGCAAGGCCCAGGAGGTCTACATCGTGGCCTCGGGCGAAATGATGGCCATCTACGCCGCCAACAACATCTGCAAGGGTCTGGTCAAGTACGCCAAGCAGTCCGGCGTGCGCCTGGGCGGAGTCATCTGCAACAGCCGCAAGGTCGACGGGGAGCGGGAGTTCCTGGAAGAATTCACCGCCGCCATCGGCACCCAGATGATCCACTTCGTACCGCGCGACAACATCGTGCAGAAGGCGGAATTCAACAAGAAGACGGTCACCGAATACGACGCCACCGAAAACCAGGCCCTGGAATACAGCGAACTGGGCCGCAAGATCATCGAAAACAAGAACTTCGTCATCCCCAAGCCCATGACCATGGACGAACTCGAAGCCATGGTCGTCAAGTACGGCATCGCCGACTAACCATTGCGCCCAAAGGAGCAGGCTCATGAAGATGATCAAGGCGATTGTGCGGCCGGAAGCGGCCGAGACCGTGACCGAAGGGCTGGCCGAGGCGGGCTTTTTCACCATGACCAAAATAAACGCCTACGGCCGGGGCAAGCAAAAAGGCATCACCATGGGCGACGTCCACTATGATGAATTGCCCAAGACCATGATCATGATGGTGGTCGAGGACAAAAGCGTCGAGGAAGTGCTCAAGATCATCAAGTACAAGGCCTACACCGGCAATTTCGGCGACGGCAAGGTCTTCGTCATGCCCGTGGAATCGGTCTTTACCGTCCGAACCGGCGTCAGCGGACTGTAGCAGGAGCCGCCATGAAGGAAATCATCGCCATCATCCGCCCCAAAAAGGTGGGGCAGACCAAGGATGCCCTGGAAAAGCTCGGGTTCCCCAGCTTCATGGCCGTGCGGGTGCTCGGGCGCGGCCACCAGCGCGGCATCGCCGCCGAGCTCAACTGCGATCTGCCCCCCGAACTCCAAGGCCAGGGCAAATCCGGCGGCATGAAGTACATCCCCAAACGGATGCTCTCCATCGTCGTGCCCAGCGCCGACGCCGACGCCGTGGTTTCGGCCATCATCAAGGCCAACCAGACCGCCCAGATCGGCGACGGCAAGATCTTTGTCCTGCCCGTGGACGACGCACTGCGCCTTCGCACCGACGAAACCGGCGACGCGGCTGTGTTGTAGGGGGAAGGTGCGGAAAAGAAGGAAGATGCCTCCGGCGGCCAAAGGGCTGAGCCCTTTGGAATCCCACCTGGAGGCAAGTGGTTAAGGGGAAACGGCGTTGCCGCGACGGTGGGTGTGCGCGGGAAAGACAGTTCCGTCGGGCGGGCAATGTCGAAGGACAAGCTTGATGGGAACCGCCGTCGCTACGCCGGCCAGAAGGCGACAGCCCCTTGGCAAGTTCATAATGAAGACAGGCGTAAGGCTCGGGGCAAAGTCCCCCAACTGCCTGAGGCCGCGAGGAAAATATGCCGTATCATCTGTTTAAATGCAGCGAGTGCATTCCCGAACGGGAAAAGCACGCCGTCATCAAGGGGCCGGGCGAGACCCTGGCCGACGCCCTGCCGCTAGGCTACTTGAACACCATTCCCGGGTCGATCTCCGAGCGCGGCTGCGCCTATTGCGGGGCCAAGCACGTGATCGGCACCCCCATGAAGGACGTCATCCACTTGAGCCACGGGCCCGTGGGCTGCACCTACGACACCTGGCAGACCAAGCGCTACATCAGCGACAACGACAACTTCCAGATCAAGTACACCTTTGCCTCGGACATGAAGGAGAAGCACATCGTCTTCGGGGCCGAGAAGCTGCTCAAGCAGAACATCCTCGAAGCTTTCAAGGCCTTTCCCGACATCAAGGCCATGACCATCTACCAGACCTGCGCCTCGGCCCTTATCGGCGACGACATCAACGCCATTGCCGCCGAGATCATGGAAGACATGCCCGAGGTTGATATTTTCGTGTGCAACTCCCCCGGCTTTGGCGGCCCCAGCCAGTCCGGCGGCCACCACAAGATCAACATCGCCTGGATCAACCAGAAGGTCGGCACCTTTGAACCGACGCTGACCAGCGACTACGTCATCAACTACGTCGGCGAGTACAACATCCAAGGCGACCAGGAGGTCATGGACGACTACTTCAAGCGCATGGGCATCCAGGTGTTGGCCACCTTCACCGGCAACGGTTCGTACAACGACCTGCGCGGCATGCACCGGGCCCACTTAAACGTCCTCGAATGCGCCCGCTCAGCCGAATACATCTGCAACGAGCTGCGCAAGCGCTATGGCACGCCGCGCCTGGACATCGACGGCTTCGGCTTTGGCGCGCTGGCCGCATCGCTGCGCAAGGTGGCGCTTTTCTTCGGCATCGAGGACCGGGCCAAGGCCGTCATCGACGAGGAAGTGGCCCGCTGGAAGCCGGAACTCGACTGGTATGCCGAGCGCCTCAAGGGCAAACGCGTCTGCCTGTGGCCGGGCGGTTCCAAGCTGTGGCACTGGGCCCATGTCATCCACGACGAAATGAAGGTGGACGTGGTCTCGGTCTATACCAAGTTCGGCCACCAGGGCGACATGGAAAAGGGCATTTCCCGCTGCGAGTCAGGGACCCTGGCCATCGACGACCCCAATGAACTCGAGGGCCTCGAAGCCATGGAGATGCTCAAGCCCGACATCATCTTCACCGGCAAGCGGCCGGGCGAAGTGGCGAAAAAGATTCGCGTTCCCTACTTGAACGCCCACGCTTACCACAACGGCCCCTGGAAGGGTTTCGAGGGTTGGGTGCGCTTTG